>CAZVXD010000033.1:0-17935 GCA_964631335.1 uncultured bacterium
GCGGGGTACTTGATTTATTTTTTCAATTTCTTATATTTGTTTCGATAAAAAAAGGGGAGTAAATGTTCGACAAAAGGAAAATAATAGGATTTTCATCTTTAACGATCGTTTTAATTTCCGTCTACCTTTATACTATCGCCCCGACAGTATCTCTATGGGACTGCGGAGAATTCATAGCGTGCGCGCACATTTTAGGAGTAGCCCACCCTCCCGGTACTCCTTTTTTTACATTACTGTGCAGAATATTCGATATTATAATTCCTTTCAATGAAGTGGCAAAAAGAATAAATTTCCTTTCCTCTCTCTCCTCCGCTTTAGCGGGAGGTTTTCTTTACCTCATTCTACTATCCGTATTTCAAAGATTCAGAGAAAACAGAGGAAAAAGACTGCCTTTGAGCTGTCATCTAATAGCGATATTCTCAGCCATCGGAGCCGGTCTTTCCTACAGTGTTTGGGATACATCGGTCGAAACCGAAGTCTACTCTACGTCGATTCTAATACTCGTAATCGGCCTATGGCTTGCTTTACACTGGGACGAAAACCGCGAGATGAGAGGCGACAATAACTACATTTTGCTCCTCGTTTACTTGATTTTCCTGGCTTTCGGAATCCATCTGATACCTTTACTTCTTATCCCGGGAACCCTTGTTTTTATACTAATGACCGACAAAAAAATATTCAATAATCCGAAATTAATTATCTTCTCTGTTATCCTTATTTTAATCGGCGCCACGACATACTGTTTTCTCATGGTGCGAGCCCAGGCTAACCCGGCAATAAACCAGGCAGACCCGAGCAATTTCAGTGCCCTGTGGAGCGTTATATCGCGAGAACAATATGGACCGATGAAAATGATACCCAGAAAAACGCAGGCGCAAACCAACCTGCCTATTTTTCCGGCGTTATTCGAACAGATGAAAATTTTATTTAAGTATTTTTCATGGCAATATTTCCCCTATCCGAGAGAAGCGAATGTAAACAACCTGTTAAAATATACATCGATAGCCGGTACATACTTATACGTTATAATAGGACTCTGGGGAATGTTTATCCATTATAAAAAAGACAGAAAATCCTTTTATTTATTTTTTATTCTTTACATTCTGGTCAGCTTAGGTCTGGTGTTTTATCTGAATTTAAAATTTTCTCCCTCCGATCCCAATCCCGCGCATCAGAGTAGGGAAGTCAGGGAAAGAGATTATTTCTGGACTCCCGCGTTTTTCCTTTTTATGTTTTACGTGGCTATCGGATTATACTGGACATACCAAAGAATGAAAAAGATAAAAGAATCTTACGGTCAGGGAACGATAGCCCTATCCTTTTTAATAGGTATCACACCGTTGATTTCAAACATACAAAGTCATGTTAACAGAAGGGGCAATTGGATCGCGTCGGACTACGCTCACAACATGCTGATAACCCCGGAAGAAAACTCTATCCTATTCACCTACGGAGATAATGATACATTCCCTTTATGGTTCCTTCAGGAGGTAAAAAATTTCAGAAAGTTCGACCCGAAAAACAAAAAGGGAGTACGTATTTCCAATTTTTCTCTTATGAACACCAGCTGGTATATAAAACAGTTAAAAGAATCAGGTATACCTATGGATTTCGTTTCTCCTTTCAAGGGAACCACTCTGGATAGAGAATATCGTATACAAAAAAGAAACAAGCAGACCGATTTAGAATTTGAAGATTGGGTTATCGAAAATATAGCACCCTTGAAAACCGAAGACCACAAATGGTTACGCCCGGCGGACTTTCTGGTAAGAAACATACTTATTACCTCTCAAGGGATAAAACCTTCCCTTAAAGACTTAATAATGCCGGGAGATTTATTTGTGAAAAAATATATTAAGGAAAATTTCAAGCCTTCAATCAATATTTATTTTTCTTTTCCGGTAGACCCTAATTCTATGCAACTATACGGCAATCATCTCGAACTGGAAGGTTTCGCTTACCGTCTGGTAGAAAAAAAAGGTGAAAATATGATAAATTACGCCAGGATGTTCGACAAACTGACCGGCGAATTTAAAACAAGTTACTGCGAAAACCCAACTATTTACACAGGTCCTGAACAGCAAAAACCTCTTATCAATCACGCGTCAATTTACTTTAAGTTTGCGGATTACGCTTTAGAAAAATTCGATGACAGACGAGTGCAGACCATTTCCGGAACCGAAAAAGATACTTTAAGAATTATTGAAGATATCTTCAAAAAAGCCTTTATCTTTTCTATGAATTCTGAATTTTCAACCATCACAACTCTTCAGGCAGCTGATGGGCTTAAAAGGATTTATTCATTACTCGGTAAAGAAGAAACCGCGACCGATTTTTGCGATTCTCTTCTTTCCATAACAAATACTCCCTCGCTTCATCTGCTTAGAGCTGAAATGCTGGCTTTTATAGCACAATCAAAGGAAAACAATACAAAGGAAATAGAAAAGGCTGCAGAAGAATTCACTTCACTACTAAATAAAGAAAATCTCAAAGCCGCCGGTTATAGAGGTCTTATACAACTTTACGCTCTATCCGGAAACAACGATAAAATAAAAGAAATTATCCGCGAAATAATAAATAAACCCGAACTCTCAGATCAAATTATATTTCTTTCTATCCGGTTCAACCCTGAAGGAGCGATAAAATTGCTTGAAAATTGGAAAGAAATGCATCCCCGGGAAACCGTAAACATCGACCCTTTAATAAAAGAACTAAAAACCCGAAAACGCTTTTGAAAAAATCATAGCTTATGTCATATTATAAAAATCTAAAAAATCTTCGTGGTCTTTGTGAACTTTGCGGTAAATAATCAACCATGGAATATTTAAAAGTACCTTCATTCGCCAAATTAAATCTCGGTCTCTACATACTCGAGAAAAGAAAAGACGGTTTTCATTCTATCGAATCTATATTCCAGACAATATCCTTAAAAGACCTGCTTTATTTTAAATTGGGCGGAGAAGGAATAAGAATAAAATCCAATAATCCGAACTTGCCGGAAGGTCCTTCCAACCTTATCTATAAGGCGGTAAATTTCTTTAAAGATATTGAAACAAAAAAAACAGGAATAGAAATAAAAATTGATAAGAAAATTCCTATAGGCGCCGGATTAGGAGGAGGAAGCTCGAACGCCGCGGTTACTTTACTAACTCTGAATCGCTTATTTAAATATCCCAAAAAGTTTGAAGAACTGATGAAAAACGCCAAAAGTTTAGGCTCAGATGTACCTTTTTTCCTGAAAGGAGGAACCGCGCTGGTAAAAGGCAGAGGAGAAAACATAAAATGGGAAAAAGATATTCCCAGACTCGATTTCCTGCTGGCAATTCCCTCGTTTTCAATATCCACAAAAAACGCCTATCAAATGTGGGATGACAAACAAAAACAAGACTTGACAAATGAAGACTTAAGCCTTATACTTCATAAAATGCAAGAGGGGGAAAAAGAAATCCTTCGCAAATTAAGGAATTCATTTGAGGGGGTAATCTTAAGGGAATATCCCCAATTAAAATATACGATGAAAAAGCTAAACGGACTTAAGCCAATAAATGTTTTATTGAGTGGGTCTGGTCCTACTGTTTATGCAATATGCGGATCAGAAAAATATAACTACAGGATGGGAGATTTAAAAGAGACACAATATACATTAAAACAATGCAGTAGCGTCTCCCGAGAAGAGTACTTCAACTTGTTAAAACCAAAGGAGGACTAATGGAATTCACAGAAGTACGAGTAACACTAAGAGATGAGCCAAGGCTAAAAGCGTTTGTCAATGTAACTTTCGACGACGAATTTGTTATTCGCGGCATGAAAGTAATCGAAGGCAGAAAAGGACTGTTTGTCGCGATGCCTTCCAGAAAAGGAAAGGATGGGACTTTCAGAGACATCGCTCATCCGATAAATAACAACATGAGAAAAAAGCTGGAAAAAGTCGTTCTTGACGAATACTACAGCAAATGTGAAGAAGAAGGCAAAAACCCCAGAGGCTCAGACCTTGAACAGGAAGACTTCGAAGCACCTGACGATAGTACGGATTTAGAAGCATTCGAAGAAGATGAAACAGGAGAGGACCTGGAGACCGACAGCGAGGAAGATATTGGCGATATTCAGGAATTTGAAGAAGAGATAGAAGAAGAAGATCTTTTATAAAAAATAAGCCCTTAAAATAATCATTTGGGGCGTCGCCAAGCGGCAAGGCACGAGATTTTGGGTCTCGCATTCGTAGGTTCGAATCCTACCGCCCCAGGAGAGAAGGAAAAGTGGAATTAAAAGTTTTTTCAGGTTCCGAAAGTTTAGCTCTTGCAAAAGGCATTTCTGAAAGTTTAAATAAACCTCTGGCTTCACTTGCAAAGAAAAAATTTTCGGACGGTGAGATTTTCATTCAAATAAAAGAAAACGTTCGCGGAAGGGATGTTTTTGTTGTTCAATCGACAAACCCTCCGGCGGAAAACATTATCGAGCTTCTGCTTATAATAGATGCTTTAAACCGTTCTTCAACCGGAAGAATAACCGCTGTAATACCTTATTTTGGTTATGGAAGGCAGGAAAAGAAAGACAGACCCAGAGTCCCGATCTCAGCCAAGTTATTCGCTAATTTATTCGAAAAAGCAGGCGCAGACCGAATTCTAACCATGGATTTACACTCACCGCAGATAACGGGATTTTTCGATATATCGGTCGACCACCTCTACGCGACTCCGGTAATGGTTGAACATATAAAAAAGCTCAAATTAGACCACAAAAAAACAATAATAGTTTCTCCCGACGTGGGGAGAGTTGAAGCCTCGAGAGCCATAGCTAAAAAAATTGACAGAGATATACCAATAGCGATAGTAGATAAACGACGACCCGAACCTAATCAATGCGAGGTTGTTAATATAATCGGAAATGTTAAGGATAAAAACGTTATAATAATCGACGACATCGTAGACACAGCCGGAACTTTAACAGAAGCTGCGAACGAATTAAAAAAACAGGGAGCCAGCGCAATTTACGCTTACATAACACATCCGGTGCTCTCAGATAACTCGATAAAAAAGATAGAATCGTCATCGCTCGATAAACTCATCGTTACGGACACCATTCCAATTAATAAACAAACAAAAAGCAGCAAAATTGAAGTGGTTTCGGTAGCAAAACTTTTAGGTGAAGCTATAATAAGAATCCATGAAAACAAATCTGTATCATCACTTTTTATTTAGGAGGAGAAGTTGAAAGTAAAAGAAAGAAAAGAAACAGGAACAAGAAAAGTAAAACGCCTTAGAAAAGAAGGATGGATTCCGGGTGTTATTTACGGCCATGGTGAAAAAAGCAAACTGATAATGATTAAAGAAGACGAGTTGAAAAATGTTCTGCACAGCATGCATTCAGAAGCTACATTGTTAAACCTCGATTACGAAGGCAAAAAACTTCAGGTTTTAATGCGCGAAATCAGCCGCAATCCATTAACAGAAAACCTTCTGCACGTAGACTTCCAGCACATACATGAAAACGAAGAAATTAATGTCCACGTTATACTCGAATATACGGGGAAACCAAAAGGTGTAGAAGAAGGTGGAATATTAAATATAGAACACAGGGACTTAATAGTAAGATGTTTACCAAAAGATATCCCGGAAAAAATAGTGGTAGACGTTTCCCATCTTGAAATGGGCGATTCACTCCACATCAGAGATCTCAATATACCCGAGGGAGTTAAAGTTGAAGCAGATCCTGCGGCCACCGTGGCAAATATCTTAACGCCGAGAAAAGTCGTCGAAGTTACACCTGTTGAGGAAGAAATACCTATCGGTGAAGAGATGGCTGAAGAGCCTGAAGTAATAACCAAAGCTGAAGCCGAAGAAACCGAAGAAGATAAAGAGAAGGAGAGTGGCGAATAAAATATCTCGCCGCGATTGGATTAGGGAATCCCTTGCCGGACTATATCGAAACCAGACATAATCTTGGAAACAGGTTAATACGATTCATAAGCTCCGGAAAAAAATTAAGATTTAAACCGGGTAAAGGGCATTACTATTATTGCATATCGGATGAGCTTGTTTTGGCTTACAACACAACTTTTATGAACAACAGCGGAATAGCCGCCCTTGAATTATATGAACATTTTTCTCTTTCTCCGGAGAATATGCTCATTATACTGGACGATATAGATCTACCATTCGGCAAATTAAGATTAAGAGGTAACGGAAGCGATGGAGGGCATAAAGGTTTGCATTCGGTAATATACCATCTTAACAGTGAAAACATACCGCGTCTAAGAATCGGCGTAGGAAGTCCTGAAGAGGAAGAAACCTCAGATTGGGTTCTTTCTAAATTTACCAAAGAAGAAGAGAAAGAAATACCCAATATCCTGGAAAAAGCGCAGGAAGCGGTTTTTATCTGGAAAAATGAAGGCATTGACATAGCTATGTCAAGAATCAACGGAAATTAAAAAGGAGGGTAAATGAGAAAATACGAATGTACATTTATTATCAATCCGGAAAAAGACGAGGAAAAGGAACAAATAGTTAATGAAATAAAATCTTACCTTGAAAAAAACAAAGCAAAAATCACAAAAGTAGACGATTGGGGAATCAAAGAACTTGCTTATGAAGTCGACGGACACACTAACGGATTTTATACTGTAATAAACTTTGAAGCAAATTCCGAAAAAGTAAACGATTTTAAAGAAACTTTGCGTAAAAATAATAACATACTGAGATATATCGTCGTAGTAAAGGAGAAATAACACATGACTGAATACAGAGTCCCAAATATAAACTTTGTGGTGATTTCCGGAAGAGCAACCGCCGACTCCATTTTAAGTTATACTGAATCAGGGGCGGCTTATTTACGTTTTCGAATGGCTTCAAACCGCAACTACAGGGATAAAAACGGAGAATGGAAAGAAGAAACCACGTTTACAGGAATAACCCTATGGGGTAATCAAGCTGAAAGATTGAGTGAACGCATAAAAAAAGGAACACCGGTAGTGGTGGAAGGCAGACTATCCAGTTACACAAGGGAAGTAGATGGTTTCAAAAGAACCGAGGTAAGCATTAACGCTTACAGAGTCCAGGTACTTACCAAATCTACTGCTGCTTACCCCGGAAACCAGGAAGAAGAAACAGCCGAAACCGAAGTGTCGGAAGATACGACAGACATGGAAGCACCTCCCGGAGACGACGAAGAACTTCCATTCTAAAAAACTCAATATGCACAAACCCCTACAAGGGTAGAGCCGCTATTTAATTGCTATAAAGACACACCCTTATCTTCCCTTATTCTTTCCTCCACTAAATAGATACTGTTACCTTTTTGAGCAAGATAATGAAGACTATTAGAAGAGTCAAAGACGATATTTTTTTCTCCTATACCACCAATAGCATCGTATTTCTTCCCCTCTTCCCCATCCACAACCACAAACTGCTTATCGCCTACCACAGCCGAATAAGCCACCCGTTTGAAAGTATTTACAACGATTCTTTTCCCTGGATTTTCAATTTCGGAGGTTTTCAAATTATCGTGTTACAAGGAGGCTGTGTCCTTCCAAAAGCCCTTATCACTAGAGCGAGCGGGTATGGTCTTTTGAGAAAGTCAAAAGGGACGAGGTTGAAAGACAAGCATCAGTTTCCTCCCCGGGAAAACTGACTGCGGTTTTTCGGAGCGGTATCCCTGAACATCAACCGCTGGAGAAATCAACCACGGTTTCCCCCAGAATTCAGGCTCCGACTTTGAAAAAATGGTGGAATGCCAGCAATTTGCCATTGTTATATGTGACAGATGGAAACGGAGGTAGACAGGCATAGTGGATAGGGAATAGTGAAATGGTAAAATGGTGAATTAGTGAAGAATCAAGAGAGTAGCGAAGCTGTACATACTGTACAACCTACGTCCCTATGCGGGTGTGGATGAAGAGATTACTTCGCCTGGGTAGAGTATAATGCTGAACTCGCAATAACAACTTCTTTGGGAGTAGCGCAACTTGGTACACGCACAAGATCGCAGAGCAAGCTCCGCTACTCCATATCTACGCCACTTTCTAATTCCTAATCCCGACAATCTGTGTTCATCCGTGGCTATTATTCAGGGTGAAGTATTTAGGGTATAGTACAAAAAAAATATTCGTGTTATTTGTGTGATTTGTTGTTCCTTTTTTTCTGGGGGTTGTGTGTAGTTTCAAACAACAAAATATAATTCTTTGTTGTTCCTTAGTGTCTTAGTATCTTTGTGTGAGTAAGCTCCCGCTAATCACCGCGGGGTTGCATCCGGGAGCCCGCCGTCCACCGGGATTGTCGCACCGGTTGTAGGAGTCTGCCGGGTCGCGAAAAAAAATACCGCCTTCGCCACGTGTTCCGCTGTTACCTTTGTTTTAAGAAGATTTCGATTCCTATAATATTCCTCGAGTTCTTTCTCGGAAAGTCCCCTCGCCTTCATCCTATCGGGTCCGACTTCAGCCCATAATCCGGATTTACGCTTGCCGTGAGAGAATACAGCGTCGGGAGAAACCATGTTCACTCTCACATCCATATCAGCAAATTCCAGACTTGCTATTCGCGCCAGCTGATGTGAAGCCGCCTTGGTCGCGCTGTAAGCTCCGAATTTCGCGCCAGGTGAAAAAACATTCTTTGTGGATATGACTACAATATCTCCTCCTGTACCCTGAATCTTAAAATGCCCACCCGATTCAGAAAGCACGTGAAGAGTCCCTTCGATATTTACCTTTTCCAATTTCCGAAAAGCTTTTATATCCATATCCGTGAGAGAGGAAACATGCGCGATCCCCGCGTTTATCACCACCAGATCGATTCCTCCCCAGGTTTTGACAACCGCATTAAAACCCTTCGCGACCGACTCAGGGTCTGTCACATCCATACCAACACCGATAATTCTCTCTTTATAATTTATTTTAAGCTCTTCTACAAATGAATTCAGATTATCACCAGGTAAATCCGAAACAGCGACGTGACATCCATTTTTAAGAAGTTGCTGGCAAATTCCGCTTCCTATTGCTCCTGCGGCTCCAGTCACAATCGCTACGGAACTTCTCAACGGAAATTTATTTTTCCGGTCGAGCTTCGCGTGCTGAAGACTCAGATATTCCATATCAAAAAGATGCTCCTGGCTCAAACCTTCATATTTTCCCATTGAAGAAATCTTCATCTTAACCGATAACGTAGAATTCGTAATATCCGTCGCGATATCGGCTTCTGCCGCGTCTCTACCCGCGCATATCACGCCTAATCCGGGAATTAAAATTACTCTCGGCATAGAATCGAAACGATCCATTTTCCGGAATTTTCTACCGGAATAACGTTCAAAATACTCATCATATCTTTTTGAATACTTTGTTATTGATTTCTTTACTTGTTCTCTTAATTTTTCCTCATCATCAAAGTCCACTGCTTCCAACCACATCGGATAAGGCTTGGTCCTTATAATATGATCCGCGGTCAAAGGTGGAGTTACTGCCGTTTTTCTACCTTTTGGCGAATCAAAAAAAGCTAAAATTTCTTTTTTTATTAAAGGTCTGATTACAAACCTCGAATGAGGACGATCAGGGTCGTCCGTCGGAATTGCCAGAAAACCTCTAAGGATCGGGGCAACCTTCAAATACCTTTCCTTTGCTTTAGATATGGCTGTGTCGGCTTTAACTTTTGGACTTTTACCGGTTTTCCCGGCGATATAGCGTTCCGCTTCCGTTACAAGTTCGATTGTTCTACGGTAAGATTCACGCGCATTATCACCCCAGGTAACCAATCCATGCTTCATCAAAACCATACCTTTACAATCAGGATTTTTATTAAAAGCGTGAGCCGCGGCTTCAGCAAGTGCGAATCCGGGTTTTTTGTATTCGATTATTATCACATCTTTACCCAACGCATCCCGGGTAATTTTCTCTCCATCGACCTGATTGGCCAGAGCGAGTATAGCGTCCGCGTGAGTGTGGTCTATATATTTAGCGGGGATAAAAGCATGCATTAAAGTTTCAATCGAGGGAATTCTACCGGTCGCGTTAAACCGGTGTGTTAATATTTCATTGATCATCTCCTCATCGGAGAGCTTTTTCAAATTTTGTAATTTTTTGATGTAATCAAGATCGAGAGCGACATATCCTTCCGGTTCGATATCAGAAAGATCCTGACCTGACGCCTTGACATAAATCGCGGGTATTTTTTCAGCAAAAACATTCAAAAAAAAACCTTTAACCGATGTGTTTCCTCCGCCATGTAGTACAAGACCTCTTTCTTCCCCTATCAGTCTACTCGAATAAATTCTAAGAGCGATATCCTCTCCCCATTTTTTACCATATTCGGAAATAAAACCGGACGCCTCTTTTTCTGACCATCTATTCTTCATTTTATTGCCTCTAACATGAATTTTATATTCCCCACGGGATCCTTTCCATCGAATACAGCGCTTCCGCTAACCAGAATATCCGCGCCTAACTTACCGAATTCGGAAATATTGTTCTTCTTGATGCCACCGTCGAGACACAACAGTATTTCCCTGCCGGAATCAAAAACAAGCTCTTTTACTTCCATAAATTTATCCGCGTAAGAATCAAAGAAAGGAAACCCCTTCGATTTAATATCAACGGCAAGCACCGTAATCATTTCGACATTCCCGAGTAAAGGTTTAAGATAATTAACCGGTATATCGGGATCGACGGCGACACCTCTAATTAAACCCCTCCCCGGATCGTTTTTATTTTCAAGTTCTCCGAGTTCCCTGAGAACCGGAAGAATATCGGCGGAAGACTGTATATGAATTGTAATCATATCGGCACCGGCATCCACATATTCCCGGATCTTTTCTTCGGGATTTTGAATCATTAAATGTACATCCTTCAACAAACCGGTCTTTACAGATTTTATAAAATGCGGACCTACAGTTAATCTTTCCACAAAACATCCATCCATAATGTCAAAATGCGTTATTTTTATATCCGTGCCTTCGAGTAATTCTACTTCCTCGCCGATTTTCAAAAAATTAGCCGAGGTTATCCCAACACTGAGTGTCGGCGAATTTTCTTTAATAAGATTAAAGGCTTTGTTAGCCAAAACGGAACCCCTTATTTGTTTCCCTCTTTTAAATTCTTATATACCTCGTACGCTTCTTCAGGAGACATATTTTCATGAACAACTTTTCTGACCGCCTGAATCATAGCAGCCGGCGCTTCGGTCTGGAATATATTTCTTCCCATATCCACGCCGCAGGCTCCCTGACTTATGGCGTTATGCGCCATCTTCAAAGCGTCCAGCTCGGGCAACTTTTTACCTCCGGCTATAACTATCGGGACAGGACAGGCAGCGGTTACCGTATCGAAACCATCCGGAACGTAATATGTCTTGACATAAGACGCTCCAAGTTCGGCGCAAATTCTGGTTGCCAGACGCATATACCTGGCATCCCGTTTCATATCCTTGCCTACCGCGGTAACTCCGAGGACAGGAATCCCGTATCTATTCCCCATGTCTACGAGCCGTGTCAAATTATGTATCGACCTGGTTTCAAACTCTCCCCCTACGAAAACCTGTACAGCAAGAGCCGCGACATTGAGTCGTATCGCGTCGTCTATGTCCACGGCAATCTCTTCGTTTGAAAGCTCTTTTAGTATGCTGGGTCCACCGCTAGCTCTTAAGACAACTCCTTTAGTAAAAGTCGGAGGAATAGTCGAGCGTAATATACCGCGGGTACACATCAGTGTATCAGCGTAAGGTAAAAGCGGCACGATACTTACATCAACTCTTTCCAGGCCGGTTGTCGGACCGAGGAAATATCCGTGATCGATGGCAAGCATCACCGTACGATTGGTCTCGGGATTAAAAATATTGGAAAGCCTATTTTTCATCCCCCAATCGAGAGAGTTAGAACCTCGAAGCGTGTAAGGTTCGTTTTTTATGGGTATATGCAGGTAATAATTGTGAGCTTCTTGCATTCCATCTTTGTCTGCCATTACTTGTCCTCCTTTATTTTATAGCATTAAACCTATATCCGGCATTATAAATATCGATTCTCACTCTGTCAAGGTGAAGACCCCAGCCTTCCCTAAAAAAGTATCTCACACAGAGAACACGGAGAACACAGAAGATTTTTTATTTTTTCATCTAATTACTTGAAGACTCAACTATTTGATAAATCTAAGAAATATTCTTGCCTACCCCCATTTTTTTGACAATGCCATGAATAAAAAATCAGGTGTTAATCTGTGTAATCTTGTGGTTGTAATTGAGGGTCGAGAATTGGTTTTAAAACAACAAAAGTTTTTCTCTGTGTCTCCGTGTGCTTTGTGCGAGAATAATTTGGGGTTGGGAGATGTGTTTTAAAAAACACTATATTTTTTCTTTGTGCTCTCCGTGAGCTATGTGTGAGATAAATTTTGGGTCGTGAATCGCGGTTACAAACCCTGGAAATCACCAATTCCCACACTGAACTTGACATACCACTGATGAAGAGGCATCTCGGGAGCATTTTGGATTTCAATCTCTTCGGTTCCATCTAAAACCAACCGCGGAGTCGTTAAACTATATACATATCCGGCGGAAACACCTCCAGCCAGGTAATCTGAAACAGCCAGGAATACACCGGAACTTGCTGAAAGAACGAAAGAAGACCCTCTGTAGTTGACACTCCCTTCGGGATTTGAAAGGGAAGGCGAAAAATCAACTATTTCAGATTGCTTAATCGACGAAAGATTCACCGATGAATACCCCCCTCCCCCGCTTAAATAAAAAATCAAACGGGAAAGATTAAACCCGTAGCCAAATTCCAGCAATTTAGAATCAAAAGAAAGTTCCATCAACAATGAGTCAGAACTCAAATTTATTTCTTCCTTGCCTTTCAACATTTTTATGTTCATTGCCAGGTTTTTCTCCACAACCAGCAAACCCCAACCCCATCCCCACTCTTTTTCCTCGAACTCTGTGGTAAAATCGATTTCATCATTTATTTTATCGATTGAGTAATGAAAAGAATAAAACATAACCAGAGATATAATCCCGGAACAAAGAGCAAATACAAGCAACAGCATTTAAAAATCTCTCCCCAATCTGAATATTACCCCTCTTGTCCATTCATTATCATCTTCGCTGCCAAAACCTTTTTCCCAATCGCTGCTTTCCGAAAAAATGAAATCCGAAAATATTTCTCCGGAAATAACAAACCCGGCTATATTTCCCTTTAAACCCGCACTACCTCCCAGAGAAAGGCTTATGCCTTTAAATTCGTTACCGTTAAGGCTCATAGCCACCTCGCCGCCGCTTACAAATTTCCAGCTTTTGAGACCCAACCGTCCTGATAAACACGGAGAAATCACACTCCTTAAAGGAATCCAATTCACGGAAAAATCCCCGCTCAAATATTCGAAATCTTCGCCCCTTACCTCCGAAAAAACCTGTCGTTGTCCCAGACTATCATAAGTAATGGCAACGGTACGGGTCGAAGCGGTAGCTTTTCCCCATCCGAAAGAAAGGACATAATTTAGATTAGAAGTCACAGGAACGTCGCAAAAAACTCCAAAACGAGGACCGAATTCAGGAGACACGATATCGTTTCCCTGAAGTTCAAAAACTCCCCCCTCTACTCCTACCGCGAACGAAAGCAAAATGTATATTATCATGAACAACCTCCGCATCTTTCTTCAATTTCTCTTACAGTAAGCAGAAAACCTTCTTTAATCCAATCCTCTTTTTCACCTTCGATTTTCTTACGAAAACTTTCAAAAGCTTTATCCTCAAGACAGAATTTATACTGCACAAAGTATCCCGGCCAGACATGCGTATCCAATTTAGGTTCGGTACCTCTAAGTTTCCCTATAACCTTGGGCGTTATAAAATATTCATCTATTTTTTCCTGCTCTATAACTTCCCGAAACTGATCCTCCAAACCCACATATATTACAACTTCAATCTGTTTCATTCAAAAAACTCCTTTTTAGCTTTGATTCGAACATCATATATAAAGTCGGGATTAACAGCAATGTTATAAAGGACGAAACAATCATGCCGCCAACTACCGAAATACCGAGCGATTTCCATAAAACAGACCCGCTACCTGTAGAAAGAGCAAGAGGCAAGAGTCCGAATACCGTTGTGCCTGTGGTCATAAGTATGGGTCTTAATCTCCTTTTAGCGCCCGTTTTTACAGCTTCGGACAATTTCATACCCCTTTTTCTCAAGATATTGAAATAGTCTATCATAACGATGGCGTTATTAACCACAATACCCACAAGCATAGCGATTCCGACCATTCCCATCAAGCTCATGGATTGAAAACTTACCCAGTAAGCGAGAGAAACGCCTACAAAAGCAAAGGGCACGGAGAACATAATTATGAAAGGATCGAAGAAAGATTCAAACTGCGCAGCCATAACAAGATAAACCAGTATTATACCAAGCATTATAGCGAAAATCAAACTTCCGAAAGTCTCGCTCTGTTCCTCTACCTGTCCCGCGTAATTAATAGTTAATCCCTTTGGGATAGTAAACGAACCAACCACTTTTCTCACTTCAGTCATAACGTCTCCAAGAGCAGCGGAGACGCTTATCTTTAATTTAACCATACGTTCCTTATTTTTTCTCTCGATGGCGATAGCCGCTCTTTTTTCAACAGGATCCATAAAATTAGATATATGAACGGGCATACCCATCTGGCTGACAAGCTGAAAATTGTCGATTGTCTCGAAAGAATTTCTACTCTCATCATCCAATCGCACTATAATGGGATATTCTATGCCTTCCTCGCTGAATTTCCCTACTTCAGTACCGTAAAAAGCGGTTCTCAACTGGAATCCTACAGTATAAGCGGAAAATCCATAAGAATACATTTCCGAAAGACGGGGATCCAGCCACAATTCCCTACCGCCCTCTTTCCTGGAAATCTCTATAGAAGAAATCCCTGAAACCTTCTCAAGAGTATCTTTCAACTTCTGAGCTAACGTCTCTGACGCATCGAGGTCTGCTCCGATAATCTCAACTTCGATTGGAGCGCCCCCGAAAATACCTTCATCATCTCCGCCAAACATACCACCCATAACCGAAAATTTAACTCTGCTTATACCGGGAATCTCCCGCACTTTTTTGTTAAGTGTATCCGCAATATCGAACACCGACTTTTCTGTTTCTCCTATCGTGGTATATATAGAAATATAATGAGAACCCTCAGAACCTCCGAATATATCTCCCGAACCACCTGCCTGAACAGTCACACTTTTGGTCTCAGGTACTTCTTTCCAGATAAGTTCTTCTATTTTTTTAGCCATTTCGTTTGTCTTTTCTAATCTCGTCCCTATAGGCAGCTCAACCTCCGCCTGAAGCTGATTACTTCCAGGATTGGGGAAGAAATCCATAGAAACGAAACTAAAAAGAAACATTCCGATAATGAAAACGAAAATAAATATACCTAAAGTTCTTCCTCTTCTTCCAAGAGCCCAATTTAACATTCCCGAGTAACCGTTTTCAAGCTTACCGAAAAATCTATCCGAAAAATCTTCTTCTCTTTTCATTTTCAGAAACTTCGATGAAAGCATGGGGGCAAGCGTAATTGCGGTTATAAAAGATATTGTAAGCATCAGTGGCATCGTTATAGCAAGCTCCTTAAACATAATTGCCACAAGACCACGTGTAAGCATCAAAGGCAGAAATATAACAATTGTTGTAACAGTAGATGCGAGTATTGCCTGAGACACTTCCTGAGCGCCGAATATAGCAGCTTCCTTCCTGCTTTCTCCTGATTCCCTGTGGCGAAAGATATTCTCAAGAACCACAACCGCGTTATCGACAACCATACCAACAGCGATAGCAATGGCAGAGAGAGATATAATATTTAGACTGCTATCCGCTAAATACAAATATATAAAAGATATAATTAAAGAAACCGGAATAGCCACCGCGATAATTACACTCGCCCGTATGTTCCCCAGAAGTAAAAATGAAACAATAAGAACAAGAATAATTGCTATAACAATTGTATTGACAAGATTACTTATAGAATCCTCCACAATTTCCGAAAGATCAAAAATGACCTCAAAG
The DNA here is from genome assembly GCA_964631335.1 of uncultured bacterium. Taxonomy (GTDB): domain Bacteria; phylum Hydrothermota; class UBA3072; order UBA3072; family UBA3072; genus JAFGHJ01. Next base: position 16,008 of record CAZVXD010000033.1, read on the forward strand.
CTGAGTCCAGGATATCTTCCCCCAAATTCTTCTACCTTTTTCTTGACAGATCTTGCTACTTCTACTGTATTCGCGTCGGTTTTCTTGAAAATACCGAACATAGCAGCTTCATCTCCGTTTCTTCTGAAATAACCTGTTTTCTCTCCCACTCCCCAGCTAACTGACGCAACATCTCTTAACTGCACTAATTTTCCGTTATTATGTCCTACCACTATTTTTTCAATCTCTGAAACATCTTCGAATTTCGCAGGAAGACGCAAATTGTACTTAATACCTCCCTGTTCTAACTCCCCGAGAGGAAAATTCAGGTTATTTGCCTCCAGAACTTGAGTAACCTGCATCAAAGAAATACCAAGTTGCTCAAGTTTGACCTGAGAAATATCGATATTTATTTGTCTTTCATAGCCTCCGCCCCAATAATCCGCGTTGCCCACTCCCGGTATTCTGGAAAGTTCTTCCAAAACTCTATCCTCCAGAACACTTTTCAAATCTATTCCCGGATTCTCGGTCGAAGCCGTAAACGCAATAACCGGAGCCATTGAACCGGAAATCTTTAGCAGCATAGGATCACCTGCGTCATCCGGCAGCATGGCGAATCCTAAAGCATCTCTTAAGTCGTTGGCAGCTTCATTAAGATCTGTACCGTATTCGAATTCGAGAGAAATTATAGATATATTTTCCCTGGAAACAGATTCAATCGTTTTAAGGTTTGCTACATTACCAAGAGCGTCTTCTAATTCCTTCGAGATCTCTTCTTCCACGTCCAGGGCGGAAGCGCCTCTGTACTCGGTTATAACCAGCAAAGTCGGGAGAGTAATATCCGGGTACATGGACACGGGAAGATTGGACCAGCCGAAGACCCCCAGAAGGACAAGCACAATAAAACCTACAGCGGTCAGGACAGGTCGATTTACTGCTCCTTGTATCATCGTATCTCCTTTATATCTATCTTTGCGCTGTCTTTTACAATATTCTGTCCTACAACAATAACAGTATCGCCGGCAGAAACACCTTCCCTTATAACTAAATTATTACCATTGGTGAAACCGACACTAACCGGTGAAAGTAATGCTTTACCTTTTTTAGCTTTAAAAACATATTTATCTACAAGACCTATAACCGCGTCTATAGGAAGAGAAATAGCATTGTTTTCACGCGCGACTTCAACCCACACCTTCGCGAACATACCGGGCAGAATTTCTTTTTGGGGATTTGGAACAACTCCCACAACGTTCTGAGTGCGAGTTGTCGAATTGTAAAAAACCGAAGCTTTCTCAACTTTGCCTTCAAATGTTTTCGAAAGAGAAGGTATCTCTACTTTTAAAGGTACTCCTTGCTTAATGAAAAACTTCTCCGGAACATTAAATTCAACTTTAATTCTGTCTATCCTCGCCACCTCTGCCAGGGGAGGATCGGGAAACATGGGATCCTGCTGACGAATAAGCTGTCCTTTGTTCACCGCCCGCAGAGAAATTATACCAGGTATAGTACTCCTAACCGCTATGGGCTCCCTTACGACCCCGGGAACGTCCTGTTCAAGGTAAGCTACAATCTGGTCTTTTCTGACCCACTGACCGTTATCGACTGTGTACCTTAAAAACCTACCCGGTATATCGGGATAAATTTGCGCCTGCTCTATACCTTCTACTTGCGATGAGAAACTCATGGTCTTAATCGCATCTTTCACTGTAGCGGTGGTAACCACAACAGGAACTCCACCATCTTCTTTTTCAGTTTGTTCTTGCGACTGCGAAAACCTTATAAGCCCCGGTATAACCAGAAGCGCAATAACAACAATAGCAATAATAATCCACTTTTTCATTATTCCTCCTTATCCATAACTGTGGCAACTTTAATTTGTTCTTTTGAAACAATCAAATTGTACTGAGCGTTAAGATATCCAAATTCAGCGCTCCTGTAGCCCAGTT
>CAZVXD010000034.1:0-17019 GCA_964631335.1 uncultured bacterium
TAAAAGAAATTTCATTAAATCTTTGTGCTCTTTGAGAGCTTTGTGGTTCAGATTTTTTGCAAAAAAATAAAAAGTTGATCGGTAGTACTACAGAGGGGAAACCTTAGCACCTGGGAGAAGAAAAGTTGTTAATAAAATAAGTTATTATTAAAAGAGAATAAAGGAAGCGATTGAAAAATAAATGACCAGACCGGTAATATCCAGCAAGGTTGAAAGCAAAGGGTTGCTGATAATCGCTGGGTCGAGATTCAATCGAAATAATAGTATAGGCAACAAACTTCCTATTAGGTTAGCCCATATTACGATTAAAAAAACGGATATGCCGACGACGAGCCCAATCTCAGAACCGACTGTCAGGAATTTACCACCTAAATATAGAATAAACCCCAGGGCTAAACCCAGAAGTATTCCAACGAACAATTCCTTTCTTAAAACCGTGAACCATTTCTTAATTGTTAGTTCGCCGGTAGCCAGAGCCCTGATGATGAGGGTGGCTGCCTGACTGCTTGTATTTCCGCCGGTGCCTATCAGCAGGGGTATAAAAAAAGCCAGACCTATAATGGTTGCCAGCGTGTTTTCGTACATCGCGATTATTCTTGAGGTCAGGAAGCCCGAAATGGCGAGCAGGGAGAGCCAGACTATACGTTTTCTGAATAAAATAAATGGTCGGGAGGCGTTGTAACTCATATCCAGAGGGATAACTGCACCGGCCATATGAGCATCTTCGGTAACTTCTTCTTCCAGCACATCTAAAATATCATCTACAGTAACGATACCGAGCAAAACATTTTCTGAGGTGACCACCGGAATCGCGTACAGGTCGTATCTTTCTATTATTTTAACCGCCGATTCCTGGTCTTCGTGGGCTGAAATCGCGACGAATTTTCTGTCCATTATAGATTCTACTTTCTGTGAGGGGTCTGCCAGAATTAATCGTCTCAGTCTTATATCGTCGAGCAGATTAGCGTTTTCGTCGACCACATAGAGCATATTTACGGTTTCCGCGTCGCTCCCGTTTTCCCGTATGTGTTTTAAGGCTTCTTTAATAGTCCAGTGAGGTCTTATTGTGATACAGTCCGGGGTCATTAATCTTCCCACGCTGTCTTCCGGATAACCGAGTAATCGAAGCGCTTCCTTCCTCTCTTCTACAGGTAATAAATTAAGAAGTTTTCGGGTTATTGTCCCGGGCAGTTCTTCGAATAATTCTGTTCTGTCGTCCGGCGGAAGCCCCAGAATAACTTCACGAACCTGTTCATTGTTTAGCTGTTGAAGAAGATGCTCCTGTTTTTCCGGTTCCAGTTCGCCGAATACATCCCCTTTCATCTCCCGATGAATAAGCAGGAAAAGAATGATAGAATTTTTATCTTCGAGTTCCTCTATCAAATCGGCAACATCGGGTGCGGGCCAGACAGAGAGAGCGTCTTTGAGAACGCGCCAGTCCTTTTGTTCTATTAATACCTGTATTTCCGGTTTAAGAAGTTCTTTTAACATATAAATACTCCGTATTATATATTATTAACTTAAATACGATTGTCAACTAACAGGAACCTTTGATTATAACGGGGTAGAATATCCGCTCTTAACATAAAATTGTATTCTTCTAAATTATATTATTCATTTAGATATTAATTATTCAGGAGGTTTTTTTATGAGAAGTCTTTTAATAATATTTTTAATTTCTATAGCTTTAACAGTATCAACTTTATCCCGTGGATCGTCAGATACGACAGGCCCGGAGGGACCGGATACGACTCAGCCTGATACCACACAGCCGGATACGACTCAGCCTGATATCACACAGCATGATACAACTAATTATCCTGCTCCCGATAAGCTGTGCGCGCTCACTTTTGATGACGGACCGGATACAAATTTGAGCAACCAGGTGCTCGATAAACTGGAGTATTATCAGATTCCCGCCACCTTTTTTGTCATAGGACAAAAGATAAATAGTACTACAAAACCTGTTCTGGAACGTGAAGTTTCTCTTGGCAGTGAAATCGGCAACCATTCATGGGGATATGAAAGCATGACTTCGATGGATTCCGCTCAGATCGTTACGTCGGTTGAAAACACTACAGATGCAATAGAAGAAAATGCCGGCGTTAGTCCTCATTTCTTCCGTCCTCCTAACCTTGCTGTGGATAATTTAATGTATGAGGTGATAGACTTTCCTTTTGCAGGCGGAGGTGTTGTCGCATATGACTGGCAGGGTGGTGGTGCTGATACACCGGAAGATGTAGCAAGAAATGTAATCAGGGATGTTGTGGACGGTGCCATAATTCTTCTGCATGATGTTTCGCCCCTGCCTCATCCTACACCGGAAGCATTGGATTCTATCATTACCACGCTCAGAAACATGGGTTACGAGTTTGTTACCCTGAGTGATCTCTTCGATAGGAAAGGAGTGGATCCCGATGTTGAGAATAAGATGTGGACGATTGTTCAATAGTCGAGTTTAGCTTTATAGTAAAAAAAGGAGGGATTATGAGGAAATTTATTTTGTTAGTTTGTTTTTCAATCATATTTTTGTTGCTTAATTGCGAACCTCCGGAAGAAGATGAAACCAACCCCGATTTAAGAATTGTGAATAGTTTTACAAATTATAAAATCACAGGGGTAGGTCTTACCGGTCAGGGTTTTACAGAACCTGGCGAATATTTGTTACCCGGGGAAAGGACCGAATATGAGAAAGTATATTCATGCACAGCAATGATATTAGTGTATTCCTGGATGAATATTAATAATCCGAGTGACAGCGGAGATTTTAGTATAATAACCGCGGAGGGACAGTATCCGGCGCTCGAGGAGCACGAAACATATACCTTAACCTACTCTGGTGACAAAGAAGATCCGACAATAGAGATAACTCAACCATGATATTTTTTAATGTTTAGAGAGTTTTGATTCTTTCTTTCAGGTTTGAAGTTATTTAAGCAGAGTTAGAAGAAATAGAATTAAAATTTAAAAAGTAAATGAAAAACATGGGGGATAATACAAGACCCCCATGTTTTTATTCCGCGTGTAAATTAGTTCACTGTATTAATGATATTTTTCTCCGATGGTTGAGGTTTTACAAAGGAAAAAGAATTTTCTGTACCTCTCTTAAAAAAAACTTGCGAAACTAAATTTTTTTTGTATAATAAAATTATCGGTCATGCATAATCGCGGAAAGTGAAATTTTTTTATATTAAAGTTATTAACAAGGAGAGGTATTATGAAAAAAAGTTTATTTATTAAGGAGTACCTGTTTATCTCATTTATAATACTTGTGGTGTCTACAATAGAAGTCTTCGCCGGCGATCGCGACCATGATGGTGGTTTTTTTCTTAGATTATCGGCAGGTTCCGGGTATGCTCAGACTGAGTTAGGTGATCCCACAGTTATGAAATATTATGGCCCTTGCGGAGATGTTAACTTTGCTGTCGGAGGAGTGGTCTTAAGAAACCTTGCATTACATGGTTCTTTGTTTGGATGGACTATAATCGATCCTTCTCTGGAGATCGGGACAATTCCGGGAGAGATAAATGGCAGCCTCATGCTTTCAGGATTTGGGGCTGGTATCACTTATTATATAATGCCTATTAATATCTATATTTCTCCGTCTGTTGGTATAGGTAGATTGACTCTCGAATCGAACGGGCAAACAGGAGAAACAGAAATGGGTCCTTTTTTTGATTTTACTGTGGGTAAAGAATGGTGGGTTGGAGGCAGTTGGGGTCTGGGAGTTGCCGGTACGGTCGGCTACCACTCTGTGCAGGAGTCCGAAGAAATCGATGTAAATTGGAGTGGATACAGTCTGGCTGTCAGATTTTCAGCTACCCTTAATTAAAAATATTTTCTTCCCTGAAAAATAAGCAAAAAAAGGAGGGCAAATTTTGCCCTCCTTTTTTTATCTGATTTAAACCGGTTATTTTATCACCGAAAGTTTTAATCTATTGCCGTTCTCCTCGACTATGAAATATATTCCGGTTTCCACTTTTTGCCCGTTCCCATCTTTTAAATTCCAGGAATCTGTATTCAATTTTATTATCTCTCTTCCCGTTACATCGTAAACTATAGCTTCCGGAGAGCCAACCTCAACTACACTGCCTGCGAGCACAACCCGGCTTACGATTTCCTTTATGTTGCCGTTCGGATCTTCGATAATTCCGCTTTCTCTCCAGGGCGCGTCGAACCATAAATTTCCCATAGAATCGTTAAATATGACTGCAGCTCCGGCACCGGAAGCTCCGGGAGAATAAACAATTTCCGGTATCGATTTATTTGTTCCTGTACCTACGGAAGAGGTGCCCTGCCAGTTTGTGGGTTCGCTTTCTGAAGCCCAGCACCAGAAGTTCTCGAAAGATGGGTCGGGAGTTGTTATGCAATAGGCTATATCCATCCACTGGTTAGGCGCGACCTGGTATCCTCGCAGGTCACATATTACCGGTGAAGAGCTTTCGTCTGCAAGTACGTCGGGAAAATCGTCCCAGAGTTTGCCTCCATTTAGGGAAAAAAGATAAAGTAAATCGTGATTTCCGGTAATTGAATCTTCCTGGGAGTAGAAAGCGTAAACTAACTGCGTTGAATCGGGTAGTGTAGTGGTGGCTCCTATTCTGGGGTGTTGGATTTGTCCGGCATTATTCGTGTTGATTTCCTGAAGATTAATTACATCGACGGGGGTTCCTCTGTCTCTCCAGTATGAAAATTGCAGAGTCTGATTTTCGAAATGTTGAAATGTTGATAAATGATATATTGAAGAATCGGATATAGTGATATTATGATCCTGCCATTCAGCAGCGGAGGTAGCTCGCAAAAAGTTGCTCCAGTTATAACCTCTGTCTTCGGAGCGCAAAATGATGAGAGAATCATTGCCGGCGGTAATATCTAAATATGCCAGATACAGGTAAAAATCATTAAAGTCATCTCTAACCAGTTTCGGAGAACGGATTTCCGTCGCGTCTATTATAGGGCTGATCCACTCGACGTTCCAATTTCCGCCGGACTCATAAATTTTACCCACCTGCAGTCCGTCATATTCATAATCGGTAAAATACCAGCTGAAAAGAATATAAACCGTATCGCTCCTTGTGGCAACGATGTCTATTTCTTTTGCTTTCCAACCTTCGGCTTCGTAAACATCTCTCCCTATCATATCCCAGTTTTCTCCGTGATCGGTGGAACGGAAGAGAAGTATGCCCAGAGAATCGGGATGAAAATAAATTCCCGAATCGGGGACACAGGCAACATATATATCACCTGTTGTGTAATTATAATCCGCTGCGAATTCAACGTAGGGTCCCAGGGAATTCTCGATTAATATATCCGGCAAACCCCAGCGAGAATTGTTTGCGGCTGGTATGCTTTGCGCAACAAGCAGAAAAGAAATAAACAGAATCATAGAACCTCCTTCAAGTGTTTTTATTTAATCATTGTATAGTAAGAACAAAGATTGAAATGTCAACTTTTTCTAAAAGGGTTTAGATTTTTAAAGAATATAGGAAAAGGTCGTAGTTGAAGTAGTTTGCAGTCAGAAATAAATTTGTAAAAATTAAAAAAAGCCTGATTACTTGACTTTATTTATTTCTTTTTTAAAATTCATCTATATATATGGCAAATAAACCTTCAAAGAATAATGTTAGAAGATTAAAAAAGATAACCTGGATAGGCCTTGGTGCAAATATTCTTCTTTCGGCGTTTAAATTTGCGGTCGGAATAATTGGAAAAAGTCAGGCGGTGGTCGCGGATGCCGTTCATAGTTTATCGGATGTCGGCACAGACTTTGCGGTTTTGTTTGGTGTGAAATTCTGGTCTTCTCCGGCGGATCCGGAACATCCTTACGGGCATTGGAGGATCGAAACATTAGTTACATCTATTATAGGTGTTGTCCTATTTGTTACCGGTATTGAAATTGCCTATAAAGCGATTACCACCATAGAGGAAGTTCATAAGACAGGGCCTTCGCTGATAGCGATTTCCGGCCCCCTGATATCTGTGATATTAAAAGAGATTCTTTATCGTTGGACCAGAACCGTTGGTCGAGAAATAAAATCGAAAGCGCTCGTAGCCAATGCCTGGCATCACCGTTCCGATGTTTTCAGCTCTATACCAGTTTTAATTGCAGTTTTTCTGGCAGCGATTGATCCAAGGTTTATGATTGTGGACCATATAGGTGCCTGCATTGTTTCGATATTTATTATAAAAGTGTCCTGGGATATTCTAAAAGAGAGTTTCGGTGAGCTTGTGGATGTTAGCGCCCCTAAAAAAGATATAAAAAGAATAAAAGATGTGACAATGAAAGTTGCCGGGGTTAAGTCGATACACGCAGTGAGAACCAGAAAATTGGGTCCGGGTTTGCATGTCGATCTTCATGTTCTGGTAGATGGTAATGTTACGGTAAGAGAAGGACATGATATTTCAGAGGAAGTAAAAAAGGAACTTCTGGATACAGGTCCCAACATATTTGATGTGGTTGTTCATCTCGAGCCATACAATAATTAAATTTGTTTCATCTGTGGAAAAGAGATGATGTGGTGTATAAGCTTTTCATGTTGACAGAGATTGGATTCTTCTTATAATTATTATGAGATTGGAGAGGATATATATAAAATATATAGTACCACAGCTTATTAAATATGAAGACGGCAGAATTTAGCAAGAGGTCAAAAATAAAAGATTTTTTCGCTATTATACTGGTAGCTGTTCTATTTTTGGCCTTAGTAGAAATTACACTGCGTTTAATCGATTTTGGTGATGAAAAATCCCTTTTATTGAAAAGAAAAATAAAAGATCGAGAATATCTCATGGTTAATCCTTTCTTTAGCTCTAAGTATTTCCCGAATTATGCGGCATACGCCCCTGCTATAGTTTCACAGTTTTTTGTCAAACAGAAGCCGGGTAAAGTTTTTCGAATTTATGTAATTGGAGAGTCGACAAGCAAAGGGTTCCCCTATAGCCGGACCGAATCTTTTCCGTATCAATTAGAGCAGATGCTTAACAATGCGGAAACACAATATAAGTTTGAAGTAATTAATTTTTCGATGGATGCGACTAATTCTCACATCGGATTGGATATAGTAAAGGAGCTTATTCGATACCCTCCGGATATGTCAATTATTTACTATGGGCATAATGAGTTTATCGGTATTGGTGGTGCCGGACGTTATCATAATCCTTTTTTTCAATTAAATAAAAAATTATCACATTTAAGGCTATACCAGGCTTTTAAATTAATCGCTACCAAAATTTCAAAGGATGATCCTCGTACATTATTAGAACGTATGACTATAAGGAAGGGTATCGAGTATAATAGCGGAGTTTATAAGAACACAATAGATGATTTCCGGGAAAATTATGAATCAATTCTTAATTTGCTCACCGATAACCATGTTAAGGTTATAACGTGTGGAGTGGTTAAAAACGTTAAAGAATTTAAGCCATTAGAATCTAAAGGGAAGATAACCCGCGCTGAAATTGAAAAGATTACCGAAATTATAAAAAGCGAAAGCGATTCCCTGAAAATTATACAACAATTAAACGAGAGAATTAAACATAATGCCTCATTGGCCCATGTCGCGGCTGATGTTCTTCTGGAAATGCGGAGGAATAAATTGGCAAAATATTTCTATTATAAAGCGTGTGATCTGGATATGCTTCGTGTGCGTGCATCTTCTGATATTAATAAGATAATAGAACCTTTATCGGTTAAGTATAATTGTAGCTATATCGATATACAGGAATTTATAAACGAAATGGATAAGAATGGCATCGCGGGTAATGAATTGATAGTGGATCATGTTCATCCGTCACTGAATTGCCATACGGCAATCGCGGGCAAAATAGCGGCGACTATTTTTGAAGACATATTAAAATTAAAAATAACCAAAGATTATCAAAACATCGAAATCCAATCTTCATTTATAGAAAAGATGGCAGTTGCTAAATTATTATCTAATATATTTTCCAATTATCCGTTTGATAAGTACGGGTATTTTAATAAGAAAGGATTCGAGCCGATTTACAACACAAATTATAATCATTTCTCTCAATACACTTTAAAAGAAGAGGTGGATAAAAACACATATAAGATTTCAAATCAATATTTTAACAGATACAGAAAAATCGATGAGATTCATGTGAAGTATGGTCTCGACCTTTGCAGAAACCAGAAGTACGACATGGCATACAATGAGTTTTTGCTCGCGTTTCGCCAAAACCCGGTTAATATAGTAGCTATGAACAATATGGCGGTTATCAGGTTTTTGTCAGGTGATATCACAATTGGTTTGGAAATGCAAAAAGAAATTGTCGATCTTGTTCCGTCTTATGTTACCGGAGTGAAGAATTTGTGGTATATGTATAAGGTGACAAATAATTTAGAGAAAGCTAAAGAATTTGAATCTCAATTGAATAAACTAAAAATAAAAAAAGAGAGTATAAATTCTTTAGACTTTGATGACCTTGGATTTTTCGTTTTACCTTAAGCCGTCAATCTCCCGAACAAATGTAAATCATTAAGGGGCATGAGCGGAATAAAACTTTATCAAATTTTTCTAAATATGACCCCTGCCGCTGTTTACACATTTCATTTAATCAAGAGCATCTTCTTTTGAATGGTTTTTCCGGATGTTTCCAGTCGATAAAAATAAATCCCTGAAGACAACTCGTTTAGTTCAATATTAATTGTGTGCTTTCCTGACGGTTTTATCTCTTCGACCAAAGTTTTTATCTTGCGACCCAAATTATCATAAATCGCCAGGAAAACGAAACTCTCCTTTGATATAGAATATTCGATGGTTGTTGACCTGTTAAATGGATTAGGATGGTTTTGAGCCAGGAAGCAATCGACTGTATTGGAGTCGATGTCTTTTTTATACTTTATTCCCGCGCTGCCCGGAGAAATCTCCAGAGTCGAAATTGTGGTGATCGACCTTGCCGGGAGATTTAACTTTGTTCCGTTATAATAATTAACCAGAGCACATTGTTCGGTATCGGATGAACGTATTATATTTGCCCCTGAAATATCGAAGTTCGGTACGCTTAGATCGAGAGAATCACTCTCATGACTTATATTGATTACCACAACAGATAATTCATCGTTTTCGGGACCGATAAAAGCCGATATAAGAAGACTGTCTGCATCGACTTCAGCTCCTACTCGTTTCCAGCCGTGATGAATAGCTTTGGAATATTGTCTGAAACCCCAATATGCTTGAGATAATATGTATTGATATCCGTCCAGTACAACAAATGCCTGGCTGCCGAGATTTGTTGATACGATGGTCCAGTAAAAGTAACCGGAAACGTTACCATGTACAAGACAATTATGCATAAGCCAGACGGTGTTGAACCAGCCTCCTATATCGTATTCCGACTGGAATATGGGCTTATCCGAATAGCTGTTTGCTATTGCCGACAGGTTTTCATTGAAGGCGTCGGGATTGACATTGCCATCCCCTCCATGATAGAGGTGGTAGGCGTATCCGTCCGCGTGGTCATGATTAAATTGATCCGCGTAGTTTTGGAAATGATTATAACCTATGCCCAAAACTTCCGGAGCCAGAATTTTTGGAGGAGAACTCAATTCTTGGAATCTCCGGTACACGGAATCCAGAGCCTGGTCATAGCCGGCGTATGTAGAGGTTTCTGTAGGCTCAAATCTGCATGTTTCATGAGATTCACCCCAACCGGGTTCATTCTGGATACTGATATAATCAGGCACGATACCTGCTTCTTCGAAGGCGTCTAAGGCATCTATCCAGTATTGGGCAAAGTTGCCATAAACGTATTCTCCACTCGCAGTCGTATCCAGGGTGCCCCCGACAATATTATTATTACTCTTCAAATCAACGGGCGGCGACCAGGAAGATATCATTATTTTAGGTTCGTTGTCAGACAGGGAATAAAAACTATCCGCGATTTCTTCGAATACGCTCATCGCGTAATCTTCCTTTCCGTAAATATTTCGCAGGCGGAGTATATCCAGGCCCAGTCCTTTAAACAGGTAATTATATATTTCCCCTCTGTAGTAATGAGTGGAAAGACTATTAAACCACCATGCGAGAGAAGCTCCGAATCCTTCTATTGTCTGATGAATTTCGCTGGTATCTACAGTCGCAGTAGAAGCGTGTGCGTTATTCTGGATGAAAATCGATATAATCATTACTATAAGAAAAATCAAAAAAGCATGCTTATATTTTTTCACTTTAGTCTCCCTGCCTTTTATAACTTATTTCACTTATCCCTAAAATTTTTCCTCTTATTACCTTTCGTCTAATTTATTATGGTACGTTGAAGTGTCAAGCATAGAGGTTTAAAATTTTAAGACCCGATGAAAAGATTTTAAGCTTCTAAATTCAAATTTAATATCAATAAATACCAGTTTGCTAACAGCGAGCTGACTGTTTTCTTTCTTTAAGCGGAGTTTTTTTATTACTTTAAATTTATTCCTTATTTAGGTGGAAGAGCAGTTCTAATCTTACTCTTTTCTGCTAATTCCGCTGCAGTAAATTGTCCGGAGGGCCATTCTACAGTAGTTACAGTCCACCATGCATTGGGGTCGGTTCCGTTTAAATCGGCCGCGGTTATTTCGTGAGGTCCGAATTCCTGTGTTATTTCTTCAGAGGTTCCTTCGTTTATATAAACTTTGACTGTGGCCTGTATTGGTTCTCCGGTAGCCCCTTCGTCGCTGTAGTAGTTTACTTCGATAAGGTAACTTCCTGATATTGCTTCACCGCTTGATAATTTGAAATTTTCAGGTCCATACCCATCGACGTCATCCACGTCCAGTTCTCCACCTATGGAAGTTGTCATATATAAATAATAACACTCTTCATCATTAGGATCTGTGACGTGTAGGTCGACATCGGTATATGGTCCACCTTCCCAGGTTAACATAACTCTTATATCCGAAGCGAAGCCGATTTCCCCGTCCTCATTGAGTACGATATCTTCTCCTTCTTCCTCATCTATAAGTTCTCCTACTTTATTCCACATATTCTTATACAACCATAGAGCCAGTTTACAGGCCAGAAAGTCTCCGGTAATAGTGTTATCTCCGATTACAAATGGCGCGGATATTACATCGATTCCTTCCGTGTCCAGAGTTAACCCACCGGCTATTTCGCAACCCATAGCGAGACCGATTAGTGATCCGGCGGAATATCCTCCTATACGATTGTATGCTGTTCCGAAATAGGTGAGGAATGAACTATAATCGTCAGGATTCGCGGGAAGAGGATTGATTTCAAGGCTGGCTACAATATTTTCCTGTAGTGTTGAATATGTTTCTAAAACTGAAATCGATACGATAGGGTTTTCAGCCAGGAATATGATAGCCGCATAAAGGGCGGCGGCTTTAGCTGGCTCGAGTATAGTGTAAGAATCTACGGTAGGAGGGGTGGAAGGTAGATTGCCGTCCGTATCGACAATTAAATGAAGAACAAGTAAAAGACGAGGGTCTCCTTCTCTTTCATACCCGGCGTTTATCAGAGCCTGAAGTATTTCAACCAGACCGGAAGCAGTTATCGAACTACCGTCCAGCAATACCCCTTGAGCTGCCAGGTCTTCCGCTATCTCTCCTATGGTAACATACTTATGTAATTCGATAAGCTCCAGTATTCCGTTTATCTGAGCGTAGGCGGCGGCTTTTGAAACAGATGTATCGTTGGCGACTATAAATCCGCTGTATTCCATTGCGGTTCTCACCTCATTAAAGGTATTGACATTCCCTAATTCTGATAAACGCGTGTCGTTACGTGATTCCATAATAATTGTGTCTATATCGTTTTCCCCATCGGATATGGAAATTTGATCCGAATGATTGATATAGCCGTAAGCTGAAATAGTAATTGTTTTCGATCCTGTGCCCAAACCTCCCAGGTCGAAAGAGCCGTCGATTGAGGTTTCTGCTGTATCCCCGTCAACATCCACTTCCGCTCCGTATATAGGATTTCCGATTTCATCCAGGATAATCCCAATAAGAGTAGCGTTTCCGCCATTTTGCGAGCAATTTATCGAGAACATAAGTATAGTCAAGAATGTAGTTATGACAGTGATGGTTATTCTATTAGACACTTTCCTTGTAAGCATATATTCCTCCTTTTTTTTATCGGCTGTTTTTCTCGTCAGTTATTTGATATCCCAATCTACACCTCTGCCGGTTTTGTTTAAAAAATAATATAGTATGGGTGACATGTATAAGTGCTTTATACTCTGTCTTATGCAACTAAAGTTATAACTGATTGTCGTCAGAAACAGTACTTCGTTTTCAGCGCCAGAAATCAAAATTTTTGACATATGCACCTTAATAATATTGTAAGCAATTTTACATCGTTTGTCAAATACTTTTTTCCGGCTTCTCAAGCAAAACGTTGAGACGTATTTTTGAAAAACTCTTGATTTTTTGGAATTAATTACTTATACTCAAAAAAAGGGAGATGAGGAAATGAGTTCGGACAGAAAGGCCTTAAGCATTGGAGTTTATCTTAGAGAAAGGAACAGAAGTCTTATAATTTCATATCTTTCTCTTCGTAGATTAATTGGAATTCTCGGCATGTTGTTGCCGTTTATTTGTGTGTTTGGTGGTCTGGTATTTTCAGATCTACCCATTCGTTCATCTATAAGTTCTTACTATCATACAAATATGAGGGATTTTTTTGTCGGTCTATTGGTTGGGGTATCTTTATTTCTTATGACTTATAAAGGATATGAGAGAATCGATAATATGATTACCGCGATTATCGGACTCACGGGCCTGGGTGTCGCGATTTTCCCCTGTCTTAAAAGTGTCGCTTCGACTGAGGCTGTTGGGATATTCCAAATTAACCCGGTTATATCTAATAATATTCATCTGATATGCGCATTCACATTTTTCTTTCTTCTCGCTATTAACTCCATATTCCTTTTTACTTTAACCAAAAGTGAAGATATCCCCAAAACAAAAGATAAAAAGATTCGTAATTACATTTATATAGGCTGTGGTATTATTATATTGTTGTCGTTGGCGATATTGCTTATTCGTTCATTGGCAGGAGTCGAAGTAGAAAACGATAAGACATTATTAGTCTTTGAAACTATTATGCTGTTGGCTTTCGGTGTATCATGGCTGGTAAAAGGGAAAACTCTTTTTAAAGACCGTCCGGAAGAATCTTAAAGGCGAGGGCGCATCATCCAAACAGAGTATAGGGATAATTGTAATTGGTATTAAAGAAGTCTTTTGAGTTGTCTGAATCTGTTTTTGTCTTTTTGATTTGGTGTGGGAGGTGGGAACTAATAACTATAACCCAGGATTTAAAACCTGAAGATATCTTTTTGAAATCTCTGATTCCGTTAATACGTTAATGTCCGTTGGCATTAAAACCTTCGTGGAAAGTAACCGTTCCCTGAGGGATGTTTCCGTCGAAGGACAGAGCGAAGAAAACCTCTTGCGGTACGCCCTCAATCTGAAGACCCTGTACGTTATCGAATCCGAATTTTCTGTAATAATCCGGATGTCCTACAAGGCAGCATCCCCGGGCATTTATCTCTTTTAACTGTGCCAGTCCTTCTTTTATAAGGGCTTTGCCGATACCTTTACGCTGATACTCCGGCAGCACCGAGACAGGTCCAAGTCCATACCAGTCCGGTGTTCCGTCCGAAATGGTCACGGGAGAGAACGCGATGTGTCCTATTACTCGACCGTGCAAATCCGCGACCAGGGATAAGGTGAGAGCATCGGCTTTACGCAGAGCTTCGATTATGAATTGTTCCGTCTGGTTACTTATCTTCAAGGTCTTAAAAGCCTCTATCGTTACCTCGGCTATGGCGTCGATATCGTTTTCGGTTTCGTTCCTGATAACGATTTCCGTATTTATAGGCTTTTGTTCATTTTCCCAGTTAGTCAACATGATTTATACGTACCAGCACTATTGATATTCAAAATATTATAATTTTACCTTTTAATTTATTATAAGAGGATTCGAATTTATAGAAATATATTCCGTTTATGCCGGGAGAAAATTTTTCTTTATATATACCCTCAGAATATTCACCGTCCAGAGGATTGGATACAAGACGACCTGATACATCGTATATACGTAAGGAGACATTGCTTTTTTCCGGGAGATTGATTCTAAATAAAGCCGCGTCTTTCACCAGAGGATTAACAGAAAAAGAAAAATTATCGGGAGTTATTCCACCGCTTCCAACGGTAACTCTGACAGTATCCGAATCGGCTGTTCCGCTATCCGAGGTTACCGTAAGAACGACATCATATATGCCATCTTCTGAGAAAGAATGGTTTACGGCAATACTATCTGATTCATCCCCATCATCAAAATTCCAGGAGTAAGTAATAATGTTACACTTATAAGCGGTAGAATAAATACCGTTAAATCTATGTACTTCTCCCACATCGAGCTCGATATCATCGAGTTCTGCTGCCCTTACACCGGGTTCTGTAGTTATGTATTCGTTGGAACCGGATTCTCTTACCAGGTAGTAAGTTCCTCCGCGTTTTGCAGTGATAGTAATCTCATCTTCCGGGTACCCGGGTAATTCCGCGGTAACCTCAATTTCTGCTACCAGTGGGGTATATGCGAATATTAACCATTCTCTATTGGGAGACGTACCCATAACATTAGCCATGATCCAGACGTTGAAAATGTGCGGACGCATTGTGCTGTATTTGTCGTCGGCGACAGGTGTGTAAGTTACATCATTAGGTAATTGATACCATCTCATTCTTTTATTATTATCGGGGAATAATTCTGGCCAGAACTCATCGTTGTATTTCCATGGGTGAGGAATATCCGTTAAAAGAACAGGTTCACTGTATTTCCAGAAATGTTCTAAGGTGGGATTTAAATGTACTTCGTCGACTGCGTCTATAGCAACTTTGTACCATTCCCAGTTTTCCTCCCTGGGACCGCTGGAATATGGAAAAACCCGAACAGCCCTTGGCCTGATTAACCACATTACCCATTTTATATAAGAACCATATCTTTCAGGAGGCATCTCCTGTCCTTGATTTTCCCATGCTTCTATGAATTCAGGGTCAAACCATGTAGATATTTCCCACCAGAAGTCAGGGTTGATTTCCCTATAATGATCTCTTTGGAAAATGAGATTCATTGCTTCCATTTGTGGGGAACATCCTAAGAAATCTCGATTCCCCTGCCAGTTATTGACATAATAAGAAGGGGAAGCGCCGTCCCAGATATAGGGTGTTGTCGAGAATCTTTCGGGAGTAGGGTCGGGGCTATATGCCATCCATCCATCCCATCTGCCGAAACAGAGAGCAGCGCCTTTGTAGCAAACAAATTTTACTTTATCCGCCCATTCGTCCAGTTCGCTTTTCATTCCGTCGAACATGGCGTTGTATCTTGGAATGTAACCGTGTCCGGTCTCATATTCACCACCCGGATTTGTAAGTTCTGTATCTCCGCCGACGATCTCATTTCTGAATTGCCAGGTATCGTAATCGTCGTCGCTGCTGTATGCGTCCTCGAACCTGTAATCCTCATGTACTTCACGGTAATCTACACTGTTTGCTTCATTATTCGAAAGCCAGATTACGAAAGGAGGGTCCGGATACCAGTCCTGGAATCGGGATAGCAGAGGGTCGCTCCACCAGTCTGGAGGGGTTTCTACTAAATCGGGATATGTTTGTCTTAGGAGATCAGGATTGACCCAAATCTTACCTACTTCTTCCCAGTATTCGACTGGCCCACAGGGAGAAACTCTTGTTTGTACTGTTCCGTCACTTTCAACAACATTGGGATTTTCCTCTGGAGGTAGGTTTATCCATGGTTCTCCCGAGAGTGCCCCTTCGGGTTGTGTGGTTTTCATTACTATAGGAAGACCATATCTGGATGCTTTTTTAATTGGATTTTTAAAATATTCATCCAGATAGCGATCGATAAACCAATTTCCATAAGAGTAAATGTAAGTGAAACTAAGCAGCATATTATGGCCCTTTTCAGTCATATCCATCTGCCATTCTGTATTAAAACCAGTGAGACGGTTATTATGACCGTCTTCCCAATTTGCCACAAGGGGCAAGGGATTTGTCTCCTGCGATAGTGCTTTAGTTGAGAAAAATAAACATATTAAGCAACAGAAAATAATTATCGGTGAGTTTTTTTCTTTGAGTTTATAGACCATAGGATTATTCCTCCTTACTACTTAGTTTTGATTTTCGGAATTACAAAATAATCCCCTCTGTAATTTCCAAATAATCCTTTTTAAATATCTTTATTAATTTTAATGAATATATAGGTAAATGTCAAGCCGAGTATCGCCTGATTTACTTTTGTAAAGAGAAGAATGTGTTTAGATTCTATGAATCTAAGTTGAATTATAAAATTGTTGAATGGTTGGATTGTTAAATGTTTGAATAGGGGAAGAAGGGATAAAATCAAAACTGTTAAATCCAAAGCGCATGGTTTTTACACAAATAAATAAAAAAGGCTTGTTATTTAGGAGAAAGTTATTATTATAGAGGTCTATATAGGATTTAGTTAAATTTAGTAGCAAAAAACAGGATTTTAATATAGTATATTTGTTATCTTTTTTTAGTGCACGTAAACTATGTTAGATCAAAGAGGGAATAAATCATGAAATCATTTGAAGATTTAGGCTTATCAGAAGAAACCTTGAGTGTTTTAAAAACAAAGGGGTTTGAGGAACCTACCCCTATACAGGAACAAACTATACCGGTCCTACTTTCAGGCAAAAAAGATATTATAGGTCAGGCGCGAACCGGAACTGGGAAAACTGCCGCTTTCGGTCTTCCCCTAATTGAACTCCTTAGTGAAAGATCGAAAAGTGTCCAGGCAATTGTACTTACGCCGACAAGAGAACTCGCGATTCAGGTCGCGGAAGAAATTAACTCTCTAAAGGGAAGTAAGAAACTGCGAACTGTTCCCATCTATGGCGGACAGGCAATCTCCAGGCAGTTAAGAAGCTTAAAAAAGGGTGTAGATATTGTAGTAGGTACACCAGGAAGGGTCATAGACCATCTTAACCGCCGTACGCTGAAACTGGATAAAATTTCTT
>CAZVXD010000035.1:0-16768 GCA_964631335.1 uncultured bacterium
CGAGTATACCCACTTTACGTTTTTTCGCCTGTTCAAAAAAAAGTTCTGAAGGTCTGTGGCGGAACATATTGAATATTATCTGTACGGATTGTACATTGGGATATTCAATAGCTTTTAATGCCTCTTCAACCTTCTCAACACTCACACCATAATAACGGATTTTACCTTCTTTAACAAAATCGTCCATAATACCAAAAACTTCTGGCATATAATAAACTTCGGTAGGAGGGCAGTGTAGTTGAAGTAAATCTATGGTATCTACTCCTAAGTTCTTTAGACTTCGTTCTATGAATGCTGACAGATTTTTGCGATTGTATCCTTCTGCAGTATGTGGGTCGAGTCTCCTGCCTGATTTAGTAGTTATATATATTTTATCTTCGTAATCTTTACGTAACTGTCCCAGAAGTCTTTCACTGCGTCCATCTCCGTAAACATCGGCTGTATCAAAAAAATTTACACCAAGTTCTAAGGCTTTGTGTAAAGCTGCCATAGATTCATCGTCTTTAACAGGCCCCCAGGTACCACCGATTGCCCATGAACCGAAACCGATTTCTGAAATCTTAAAACCTGTACGTCCTAATTCTCTATATTGCATAAATTTACCTCCTGAAAAATTTTCACATTTAAGTTTATCTGAAGATAATAGAAGCTTTTATATTATCAAATTTAAGAAAGTTAATTGCTAAAAAACCTCATTTTATTTCTAAAAATTTCTCCCCTTCGTTTGTCATGAAATGAGTCAGAGCAACATCGGTTCCCACACGAATACTATTTATCCAGTTCATACATTCTGTAAAACTTTCCTGATACACAGAACCCGCTCCATATATAATAGCAGAATTAGCATCCTGATTGCACCATACAATAAACCCTTTCATATTCGCGTTATCCATATGCCCCTGCATTTCCGACATGTTAACCGAGACAGCAAATTCAAAGTTACAATCGACATTAGCAAAGGCTTCTGTTGCTTTGTTTTTTGTATCCATCGGTTTATCTGACAGTAATTGAGAAAGAAGCGTTTTTTCCATTAAGATACCTCCATATTAATGTTTAATAAGTTCGTTTTACAATAAAAAGTTTTCCATGATTTTTTATTCGATTTTTATTCCTTCGATTAAAGGTTCAGTATAATATAATGAATATTCATTCACACTTTTAGGAGCTTCGAATATTATTGCAAAGTAAGGTTTTTCTTTTGATGCCCATGTCCTTGAGATTGCCCCTCCTAACATCCATGTAAATCTTTGGCTTGGGTTCTCTGTCGAAATATCACCAAAAGATATACCTATACAACTTCTTCTTGGTATATCGAATTCGTGTTCAAATCCCAGCGAAAAATCACTGGAATATACAGTAATGCTATTATCACCTTTATATTTTAAAAGTATTAGAACTCCATTTTCTTTATCTGTTTCTCTCCAGTAAAAAGCAGTTCCATCGGCAGAATTTGATACTACATTATTCACTCTATCAATCGATACTAATTCGAATATTTGTTCTGACTTGTTTTCGTTTTTGGTTTTACTGTTAGTACAAGAGCTTAAGATACTTAATATTAACAACACCATAAATAAATTAATAGCTTTTTTTGTCATTTATTCCCCCTTTTTTATATTTTAAATACGATTATTTTTTAGTAGGTTATTTGTAAGATAGTCTTTTCTTGTTTAGGGCAAATAACCTGTTCGTTCGACTTCAAGTTCACTGCCGCAATTTCTACACCTGTGTGTTCCTTCTATTTCATCTAGATCATAATGACGAGAACAGAAAGAAACTTTACATTTCGGACAAAAAGCAATTAAATCATGATTGAGTACCATTACTCCTTGATTTTGCATGGCGCGTACTTCTTTTCCTATAGATGCTTTTGTTCTACCGCAAACACTGCAGGTATCTCTTTCGATATTTTCCTCCTTTTTTGTTTGTTTAATTTATATATAGCATTAATTTTTAAAGTCAAATGATTCTATGATATAATCCTTTGCTTTTTTTATTTCAATATCCTCTTTTTTGTATATTTTAAGATGTCTACGATATTTTCCAGTGCCTTCTAAATGCTTTTGGGCATTATTCATTTCATTGCCCCTATCAAATTCAATAGTAACATATTTTTTTCTAAGAAATATTCCGCAAAACATTCGGTTTGATATGAACACAATACCGCCATACATAACCTTTTCTTTTGATTTCGGTGCAATTTCCAGCACGATTTCTCTTAAGGAACGAATAATCTCAGTCAATTCAGGGTTAATAAATTCGAAATCTTCAAGCAAACGATTAATTCTTGTATTTGTTTCCATTTTCTTTTTTTACTTCTCGTACACAGCGAAACCCTGTTCCTTTTCCCCGTCTGCGAGGACCGCTAAAAATCATTGACCGATAAGAGCTGCGTATAGAACTCATATTCATTTTACCTTGATTATCTCGCCAGAAACCACCTCTAATGCTTGCTATGTAATCACCGTATTTTGGTCCGCGAGGATAATCTATGCTGTTGTCCGGCGCCGGACCTTTTGGATTATCGATTGGGGATTTTGAATAATAGTGGGGATCCCATGGGTCACTTACCCATTCCCAAACATTTCCTGCCATATCGTAAGCCCCGTAAGGAGAAGCGTTATTATGAGTTAAAAAGCCGTCGTGAGTATCTCCGTTATAAAACCCTACAGGAGTTAAGCCTCCCGTAACGGATAAATCGTTTTCATAGGGATCACCGCTTTTATAGTAGTTAGCATAGCTATTATCTATATTGTTACCCCAGGGGTATCTTCTCTGATCGGTACCTCGGGCTGCTTTTTCCCATTCCGCCTCTGTCGGAAGTCTGTAAATCTCTCCTGTTTTTTCCGAAAGCCACTTACAGTACGCTTCCGCTTCGTACAAATTAACCCCTACTACTGGAAAATTCTCATTTCCTGGTATTCCTCCACCTCTGGCTGCGGAATCATTCCAGAATTCCGGTTGTCCTCCATAACTGTTTTCGATGACATTTTGGTAGGGATTTTTTCTGGGGTCTTTTTCCGCTTTATTGGTTACCCTTTCTTTTTCATCCTCTGTCCAGTATGTGGGTTTGATATAACCGCCATCATCTATGAACTTTTTAAATTCTTCGTTTGTTACCTCGTGTTTACCTATATAAAAAGCATCAAGATTTACTCTGTGAACAGGTTTTTCCTGTGAAAATCCATTTTCGTCTGTATACGAATCATCAAAATTATCTCCCATTAAAAATTCTCCGGCGGGAACAAATACGTACTCGCCATAACCATCGTTAATAAACTTCGGAAGAGTTTTTTGACAGCTGATTAATAAATTTAGTATTGTAAAAGTAAAAACAAAAGAAATCCGTTTTTTATCAATTAATTCCATAGTTCCCCTTTTTTATAATCGCAAGTTCCTTTCTTATTAGTTCATTGAATTGATTTTTCAAATAAAGGTAAATAGTGTAGAATTACTAAACTGGTTAATAATTGGATTACGCTGATATAAATTAGATTGACAAATATTATTTTATTTACTAGTAATACCTTTTTTTTATTTCTTAAAAATTCTTTTGCAATTACAGCTATTCCAACAAGAATAAAAAAGAGATATTTACCTCCGGGATAAGACCATATCAGTTTTACAAAAATCGGTAATTCTAGTTGAGTTTTCGCCATTACTTTAAGAAATCTATCTGTCATATATCCAAAATGAAATGATAGGATAAATAATATAAATAAATTTAACAAAAGCAGCAACCAGTTTGGCACTTTAAATTTATCGTTAATTATATTTATCATTCCCCCTTGATACAAATATTTATATAGATATTATAGAAGTTCTTTTTTGTTTGTCAACATAAGATTTTTTGAGATTTGGGAGAGTTCAAGCTCATGGTTGTACAATTAGAAACTAAATATTATTTAACTTCTATCATCCTGCTTTAAGAAATTTTTTCTTCTTCTATGTTAAAGAAAAAAAATTATTTTTTGTCATTTTTTTTAAACCACTCGATTGCTTTATCGATTTTCGTAAAGATTTTTAAATTGTAACCCTTGTTGACAGCGACGTTTTCCAAGAATATTTCATCAACGCTTGTATTGGCATAAACCAGGGCTACTTTGTGTGGAATCTTTTTTAGTTTTCGATCCTTATCGATCGGTACATTACCTATGGAAAATGTATCTGTGGTATTTCTTACAATATGAGCTTTTCGCAAATCTATCAGAAAACGGGAGTAACCTTTTTCGTGATAATAGTCACGAACGAGCTTTTGTATTGCAATCGAATCGTCCGGACGGTGAAGCTTGCCCATAACTTTAATATTGCAAATTTTATCGGTTTCATCAAATTCGGCAAAATGTTTCATTTTTCTAAATAAGTTAATTTTTATCCATTCTTTTTAAACCACTCGATCGCTTTATCGATTTTTGTAAAGACCTTTAAATTGTAGCCTCGGTTGGTAGAGACATTTTCCAGGAACATCTCATTCGAATTAGTACTCGAATAAACAAGCGCTACCTTATGCAAGGTTTTTTTATTTTTTTCGTTTGTATCGAACGGCACGGATCCTATTAAAAATACATCTTTATCTCCGCTAATAATTTTAGCTTTTCCCATATCTGTCAGAAATCGAGAATAACCCTTTTCCTTATGATAATCAAAAACTAATTTTTGTATTTTCAGTGAATCGTCGGGCCGATGAAACTCACCTTTAACACAAATAATACAAATTTCATCGCTTTTATCATAATTAATAGTGTATTTCATTTTTTCTTTCAGGTTAGTAAGACTACTATTTTTATTTCTCCTTAAGATTACAGCGTTTCGTGGCTGTTACCCTGATAGGGTTTACGGAGTATCCGCCAACGTAGCCCTCGAAAGAAAATTTGTATTCAGGATATAAAACCTCCATTTTTCTTGTAAAATCATCCAGTTCTTTTTTTGCCGTTTCCCTTTTTTCTACAGCCCTGTCATGATCACTGCTAAGATAGGCCGGGTCGTTTTCCCACGCGTCTACTATTTTATCGGACCATAGATAATTTCGGTAAAGTTCTTCAAGATGTCTGATATCATCTTCTAAGGAAGGTTTATTCATTTTTATAACCTCCTTTTTAATTCTTCGATATCTATTCCAATATATGTATATTCTTCTTTCTGCAAATCGACTTTAAAACATCGGGCCAAACGGTAACACTCACTTCTCCTATATGAGCGGTTCTCAATAGATACATAAATGTACGTGATTGACCGATGCCGCCTCCGATGCTTAGTGGTATTTCATCGTTGAGTATTGCCTGATGGTAGGGGAGTTGTAAAAAATTTTCCTGCCCTGACTCTTTTAGTTGCTGCACCAGAGTTTTTTTAGTTACCCGGATACCCATAGATGTAAGTTCATGACGACGCTTCGTTACCGGATTCCAGATCAGGATATCACCGTTTAGACCATGGAACTGTTTTCCGTTCTTTTTAATCGTAGGCGTAATCCAGTCATCATAGTCAGCCGCTCTCATCTCATGGGGATACCCGTCTTCCAATACATATCCTACACCTATTATAAAGATTGCTGGATGTACTTCCTGTACCATTTTTGTTTCTCTCTGTTTTCGGGTAAAATCGGGATATCTTTCAAGGATTTCTTCGGCGTGGAAAAATTTTAATTCTTTCGGTATGTCGGGATATTTGTCTGATATGAGCTCGGGAAAGTCTTTTTTAACCATCTGGCCCGCCTCATATATAACCATCCATATTTTTTCAACAATTTCCTTCAAAAAATCAAGATTTCGCTCACGTTTAGTTATAACCCGTTCCCAGTCCCATTGGTCTACATAGGCGCTATGGTCATGATCTAAGAAATAATCCTTTCTTACCGCTCTCATATCGGTGCAGATGCCTTCGCCCACTTCGCAGCCAAATTGTTTCAAAGCCATCCTTTTCCATTTTGTCGCCGCTTGAACCACCTGAGATTCTATTTTTTTATCAAGACCGAGCCCACAGGGAAATTCGACGGGTGTGCGTGAACCATCCCTATCGAGATAATCATTTAAACCGCTATCCCTGGTTACGATTAAAGGTACTTGCACCATAAAAAGATTGAGTTCTTTGCAAAGATTATCTTCTATAAAGTTTTTTATTTTGTAAAGCGCTTTCATCCTTTTTTTTGGACTTAATAACGCTTCATAATCGTGTGGCAGGATTTTATCTACCTGTTCGTAAGTACTAATTCCCGGACCTGCCAGGTCTGCTTTCTTATCTGCCATCAATGACCTCCTTTTTTTAGGTGACGCATGGAACGTTTCGTCCAGATTTACATCTTAATAAATCTTGTGATGAAGTTCCGTTTAATCTTTTATTTAAATAGTTTTGAATAGAGTACGAAAAATAATCGGGACACCAATTGTGTACCCATAAGTAATGGTAATTATCCCAATCGGGCGGGCGGTCTGGAGTATGAGAATTACAATCGATAAAACCTCCTTCCACTTGACCGCATATACGCCCCCAAACATCAATATATGCGCTGGGATGTACTCGTCTAAGACAAATTTGTTGCATCTGTAACCACTCATCAATTAAATTTCTAATTTCCGGATTATTCCAGGGCATGCATACCTCCTAATTTTATTGCCCATACTATTTTCGAATTATAATTTAAGCTTATCACTCTGTCAAGTATAACAGTTATTCATTGACTTCCTATGATTAGGCTTTGGATTTTTGGAGTTGAGATTCAATAAACAAAAAACCACAGTTTCTACAGGTCCTGCATGTAGAAAATTAGGTGTCAGGTTTTTGGTCTTAGGTTTTAGCAAAAAAAAATAGACAATTTTTTCTCTGTGATCTCTGTGGTTCAAATAGTTTTTTAGTGGTGAAGTGGGGCACTTGAAATAAGTGATAAAGAGTCTATATTAAAACAATGAAAAAAATAGCAGAATGCAAGTGGTTAATCGAAAAACAGGGAAAAATGCGAGTGCCCGGAATCGTTTACGCTTCCGATAAATTATATGAAGCAATAAAATCGGATAATTCACTCGAACAGGTACGTAATGTGGCTCATTTACCGGGAATACAAAGATATTCTCTGGCGATGCCCGATATTCACTGGGGGTATGGTTTTCCTATTGGCGGAGTAGCCGCTATGGATGCACAAAACGGTGTTATTTCCCCCGGGGGAGTGGGTTTCGATATAAACTGTGGCGTTAGAGTCATAAGAACTAACCTGAAAAGTTCCGATTTAACCGGAAGCAAAGAATTGCTTACAAATAAAATATATTCGGCTGTACCCTGCGGCGTGGGTTCGAAAAGCGATATTAAGGTTGCTTCTTCTACATTGAAAAAGGTTCTCCTCGAAGGTTCTTCCTGGGCGGTGAGGAAGAATTTCGGTTGGGATTCCGACCTTGAATATACGGAGGAAAATGGCAGGCTGGACGGGGCAGATCCGGAAATTATTTCCGGAAGAGCTTTGGAGCGTGGGCATGAGCAGCTTGGGACTTTAGGTTCGGGTAATCATTTTATTGAAATACAAAAGGTTACAGATATATACGATGAAAAAGCCGCAGCCATACTGGGTCTTGAATTAGATATTGTGACTGTAATGATTCATACCGGTTCCAGAGGTTTTGGTCATCAGGTCTGCAGTGATTGGGTTAAAAATCTGCGCAAATCTAAAAACAGATTTAATATCTATGTCCCTGATGAACAGCTTATTTGCGCTCCTCTCGATTCAAAAGAAGCACAGGGGTATCTTTCCGCGATGAGAGCGGCGGCTAATTTTGCCTGGGCAAATCGCCAGATAATTTTATCAAGGGTAAGAGGAAGTTTTGCAGAAGTTATGGGAAAATCAGCTGAATCACTCGGAATGAATCTTATATACGATGTGGCTCATAATATCGCCAAAATCGAAGAGCATTCAGTAGATGGAAAGAAAAAGAAATTATGTGTTCACAGAAAGGGCGCCACCAGAGCTTTTCCTCCAAATCATCCGGATATTCCTGAAAAGTACAAACAAATAGGTCAACCTGTTTTAATTCCGGGGGATATGGGAACAGCATCTTATGTTCTGCTTGGTACCGATAAAGCTATGGAAGAAACTTTTGGTTCTGCTTGCCACGGAGCGGGAAGAGTCCTTTCCAGAAAAAAAGCCATGAAAGCGACAGGAGGAAGAAACATAACCGAAGAACTTAAGAAAAAAAATATTTACGTAAGATCCAGGTCTATTAAAACAGTCAGAGAAGAAGCTCCGGAAGCTTATAAAGATATTAATGAAGTTGTGGAAGTTGTATCCAGGGTCGGGATTGCTAAAAAAGTAGCAAAAATGCTTCCTCTGGCGGTTATTAAAGGATGATGGAAAACGACAGAAGAATTTTCGAATTACCGGAGAAGGTAAAGAGTAAAATCGCCGCGGGAGAAGTCGTTGAAGGTCCGTTTTCCTGCGTTAAAGAGTTAGTAGAGAACGCCATAGATGCGGAAGCGTCCAGAATAACCGTGGATATTGAAGACGGAGGGAAAAGACTGATTGCTGTTTCTGATAACGGAATAGGGATTCATCCTGAAGACCTTAAATTGGTAGCCAAAAGATATTCGACCAGCAAAATTAAAGATATACCCGATCTGGATTTGATATATTCTCTGGGTTTTAGAGGCGAGGCTCTGGCATCCATAGGTACCATTTCTCAAATGGAAATCCTTTCCAAATCATCTGATTCCGATATGGGAAGATACATAAAAATTTTTAACGGGGAGATTAAAGAAGAAAAACCAAAACAAAGACAGAGAGGAACTTCTGTCATAGTAAAATTTTTATTTAATAATTATCCTGCAAGAAGGAAATTTCTGCATTCTTCGAATGCCGAGTTCAGGAAAATCCTGGGAGAAATCATACCAAAATGTATATGTTATCCGGAAATTTCATTCCTGTTAACGCATAACGGTAAAAAGGTTATCGATTTACCTTCTACTACTTCCGACGATAGAATACTGTCCGTTATGGATGAAAAATTTCTTTCGTCCCTTATTCCCGTTAATTTTAAAAACGCGGAAAATAGTATTAAAATCAGCGGATGGATTCAGCGTCCCGAGTTACCTTCTCAAAAAAAATATTACTTATTTGTAAATAAAAGAAATGTCTGGGATGGTAAAATTTTTAAACTAATTAAGGATTTCTATACGCCTTTTACGGACGAAAACCCTTCATTTATTTTATTTATAGATATTCCAGCTAATTTAGTCGATGTTAATGTGCATCCCACAAAAAAAGAAGTAAAGTTCCATAATGATAGGTATGTGATGTCGACTATAAAAAGAACGCTGAATGAAACGGTAGGGGTCGATAGTGATTACAGAAGAGAACTTTTTTCATTTAAGGAAGATTTTCTGTTTGAAGGAGATACTAAAAGTAAATTCTGGCAATTGCACGATTCTTACATTGTCGCTCAGACCAATACGGGTCTGGTTATTATTGACCAGCACGCGGCGCATGAAAGAATTCTTTATGACAATTTAAAAAATAATGAAAATTTTAACACCCAGAGCCTTTTATTTCCTATCCAGGTAAACCATACTCCGCTTGAAATATTAAAACTTGAAGAACTTAAAGAAGATCTTAAGGATTTAGGATTTGTTTTCAGAGTTTTCTCCGGCAATGTTGTTGTATGGGAGGGAATTCCCTCGTTGTTGACAGAAATAAACGAAGATCAGATCAGGGGAATTTTAGAAGATCTTTCCAAAGAGAAGGAAACTACGATCGATAACTTATTAAAATCTGTAAGCTGTCACCTGGCCATAAAGGCGGGAGATCCTTTATCTGTTGAAGAGATGGAAAATCTCGTAAATCTTCTATTTTCTACAGATAAACCTTTCAGGTGTCCTCATGGAAGACCGGTTCTTTTCGAAATATCTCTTAAGGATATAGAGAATAAACTCTTAAGATGAGAAGGGTATTAACATTGATCGGTCCGACAGCAGCGGGAAAGACATCTATATGTCTCGAATTGGGAGAAAATTTTCCGATAGAAGTGATTTCTGCCGATTCAAGGCAAATCTATAAAGGTATGAATATCGGAACCGCTAAGGTTACAGCAAAAGAGATGCAGAAAGTTCCGCATCATTTAATAGATATAAAAAAACCCGATGAAGATTATTCAGCTTATGAATTCATTTGTGATTGTAAGAAAAAAGTAAAAGAGATACGAAAAAAAAAGCACGTCCCTATAATATGCGGTGGAACTATATTTTATATAAAGTCTCTTATCGAAGGCATGTTTGAAGAACCGAAAATCCCTGATGAAATTCGAGACCAGGTTAGAATGGAGATAAAAAAGAAAGGTTCAGAACAAATGCACGGCGAATTGAAGAAAATAGATCCCGAGTCTGCAGAGAGAATACATCCCAACGACAAACAGCGTTTAGGTAGGGCGTTAGAAATTTACAGAGCAAGCGGTATTACTTTAACCGAATTCTGGGAAAAAGGTAACAAAAACAAAATACCCCTGGAAGTCTTTGCTCTACTGATGGATAAGAAAGAGTTACGAAAAAGAATTAAAAAAAGAGTTGTAAAGATGTTTGAGGAAGGATTTATAGAGGAGGTAAAAAATCTCATCGATGAAAGTTATAATCCTTCGCTTTATTCCTTTACATCTATAGGGTACGGACAGGTTGCGGATTATTTATTAAATGGTAACGATAAAACACTTGAAGATCTTAAAAAAACAGTTATTAAAGAAACAAAGAAATACGCGGACAGACAGATTACTTTTATTAAAGGCTTACCTGAAGTAAAAATTTTTAAAAACAAAGAAAAACTAAAGGCGGCGTTAATTGAAAAAATACAAAAGAAAAAAAACTAAAGTGGTAGAGATAGGTTCAGTAAAGATCGGTGGCGATAATCCTATAGCCATTCAATCTATGACCAATACCGATACCCGCAGCAAAAGAAAAACAATCAAGCAAATTAATAAATTGGAGCTGGAAGGTTGTGAGATTATAAGGATAGCGGTTCCGGATATTGAGGCGGCCAGGTGCGTTCAAAAAATAAAGAAAAAAATAAATATACCTCTGGTTGCCGATATTCATTACGACTATAGACTGGCTATCGAATCGGTAAAACAGGGAGCTGATAAAATAAGAATAAACCCGGGAAATATCGGTGAAAAATGGAAAATCGAGGA
Source organism: uncultured bacterium (assembly GCA_964631335.1). Classification (GTDB taxonomy): domain Bacteria; phylum Hydrothermota; class UBA3072; order UBA3072; family UBA3072; genus JAFGHJ01. The sequence continues at coordinate 11,148 of CAZVXD010000035.1, forward strand.
AATCGTGAGGATTTGTAAAGAGAGAAGAATTCCTATAAGAGTGGGAGCGAATGCCGGTTCTATAAAAAAAGAGTACATAGAGAAATTTGGCGGCGTAAAGCCGGAAGCTCTTGTAGAGTCGGTAGTGGATGAGATTAAAATTCTCGAGGATCTGGATTTTGAGTCAATTGTGGTTTCCATAAAATCTTCCGACGTCAGAACAATGGTTGATGCTAACAGAATTTTTTCCGAAGAATATAATTACCCTCTTCATATCGGAGTTACTGAAGCCGGACCTCCGGGAGGAAGGGGAGAGGTATATTCCGCAGTGGGTATTGGAATTTTACTGGAAGAGGGAATCGGAGATACTATTCGGGTTTCGCTTACCGGTGATCCTTCGAATGAAATAATGGCGGCTCGTAATATTTTATCATCTCTCAAGCTAAGAAAAGTCGGCCCCAGGATAATTTCCTGTCCAACCTGCGGGAGATTACAATTCGACCTTGAAAAATATTTAAAGGAAATAGAGGCAGAGTTAAAAATAATTTCGACGCCAATAACGATTGCAGTGATGGGATGTTCTGTAAATGGTCCGGGAGAAGCCAAAGAAGCCGATATCGGAATCGCGGGAGGTAAAAAAGCGGCGGTTATTTTCAAAAAAGGAAAAAAAATAGCCACTGTAAAAGAAAAAGATATAATGAAAACTTTTATGCTTGAATTGGAAAAATTGCTTAAGGAGGAACCCAATGGCAATGAAAATTGAAAAGGAAAAGAAGAACGTAGATTTATATACAAGTCGTTATAGGATAACCGGAAATGTACATATACCTGTACACGCGAGACTAACAGATTCGCTTCAGGCTCTATCAAAGCAATCCGGTTTTCTTCCAATAACTGAGGCAATTATAAAATTCAGAAACGGAGCTGCGAGGGAAGAGAATTTCCTCCTTATAAAAATCAGTGAAATAGAAATGATATGTTTGAAAGATAAGGAATAAAAACAATACTTGACAATCAATGAAAATGGTTTAATATATTCAAATAATGATATTTTTAATCGGATTTTTTATTTTAGGGTTGCCACAGAATCCATTTTTAGCAGAAGGAGGCTCCGTAAGGATTCAGGTATGGGGTGAAGTCAGAAGTCCCGGTATTTATTACGTAACTCCCTCTACCAATATAGTGGAAGCAATATCTTTTGCCGGAGGACCAACGTCTCGATCCGATTTATCTACCGTAAAATTAGTTAGAGCAATAAAAGAAAAAGAAGTTTCTTTCTTCAACGTAAATGATTATTTGAACGATAAAGAAAAAAATCCTCCTATTCTGGAATCGGGCGATTTAGTGTATGTAAACCAATCATTCTCCTCGAGGGTTTGGGATTTCACAAAATTTTTAGGGGTTGTAGGAGCTGTAGCTTATTATTTTTATCGCGTTGGCCCCGATTAATTAAGGAGTATTTATGGTCAAAAAAGCTTTATTTTTAGGAATAATCGGTTTTCTCGTTTCACTTATTGCCGTTTATCTAAACATGCCTGAACCGGAAGTTTCTTCACAAAGTTCCGGTTCTCTAAGCTATGAGGATGGAATCGACGGTTGGATTTCCTTTGGTAATATTTTAGCGCAAAATATCAACGAAGCTTTTGCCATGAAAGACAATTTCTTTGTATCTATGTTTGTCAAAAAAGCAACGGAAAAAACGAATCTCTCCAATCAACCCGAAGTAATAATAACAGAGGAAGACAAAACGATATTCTGGACAAATAGTACGGGAAGAGAGGGAACAAAGTATACAGGACTACAAAACACAAATAATAGGAAGTACGCGATAAGAGATTCGGTTTCAATAATTGAAACCGAAATTATTTCGAATAATAAAGAATTAACCGGATATTTATATCTTGCAATACAAAACAAACCAAACGTAAAAGAATTCACTGAAAAAGGTTGGCAATTTTATGGGCACGTTCTTTCCACTTCCAACGATATTAGGGGTTACGTAGATGACCGAGATAATGCTGGAATAAAAAATTACATCGATAGAGTAACAAAAAAAGAAGATATAATAAATTTGACAATTCTGGGATCGGATAGAACGGTTGTATGGAATATTAATAATTCAAATATAGGATGGATTGAACAGGAAAGAGGAAAAGAAAGTGAAGATAAGTTTTATTTTTCACAGCCCATTAATTATCAGGGACGAGAATTGGCAAATATTCATTTCTTAATCAAATTACCGGAAAAAAGATCCGTCGCGTCAAGTGGTTTAGTAATGAAGCTTAAAGAAATATTCAAATTTAAGAATTTGACGATTCCAATAGTGTCTTTTGTAATTCTTTTTCTTACCGGCAGTGTTTTAATTAAATCGGCTCCAGCAGGCAAAGCACCAAAAGGAGTTTCCGCTAAAAGTAGTCCCGAGCTTCAAAATAAAATACAGGTTCTGAAAGAAGAAATTGAGAATTTAGAAAGAACAAAAGCGGATGTAATGGAAGAAGTTGCGAAAAAACAAAAAGTCCAAAAAGATTTAGAAGAAGAAGTAAAAAATCTTACAGAAAAGAAAGAAAATATTTCCGCTGAAATAGAAACAGCAACAGCAGCAGCCGCGGAAGCGGCAGCAAAAACACCAACACCAGAAGAAGTAACAGAAGTATCAGAAAAAGAAGAAAAATCAGAAGAAGATCTTCTTTTTGACAGACTACTGGGAGAAGACAGCAAAAGTGATACTAAAAAGAAGGAAGAACTCGAATTAACTCAGCGTATAGTCGCTAAAAGAAGAGAAGAAATAGCTCTGTCGGGAAAAATAGAAGCAAGAAGAAAGGAACTTTTGAAGCTTGAGCAAGATATCGAAAAATTTAAAAATAATCAATAAATTCAAATAAAATCACTTTAATCTATAATCAAGATGTATCCATTTGAAAAAATAGAGAATAAATGGCGAAAAAAATGGGAAGATTCCGGATTATTTAATGCTCCGGAAACTCCTAAGAATAAATACTTTATCATGGAGATGTGGCCGTATACTTCCGGCAACATACATATGGGTCATTTCAGAAATTATTGTTTCGGGGATTTAAAATGGAGATGGGAGAAGATGCGGAATAAAGATTTACTACATCCTTTTGGATGGGACGCTTTCGGTCTTCCCGCGGAAGAAGCTGCTATAAAGAAAAATTTGGACCCAAAAGAATGGACATACAATAATATGAAAACAGCCAGAGCCACGATTAAAAAATTAGGGCTCAGCTACGACTGGAAAAGAGAAGTCGCGACTTCAGACCCTGAATATTATAAGTGGACTCAATGGCTGCTTGTTCAATTGTATAAAAACGGTCTATTATACCGGGATGAATCCTATGTTAATTGGTGCCCCGGCTGCAAAACTGTTCTCGCCAATGAACAGGTTGAAAGCGGAAAATGCTGGAGATGCGAGTCGGAGATAGAAAAAAGAAAGCTTAAACAATGGTTTGTTCGTATTACCGATTACGCGGAAGAACTGTACCAGGACATAGAAACTTTAAAATATTGGCCGGAAAATATCAAAGAAATGCAGAGAAATTGGATAGGTAGGAGAGAGGGTGCAGAAATAAAGTTTAAGTTAGAAAGTGGTGAAGAATTCAATATTTTTACCACAAGACCGGATACCATATACGGAGTAACTTTTATGTGTATTTCGCCTGAAAGCGAATTGGCAGAAAAGATAGCGAAAACAAACGAAAATGTCAAAAAATACATACACGATTCACTGCTTTTAAGCAATATAGAACGGACGAGAGAAGACAGAGAAAAAACCGGAGCGGATACCGGACTTAAGGTAATTCACCCCCTCACAGGCGATAAATTACCCGTTTACGTGGCTGATTTTGTTCTTGGTTCATACGGAACAGGTCATATCATGTGCGTACCCGCTCACGACCAGAGAGACTGCGAATTCGCTAAAAAATATGATTTACCCATCAAAGAGGTTATAAGGGGAGATTCGCCATTAGGCGATGAAGCTTACACTGAAACTGGAACAATGATAAACTCCGGAGAATTTGACGGAATGCCATCAAACGAAGCTTTAAATAAGATAACTCAACATATTGCTGATAAAGGTCTTGGTAGTAAAGCAATAAACTATCGCTTGAATGATTGGCTTATTTCCCGGCAGCGTTATTGGGGGGCGCCGATTCCGATGATTCATTGTGAGGTATGCGGTGAAGTTCCTGTTCCGGATAAAGATTTGCCGGTTCTTTTGCCTCCTCCTGATGAAGTTGATTTTATCCCTAAAGCCCGTTCGCCTCTGGCGACTCATCCAAGTTTTGAAAAAGTAAAGTGTCCAAAGTGTGGGGGAGAAGCAAGAAGAGATGCTGATACAGTAGACACTTTTGTCGATTCTGCCTGGTATCATTTTAGATATCTGGATCCCAAAAACGAAACGGAAATTTTTGACAAAAAAGAGGCGGAAAAATGGCTACCTATCGATCTTTATATCGGAGGAGCCGAACACGCCACCGGACATCTCATCTATATGCGTTTTATCACTAAATTTATGAACAAAATCGGATATTCTCCGGTTAAAGAGCCGGTTATAAGGCTGTTTAATCAGGGTATGGTTAGAGACGAAAAAGGCGACGTAATGTCTAAATCGAAGGGCAACGTTGTTGATCCCGAAGCTCTGGTTGCAAGTGTCGGAATAGACGCGGCTCGAGTGGCGATGTTCTTTTTCGGTCCTCCGGACAGTGAAATCGACTGGAAAGAAGAGAACATCAAAGGTTCCACTCGTTTTCTTACCAGGCTTTACGAACTCGGCACGAAACATCTTAACAAAGAGAATATACAGCTATCGAATTCCGATAGGGAAGAGACAATTTACAAAGAAACTGAAAAAACAACCAAGAAAGTAACGGAAGATATAGAACGTTTCAGCTACAATACTGCAATCGCTGCTTTAATGGAGTTTTTGAATATTATTTCCGATTATAGAAAGAAAGATAAACTCACTCAATATGCTCTGAGACGATTATTCCTGCTTCTCACTCCCATTGCTCCGTATATATCTGAAGAAATGTATAGTAAATTTGGGAATAAAGACTCGGTTTTTCTCGAGGATTGGCCGGAATACGACCCTGAAGGTACGGTAGAAGAAAAATATACCCTTGTTGTGCAGGTAAACGGTAAATTAAGGGCGAAAATAGAGGCGAATAAGGGCATAGAGCAGGATGAAGCCTTCAAAATGGCTAAAAAAGTACAGAACGTAAGCCGTTTTCTTGACGATAATGAGCCTAGAAAGATTATTTTTGTTAAGGACCGGTTGTTGAATATAGTTATTTAAAAATGACTCTAACGACTAATCGGTATGTTTAATGAAATGCATCAATTCTCTGTCGTGGTTATTTACAATTTTGCATTCATTATCAAAATACATTGTAGCACCTTTTTCCTCAGTATAAGGTTCCCACTTAGGCAACATACCCTCTACATTAGGATTACCTGTTTTTGCAAAGTTTAACCATGCAGAGCTCATTTTGTCAGCTAATTTCCAGGCTTCTTCTGAATTGCCTGTCCAGTCTGGTCTCAAATCAACATTATTGAATGCCAACGGAATGTCCAAACCATGAAAAGAACCTCTCGATGCACTGTCAACAGGACTTTTCCAC
>CAZVXD010000036.1:0-13955 GCA_964631335.1 uncultured bacterium
TCTTTCTCACTATTAATTTGGGAATGGGAGCAGCGACCATGACCGCGACAATCGCGTTGTTTATATTTTTTAAAAGGCTACAATAGACCATAGCGTAACATAATTAAAGACCTTAAACAACAATGAAAAGAAAAACAGATAAGCAAAACATAAATAGCAGCGATATTATTTTGATGTCGATTGAAACTATCATATTTTTTTCGCAGATTATAGTATGTATTTTATATTACAACTATCTGGGATTGGATTTTTTGATGTATTTTGGATGGTTTCTTCTTTTGATGTCTTTTTTACTGGGTTGGCAGGGCCGTGCTGAATTAGAGGAAAAAGGTAAGCAGGGTGAAGGTGATAAATGGGTACACACCCGCAAAGTCGTTGCGACAGGAATTTACAGTGTGGTACGCCACCCAATTTATCTTTCCTTTGCGTTGATGTCTTTAACGCTGGTTTTTCTTTCTCAATATTGGATTAATATAATTTTAGGAATAATCATGTTGGGGTTGCTTTATAACGATATGCGACGTGAAGAACAGGATAACATAAAAAAGTTCGGAGATAAATACCTTAGATACATGAAAAAGGTACCAAGGGTAAACACGGTAGCGGGGATAATTAGACTCTTAAATAGAAATAAAATAACGAGATAGGTTTTCAGGAAAGATCGAAAATCCCATATTAACATCAAGCGCTATAACAATTTAGCAGTTCTTCGCGTTTCAAGTTTGACTGAAATAAGGTCTTTGCGCGTTCTACATGGGATATAATAAAAAAAATCGAACTTTTTCCGCCCTGTGGGGTCTAATAAAGAAACAACCTTGACAAAACTCGAAAAACGGCTATAATGCTTTATATAACAAAGTACTCTGTATTTTTTAATTATGGATGATATGAAAAATAAAGAATTTATAACAATTGGAAAATTTAGCCGTCTTATGGACGCGTATCTTATCGCTTCCCGGATCGAGTCGGAAGGCATAGAGTGTTCTTTGCCGGGTTCGATGCTCGCCGAATCTTCCCAGGGTCGCTTTGATGGGACTTCAGAAATAGAACTTCAGGTAAGGAAAAAAGATGTTGATAAAGCCATAAAAATATTAAAAGAGAAGCAGTTTGGTGCTGTTGGCGATGATTTGTGGATAGTAACGGATCCTGAAGGGTGAGAAAAACAGCTCTCGGCAGACAGCTCGCCGCTAACGGCTAAAAAAATCATCCGTGCTATTTGTTGTCACTTAATTTAGTTGGTGCGTAAATGCGTAAATGAGTAGATGTGTTAACCACCCATCCCACCCGAATATTTGATTTTTTAACTCTCTAACACTCTAACGTTCTAACCCTCTAACGATTTAGTGCCTTTGTGTTCTCTTTTGTTCGAAAGTTTTGGGGGGTGGTGGAGGGATGCAACACTTGACAAACATAGAGGTATAAATATATTTATCGAGGGGCGGGAATAGCTCAGTGGGAGAGCGTCACCTTGCCAAGGTGAAAGTCGCGGGTTCAAATCCCGTTTCCCGCTTTTTTTAGGTTGGCGGCATAGCCAAGTGGAAAGGCAACGGTCTGCAAAACCGTTATCCCCCGGTTCGAATCCGGGTGCCGCCTTAAATAATAAAACTTTTCAGGAGGTTTAGTGCCAAATATAAAATCAGCAAAGAAAAGAGTTAGATTGGCGGAAGAGAATAGAAAAAGGAATAAAGGCGTCAGAACAAGGATCAAGAATATCACCAGGAAATTGAAAGAAGAGAAAGATCCTAAGAAAGCGGAAGAAACTCTTAAAACGGCTTATTCAGTAGTAGATAAAGCTGTCAAGAAGAAAGTTATACATAAAAATAACGCGGCAAGGAAAAAGGCTCAGTTTACAAAGTTAGTTAAGGGGAAATAGCAAGAACAAGCCCGATAACTTTTTTGAATCCCGCTTTTTTTAGTTCCGCGGCGCATTCATTCAGGGTACTTCCGGTTGTTAAAACGTCGTCTACAAGTATAATACCTTTTTTTGGGTTACCTTTAAACTCTTTTAGTGAGTTTTTTCTAATATGATAAGCGTTTTTAACATTGATAAATCTTTTTTCGTAAGGTAGGGTCGTCTGGGATGGAATTGAGGATATTTTGCTTAAAAGATTTATACTTGTAAGAGAAGAGATCCTTGAGAAATTCAAAGCGAGCAGCCGGCTTTGATTGTAGCTTCTTTCTCTTTTTTCGGCTTTCGTCATAGGTACCCAGGTAGAATATTTTATTTCCTGTATGTCTCCGCGCGATAAATAATTTGAATAGAGTTTTCTGGCGAGCTGTTTTGAAAGTGAAGGTCTGTTGCGGTATTTGTAGATTTTGATTATGTCGGAAAACGGAGGAACATAACTTCCGCAGCTTATGACTGCATCGAAAAAGGGAGTTTCTTTTCTGCAATTCTCGCAAAGCTTGCCGGATTTTATTGTTTTTCCGCAAATTTTACATTTTTTGCGCGAAACAAAAAAAGTTTTGTTCAAACATCTACCACATATAATTTCTGTTTTTTTTAATTCGTTGCCGCAAATTGGACAAAAGGAAGGGAAGACAAATTTTTCTAAATCGTTTAAGAATCTAAACAATGGATTCATTCTTAACAAGAATTAAAAGTGCGACCATAACTGTGGATACGACAAATGAGGTTCCCCCGTAACTTATGAAGGGGAGAGGTAGCCCGACAACAGGTAAAAGACCTATGGTCATAGCTATATTAACTGTTATCTGAGATAGAAAATAGAAGAAAATTCCGTAGGCAAGATATTTCCCGAAAGATCTTTGAGCGCGCCGCGCTATATGAAGAATTCTCAAAAGAAATAAGGTAAACAATGTCAATAAAGCGATAGTTCCAAGAAAGCCGAATTCTTCACCTAAAACAGCGAAAATAAAATCTGTTCTGGTTTGAGGCAAAAATCCCAGGTTTTTTATCGAACCGTTCAGATATCCCTTTCCGAAAAAGCCTCCCGAACCTATAGAGATTTTGGATTGCAGTAATTGCCAGCCCGCACCTGTCGGATCCAGGGAAGGATTCAAAAAAGTCAATAATCTGGTTTTTTGATAGGGCTTTAATAAACTATCCAGAATGGGTGTAGAAGCCCCTACGGCTAAATTCATAAGGAAAACGCCTATGGAGAATCTAAGTTCGACATCCGATATTATAATTACCGCTACCAGCATTATCATAAAAAGTATCCAGGAAACAAGGTGAAATCCGCATAAAAATGAAATCAAAGGTGATGCAAGAAGTATATATCGAGGTATGCTTATGTTGAGTGTGCCTACAATACCCAGAAAAATAAAAAGGAAAATCGATGCCGTTCCTATGTCAGGTTCTATAAAAACAAGAAGTACAGGAATGGCGGCGATTATTATGGGCAGCCTGAGATCCCTCATGGTTGCATTTTTGTTTTCAAATTTTGAAAATATTTTTGAAATGAATATTATAAAGAAAAGCTTCATTACTTCAGAAGGCTGAAATTGCAATCCTCCTATTTTAATCCATCTGCCTTCACTTTTAGGTAAAAAGGGAACAATTACAAGCAGAATTATTCCGACGATGTAAAGAATAATCGCGATGTCTTTCAAGCCATTCAGTGGATAGAAAAGAACGAGGAATCCTAAAGCCAGGGATATTACTATCCACATTAAATGGTTTTTAAAAAATGTTTGATCTCCGGGGTAGTTGGCTGTATACTGCAGAAAAATTCCGGCTACTAATAGTAGAGCGAGAAGAATAAGAAGATTTTTATCGACTTTTAGTTTTCCGCCCATTCCCATCTTTTTAATATTGTTTTACGTCCTTTGATTTCGAGAAAAGCGTCAACTTTTTTGGACGGAGGCGGCATTTCTCTGACATCATTTAGTTTTATTTTAATTTTACCTTGAGAAAGGAAAAAATCTTTATCTTCTTTTTCGTAAATTACGTTTTCAATAAGAAAAACCGGTGGAGAGTTGCCGTTTCCGAACGGTTCCATCTTTTCTGTCAAATTTTTCAAATCTTCGTTTACCTCATTTAACTTAAGTCTTGAATCGTATTGTCTTAGTGTTTTGTATTTTTTTAAAAGGGGTTCTGTTTTATCTTTAAACTCGTCTATTTTGTCTTTTTTGAGTTCAAACCCACACGCGCACTTGTGTCCTCCATAGTCTATCAAAAACTCTTTCGCCTCACCCAGTACAGACAGGAGATCGAACCCTTCCGGGCTTCTGCCTTCCCCGCGGATTTTTGTGCCCACAGGATAAATCAAAAAAACCGGCTTTTTGCAGTAATCTTTTGCTCTGTTAGTAACACCGCCCGCGATTTTATAGTCCAGGTTCTTTTTAAATATCACCCTCTTCCCTTCGTTTAATTCGTTTTTTATAGCGGAAAATTCAGCCCGGGATTTTTTATTCCATAGCGAATGTTTAGATTTTAAAGACTGGTAAATGCCTTCGGCTTCTTCTACAGTTCGGGCGGAAAAAAACTCCCAGGTCAGGTTTTCTTTCCCCGAAGCCAGAGGAATAATTCCTTTTAAAAGATTTTTTCTGGCTGAGATGATAGAGAAAGGAGGCTTTTCGGATTTTTTCAAACATTTTAACCCTTCGCTGAATATTATTCTGTTTTCGTCGAGGAGAGGCACTCTGTCTATAATTGTTCCTATTAAAGCCAGCGCGGGTATTTCGGGTATATCTTCGCTCCATTCCCCGGTTGTTTTTTCCTGGAGTTCCCGCATCGCGCAATCCGCGAACTTAAAAGCGACTCCCGCGCCCGATAAATATTTATACCCGAAAGCGTTTAGCTTTGGATTTATTAACAGCGCTTCAGGTAATTTTTCTTTTAATTCGTGGTGATCGGTTATGATAACATCCATGCCTTTTTTCTTCAGATATTCTACTTCTGAGATACTGCTTGTTCCTGTATCCACCGTGATTATTAGGTCTATACCGTTTTTGTAAGCTTTATCTATTCCCTGTCGCGAAAGTCCGTACCCTTCTTTCGCTCTTTTGGGTATATGATGCCGGACGTCTATCCCGAAAGCTTCGCGGCATAATAATTTCATTATATAAGTCGATGTTATTCCGTCTACGTCTTCATCTCCCCATATCAGAATTTTCTTTCTTTTCTTTATGAAATACCATGTTTTTTCGACTGCTTCTCTAAGGGTTTTATCCGACGGACGTAGATTTTCGAAGGAGGGAACTAAAAAACGTTCGAGGGTTTTTTGGCTCGTCACCTCTCTTTTTTTTAAAAATTTTTTTATTCCTGTTGAAAGATTCTTATATTTGATATTCATTTTTTTTCTATGAATATGTCATCAAAAGGTTTTTCCTGTGTAGCTATGGCGCTGCCTCTTCTTATGATTTCAAGAAGCGCGAAAAATAAACCGATTTTTTCATTGCTTTCCGCGCCCGCCGCGACTTTGGAAAAAAAGAACTTCCCCAATTTTTTTAATTTATTCAGCAGGTTGTCTATGAGATGATCGATGTGGAATAAAATTGTGGTCGGCGGATTGAAGGGATTTTTCTTTTTTATTTTCTCAACCAGAAATTTCAGTCCGCTTACCGATATGTGAATTTCTTTTTCTATATCTCTGTCCGGTCTCCCGAACATAGCATTTGAGACCTCTAACCTTTTACCGAGAAATATGCCCATTCCCTTAAATCTTTTGTATTTTGTCAATTTCTCGATTAAAGATTCCTTTGTTTCGTAATCATCGGCATCTTCGTTTGTTTCTTCTTCCTGGGTTATGCCTTTTGCTTTTATGGCCAGAAGGGTAGCGGCGTACCTTATGAATTCACCCGCTCCGTCGAAATCTATTTCTTCAAGGTCTTTAACAAAAAGTAAATACTCTCTTGTTATTCGGGAAAGAGAAATATCCCGTATGGCTACCTCCTGCTTTCTTACCAGATAAAGCAGAAGGTCCAGAGGTCCTTCGAATTCCTCGCAGGATACAAGATGGTCTTCGGCAATCATAGTTCACCTAATATGGCTTTTGCTATGTTATATGTGTGATAATTTATCCGGTCGAAATCGTTGAGCAGGTCAAGGTGTATCGAGCTTGTGTCGATACTTTCGGGTTTCCCTTCTTTTAAACGTTCTATGTGGCTCTCCTTGAATTTTTTCAGCTTGTTTTCGATTTTCTTCTGGTTGGAAAGCAAATCCCGGGCTGCGTCTTTATCCATTGTGGAAAGTGCCGCTTCCGCTTCCTTGATATTGGCAAAAATAATTTCGTGATATTTTTTAATTTCCTCGAATCCCTCTTCGGAAAAAAAGTAGGACTCCTTTATTTTCTTTTCCGCGTAATTCATAATGTTTTTACTGATTAAATCTCCTATGTGTTCTATCTCATTCGCTATTTTTATTATTATGACGCATTTGTTGCTTTCTCGTTCTGAAAGTTCCTGCCCCAGGAGTTTGGAAGTGTATGCTACTAATTCCTCCTGGTTTTTATCTATTATGTTATCTTTCGAGATTATTATTTTTCTTAAGGCGTCGTTGTTGGTTTTAAATACTTTCAAAGTGTCGTCGAGCATATTTTTGGTAATTTCCATCGACTCGCGAAGAACTTCATAGGATTTTGATATGGCGACTGTGGAGGAGGACAGGAAAAGAGGGTCGAGCTTGAGTTTGGATTTCTCAACGCCGAAAATTTTCTTTAAAAATTTCGCGAGAGGAAAGCAGAAGGGAATTAAAATGAGTCCCCAGATATTTACCAGCGAGTGGATATTGGCGATTGCTCTGGAGTCCGGGTTAAAGCTTTTGGGCAGGAAAAAGAGATAAAAAGATAATACTACGAATAATATTTTAAGAATTACATACCCGACACCCATTGCTTTATCTGAGGAAGATGAAAAGCGGGTGGAACCCAACAATATTGAGAAAGAGTTTCCTATGTTTACTCCCATTATTACCGGTATGAAAGTCGATATATCCAGTACACCGGCGAAAGCAATCATCAGACCGAGAACAGCCGCGCTGGAATGAAAAAGAAAAGTCAAAACAACTGAAGCGAAAAATAAAAGTATAGGATTTATATCGGGAGTGAGTAAGTTTTTTAATGGCTGGATATTATCTCTAATCAGCCATATCGCGAAAAATATCAATCCGAATCCGAGAAGAATTCTGCCGATGTAACTCAGTCTTGTCTTTGATTGCCATAGAATAAAACCGATAAGGACGAGGACAGGACTGAATTGAATAATATCGGTTGCTATTATCTGTACCGTGAAAGTCGAGCCCAGGGAGGCGCCGCAAAGAATTATGAGGGCGGTGGAAAGTTTAATCAAGGAAGATTCGAGAAGTCCGAGAAGCATTAGTCCCGTTAGAGTGCTGGATTCGAGGAGTACGGCAAGAATTATACCGGAAATATAAGCGAGAATGGGATTTTTCGTCATTTTCCAGAGCATTTGTCTTATTTTCTCCCCGCTTAAACGGGAAAGACCTTTATTAGTGTGATCGAGCCCCATCAATATCAGTATGATTCCGATAGTTACGGCTAGTAATAATTTCATGAGCGCGTTTCTCGGAATTACCTTGGGTTTAATTCCCAGAGTTTTATCTTCAGCTTTTGCCTCTACCCATCCGTCATTTTCCGGTATAAATTCCACACTGGCGAAGCCGGAATTATCCGTTTTTATCGAGTCATGGGTAACTTTGCCGTTATGAGGTATAAAACTAATCCACTTATCGGCTAAGGGTTTATTTTTTTCCGTAGCCTGAATGGTAATGTTTATTGGGTTCCCGGATAAAACAGTGGCTTCATTCCCGGAGATGTCCCTGCCCAGAGGGTCTCTGGCGAGGTTTAGTGAAAGAGATAGGAGAATAAAAATCATTTTATCTCGAAGTAGATGGTTACGATACCTGTTTGGACCGATTGTTTAGCTTTAGGGGCTAAAGGCTGGAAACGCCAATCTCTTACGGCTTCCATCGCGTTATTATCGAAAGAGATGCCTCCTGTTTTTACTACCCTGATGGTTTTTACCGTTCCGTCAGGATTGACTTCTATTTCTAAGTTTACTTCGGTGTTTTCGCTTTCGTTTTCGGGGTATTCAGGTTTTTTAAAATGTATTATTTTTCTTTTAGCTAATTCTCCGACGAGTTTGTACCCTTCCCTTTCGCCCTGTTCTATTTCTCCCCCTTCATAAGGAGGTTTTTCCAGGGGTGATAAGCTTTTTCTTGTTTTTTCTGTGCTTATGGCGATATCTCCGGCGGAAGAGAATATATCTTCCGTTCCTCCTACTTCAGGCATAGTCCCTTTTTCTTCGACGTCCTCTATTACCTGAAACCCCAGAGTGACAAATTCTTCTTCAGGTGATTTCAAATTTACGGATACGAGTAAGAAGAAAAGAATAAGGGCAAGGTATAATGCTGCCGTTGATATTAAAGAAATAAGCTTTGTGTTCACTCTATTTCCGGAGTGGTAGCTATAACAAACTTACTTGCTCCGCTTTTTTTAACCATTTCCATTACCTTTACTGTCATGTCGATTGTGACATCGCGATCGGCTTTTATCAATACGATTTTATCTCCGATATCCTGAAGGAGGTAAGGGAAACGGGAAATCTGAACGGGTTTATCTTCGAGATAAACAGCCCCACTTTTAGTTATTGTTATGGTTACTTTTTCCTGTGTTACGGCTTCTTTTACGGCAGTTCTGGGGAGCTGGACTTTAATTCCGGGTTGGACGAGATAGGTGGAGGTCAGCAGGAAAAAAATCAAAAGCAGAAGTACTATATCCGCCATGGAAATAACGGGAAATGTGTTTTTTCGTTTAAACCTCGATTCCATAGATGCCCCGATTACTCAATAAATGTAGCTATTTCGGAAGTTGCCCTGTTTATATCTCTTAGTATACTGTTCATCCGGTCGGAAAGAGCGTTGTATATCAGAAGAAAAGCGATACCCACCGCCAGGCCCGCTGCGGTGGTTACCAGAGCTTCCCATATTCCGCCTGCAAGTCGTGATGGGTTAACTCCTCCACCCAGCACTTCGATTTGCATAAAAGCTTTTATCATACCTAAAACTGTACCAAAGAAACCAAGCATGGGAGCGATAGATCCCATAGAAGCGACTACACCCAGACCGTTTTCCAGTTTTTTTAGTTCTGAGGCGGCTTCCGCGTTCATCGATTCTTTTTTGCCTGAAAGAATTCCCTTGCTTATTATTCTTGTTACAGGAGTGTCGTATCCCCTGATTTCTTTCAGTGCTTCATTGGAACTTTTTTCTCTTAACCACGCGCAAACTTTTTTAAGCAAGTCTTCCGTGGAACTTTGACTTCTTTTATAATATATGAAGCGGTCTATGGCAAAATAAAGACCTACAAATAAAGCAATTCCTATCGCAATCATTGTCCATCCGCCTTTGGCGAGAATCGACATCAAACTCATTTAACCTCCTTTTCTTTTAATACAATTGAACCACAAAGATGTCCGACTATCAGCTGTCTGCCTTTAGCTTTTCGCTAACCCCATCCCACGCAAAATATTCAAACCTGCATCGATGCATTCTGTCCTTCGATCAATTTTTTATATTTTAAGTAATTGGGGTTGTAAAGTCAAGGAGAAATAATGTAAAGATCTTGGGTTTTAAGTGGTTATTATTAGTAAGAATGAAAATGTCGTGTTTTAATCTTTTTTTCGGAGGAATTTAAATATCAAAAAGCAAAAATCAAAATTACATATTAAAATGAAAAATTGTCCCATTTACCTAATCCCGAAAACTAAAAAATACTGCTATTTGTGTGATTTTTTGTTTCTGTTTATTTTTAAACTTTAATTTGTATTTTTACATTTTTCATTTTTATATTTGATTTTTCAGTAATTTTACTTGACACCTTGAATTTTTTTTATATAGTTATATAATGATTTATGGGATTTGTAGTTGCTATTGACGGCACATCGGGTTCGGGGAAGACCACCACAGCCAGAGAAGTTTCAGAACGGCTGGGTTGGTTGTATCTTGATACCGGTGCCACATATAGAGCTGTGGCTTATTTTATTTTACAGCGAGGTGTAAATCCCGAGAATGAAGAGGAAGTTATCCAGGTTTTAGATGAATTGAATATTGAGATTAAGAAAATTGATGGTGAACAGAGAACTATAATTAATGGTGAAGACGTAAGTGATAAATTGCGTGCTGACAAAATCAATAAGGCTGTGACCCCTGTTTCCAAGATAAAAGAAGTGAGAAAATATCTGGTAAGTATTCAAAGAAAGATAGTGGATGACAGAAACGCGATAGTCGAAGGCAGAGATATAGGAACTGTGGTTTTTCCCGATGCCGATTTGAAGTTTTACATGAATGCGGATATAGCTGTCAGGGCGAAGAGAAGAAAATTGCAGGACAGATCGGGAGATCTGGAAAAAGTGAAAAAAGACCTGTCAAGAAGAGATTATCACGATTCCAGAAGGAAAGAAAGTCCTCTGAAAAAAGCCGATGACGCTATTTTGCTGGATACAAGTTCGCTTTCTATCGAGGAGCAGGTGGACATTGTTATCTCGAAAATAAAAGAACTTCATGAAGGCGTCGTATCTTTATAAAACAGGTCGTTTACTTTTTTACTTTTTTTTTAAAGTTCTTGGCCTAAAAGTAGAAGGTGTCGAGAATGTGCCTGAAAAGGGAGGCGTTATTATAGCCCCAAACCATCGTTCCAATTATGATCCTCCTCTGGTTGGATGTTGTATAGCAAGCCGACCTGTTTTTTTTCTCGCGAAGAAAGGACTTTTTATAAATAGGCTTGTTTCCTGGATTTTGATGACTGTTCATGCTATACCTGTGGATACCGAAAATCCGGGCGTTAAAACCATGAGAATTTTTGTCGAACTTTTAAAGAAAGGTAAGGCTGTTATTATATTTCCGGAGGGAAGCAGATCCAAAACCAACGAGTTTCTTCCCCCTCGTCCGGGAGTCGGATATCTGTCTATCAGAAACAATGTGCCGGTAGTTCCCGTGTTAATTACCGGAACTCATGAATCGATGTTGAACCATTTTCTTCGCAAGACTCCTTTTACTTTGAAATTCGGAAGACCGATCTATCCTGATTTCGGAAGGACTAACTCTAAAAATGCCATGGAATTTACGGAAAAAATCGTGGAAAGAATTAAAGGGTTGGCTTAATGGAAATAAATCTCGCGAAGAATACGGGTTTTTGCTTTGGAGTTAAAAGAGCTATAAGAATAGCGCGTCAGGTCAGACGTGAGACAGAAGAAAAGGTCTGGACTCTTGGTCATATTATACACAACCCTCAGGTAGTGGAAAAATTAGAAGGAGAAGGAATAATCGCTGCCGAAAGTCTTTCGGAAGTCGATAGAGGATATGTTATTATCAGGTCGCACGGAGTACATCCTGAGGTGTTAAATAAAATAAGGAAGAAAAACCTTAAAGAAGTGGACGCGACCTGTCCGCTTGTAAAAAAAGCCCAGGAAAGAGCTAAGCAGCTGGTTGGTGAAGGTTACGAAACTTATATTATAGGTGAGAAAGAACATCCCGAAGTGGTTAGTATTGTCGGCGGAACAAAAGGGAAAGTTCATGTGATTGATTCGACAGATGATTTAGAAATAAAAAATAGTAAGATAGGTTTGGTTGTCCAGACAACACAATCTCAAGATATTCTTAACAGGGTTGTGGATTATCTTTTGCCGAAGATTCTGGAATTGAAAATTTTTAACACGATATGTGATGTGACAAGCAAAAGGCAGAAAGAAGTCAAAAAACTCGCGGAAAAGTCCGATGTTGTAATAGTGATAGGAGGAAAAAAAAGCGCTAACACATCCAGGCTGGCCGCTATCGCCAGAGAAGAAGGTTGTCAGACTTTCCATATAGAAGAAGCAAAAGAAATAAAAAAAGAATGGTTTACCGATGTAGAAAGGGTAGGTGTGGCATCAGGAGCTTCAACCCCCGACTGGATTATTAAAGGAGTAATAAAAAAACTAAAAGAAATTGACGCACATAAGGAGGAAGAACTGCATGAGCGAAGAGTTAAATTCTGTAATTGAACCTATAAGCGACGAAGAGGCTACCAAGCTTCTTGACCAGTCTCTTAAGAGCGAAGCGCCCGAGACCGGATTGGTTAAAGGCAAAATTGTAAAAATCACAAACAACGAAGTTTTAGTAAATGTTGGCTTGAAATCCGAGGGGATTATTCCCATAGATGATTTTGATTCCGTTTCAAAATTTTCCGTCGGAGATGTCGTAGACGTTTATCTCGATGATGCGGGGGGCAGTCAGGGTCTTGCTACCATATCAAAGAAAAAAGCTGATTTCATAAAGGTCTGGGATCAGGTAAAAGAAGCCCATAAGGAAGATACCCCTGTGGAATGTGAAGTGGTAAGAAGAGTTAAGGGTGGTTTCATGGTAAAGGTATTCGGAACAGAGGCTTTTCTTCCCGGTTCTCAAATCGATTTGAAGCCGGCAAGAGATTTAGATGTCGATGTAGGTGATAAATTCGAAGTCAGAATAATAAAAGTAAATTTCAAAAGAAGAAATATAGTGGTTTCCAGGAGAGTTCTGTTAAGCGAAGAGCATGAAGCCAAGGTCAAGGAATTTCTGGAAGAGATAAAAGAGGGTGATGTTGTGGAAGGAACCGTTAAGAATATTACCGAATTCGGAGCTTTCATAGAATTGGACGGAATCGACGGACTTCTTCATATAACCGATATGTCCTGGAGAAGAATAAACCATCCGTCGGAGATGCTTTCGGTGGGGGATACCGTTAAAGTTCTTGTGAAAGAAGTGGACGAAGATACGAAAAGAGTATCCCTGGGCTTGAAACAATTGAAGCCGGATCCATGGAAAAACGTTCAGGAGCGTTATCAGATTGGCAACCAGGTTAAAGGGAAAGTTGTTTCTCTTACCGATTACGGGGCTTTTGTAGAACTCGAATCGGGTATAGAGGGACTTATTCATGTTTCCGAGATGTCCTGGACAAAACACATCAAACATCCTTCGGAAGTAATGAAAGTCGGACAGGAAGTGGAAGCTATAGTTCTGGAAGTCGATGAAAAAGCGCGAAAAATTTCTCTCGGATTGCGTCAGGCTGTTCCTGATCCATGGGAAAAAGTAGCGGAAAAATATCCTGTGGGTTCTGTGGTTAAAGGAAAAGTTGTTAATCTAACTTCTTTTGGCGCCTTTATTCAATTAGAAGAAGGGGTGGAAGGACTTCTGCATATATCGGATATGTCCTGGACCCAGAGGATTAATCATCCCCGGGATGTTCTTGATAAAGGAAAAACAATTAAATGTCAGGTTCTTTCCGTCAATGAGGATGAAAGGCGTATTTCTCTCGGTTTAAAGCAGCTTAAGGATGACCCGATGACGATTTTTGCCGAGAAGTATCCGGTGAATAGCAATATAATAGGGACGATTTTCGAGCTGCTTCCCAGAGGTGTTATAGTTTCCCTCGGAAAGGGTTTGAAAGGTTTTGTTCCTTTTTCTCATCTTTCCAAGAAAAATATCAAGAAGCCGGAAGAAGGATATTCGCTGGGAGATAAGATGAAATTAAAGGTTATCGAGATTGATATCGATAGGAGGAATATAGTGCTGTCTGAACGTGAATATTTAAAGGAACAGAAAGAAAAAGTAGATGAATTGCAAAAAAAGCATGGAGGAGAAGAAGACGAAATTATATCCGAGCTTGATCAGGAAGAAATAAAGGACGAAGTCGAAATGGATTCAGAGTTCGAAGAAGAACCTTATGACGATGATACCGAAGAGGATATAGAGGATGAGGAAGAAGAGTCGGAATCAGAGAGTGAAAAAGAATCCGAAGAAGAGGAAGAGGATGAAGATGAGGATGAGGAAGAAGAGACGGAATCAGAGAGTGAAGAAGAATCCGAAGAAGAGGAAGAGGAAGAAGAAATAGAAGATGAAGTCGAAGAGGAAGAAGAATCTGAAGAAGAGGAGAAAGAATAAAATCCTCTTATTATAAAGGAAAGGTATTCTAAATGGCGTCGAAATATATAATAGTGGTTGGTGGAGTTTTAAGCGGAAT
>CAZVXD010000036.1:14055-16702 GCA_964631335.1 uncultured bacterium
TATTCTAAATGGCGTCGAAATATATAATAGTGGTTGGTGGAGTTTTAAGCGGAATCGGTAAAGGGATTGCCACATCTTCAATTGGTAAAATAGTAGAGAATTATGGATATTCGACCACCGCAGTTAAAATCGATCCTTATATAAATTTCGACGCCGGGACTCTGCGACCTACCGAGCACGGCGAGGTATGGGTTACGGATGACGGAGGAGAAATAGACCAGGACCTTGGGAATTACGAAAGATTTCTTTCCAAGGATATTCCGAAAGAGAATAATATTACCACCGGTCAGGTTTATAAAAGCGTTATAGATAAAGAACGAGCGGGTAAATATCTGGGGCAAACGGTCCAATTCATCCCCCATATCCCTGAGGAAATTATAGGAAGAATAAAGAAAGCTTCGGAAGGTTTCGATGTTTGTGTTGTGGAAATCGGAGGAACTATAGGAGACTATGAAAACATGCCTTTTCTTTTCGCTGTGAGAAGTCTTATCAGGATGGAGGGAAAGGAAAATCTGGCTATCGTTATGCTTTCTTATCTCCCCGTTCCGTCCCACATAGATGAAATGAAAACCAAGCCTACACAGCAGGCTATAAGACAACTCGCGGAACACGGCATATTCCCCGATATTATACTTTGCAGAGCAAAAACTCCTCTCGACCCCATAAGAAGAAAAAAAATTGAAACTTACGCCAATATTGAAGCCGATTATGTTATATCCGCTCCCGATACCGATTGTATATACGAAGTTCCCATAAATTTTGAGAAGGAAAATATGGGCAAAAAACTGCTCGATAAATTGAATCTTTCCCCAAGGAAAAAACCTGATTGGAATAAATGGACCGAATTGTTGGACGGAATAATGAATCCGAAGATAACTGTAAATGTGGCAATGGTTTGTAAGTACCTGGATATAGGCAAATTTTCTTTAAAGGATTCATATATTTCCGTGTCCAGAGCTCTTATAGACGCGGGAGCGGGAGATAAAGTGGGCGTCAAAATTAAATGGGTCGATTCGAAAGATATAGAAAAAGATGGAACAAAAGTTCTTGAAGATGTGGACGGGATAATAGTCCCCGGTGGATTCGGAGAAGAAGGTTTCGAGGGCAAAATAAAAAGTATACAGTACGCCAGGGAGAACAAAGTTCCTTTCCTCGGTCTTTGCCTGGGTATGCAGCTCGCGCTTGTCGAGTTTTCCAGGAATATTATGGGGCTCGAGGGCGCTAACACTGTAGAAGCTGATCCTGAAACGTCTCATAAGGTCATAAATTTTTATGGCGCGCAAAAGGAGCTTCTCGAGGAAAAGAGAATCGGCGCCACTATGAGATTGGGGGCTTATGCCGCCCAGCTTAAGAGCGGCACGAAAGTTTTCGAGTGTTACGAAAGAACAGGAAGATTAAAGTATGACGCGAAAAGGATAAAAGAAATAAAAGAAAAATTCAGGCTCGGAGTGTTGGATAAAGGGGCGCCTGCTGTTCTTGAGCGGCATAGACACAGATATGAAGTTAATCCTGAATATGTAAAGAAATTTGAGGAAGCTGGAGTTGTTTTCAGCGGTTTTCATAGATTGCCCGATGGGGAAAAGCTTATGGAGTTTATGGAGTTGTCGGATCATCCCTTTTTTGTCGCCACACAGGCTCATCCGGAGTTTAAAGCCCGCCTTGAAAATCCTTCTCCGCTATTCCTCGGTTTGATAAAAAGTATTATCGAAAGTAAGTGAAACTCGCTTTTTTCCCTGGAGATTCTTTAATTCATTCTCTTGATCCCAGGAGTAAACTGCTGTTTGTTTTTACGTGTTTTATAGCGGTTTTATTTGTAAATAGTCCGTTAGCATACATACTGCTTTTTTTATTGATAATAACCCCTTTTTTCTTTTCCCGGGTACCGCCGGAGAAAGTTCTAAGAGGATTTGTTCCTTTTTTACCTTTTTTTCTTTTAACTTTTATTTTGCATTTCTTTTTAACTCCGGGACAGATTTTGTTCAAAGTAGGCGTTTTGAACGGAACTCTTGAAGGTTTATACAAAGGGCTGCTTTTTTCCTCTCGTATTCTTTTACTGGTTTTAAGCGCGATGTTTTTTGGGTTTACAACTTCTCCTTTCGATCTCGCGGATAGTTTATCTAATTTCTTTTATCGTTTCAAGTCTGAAACTATAAGAGAAATTCCTATGATTATAATTTTTGTTTTTCGTTTTATCCCCTATATGTTCAAGGAAAGCAAAAGAGCGGTAATGGCGCAAAAAGCGAGATGCGGTTATATTAGAATGGGAAGAGATTTGTTTTCTCTGGTTTTTCCGGTTATACACTCTTCCATTATAAGAGCTGAACAATTAGCTCTGGGACTTCATGCTAAAGCCTATAAGGTAGGAGAGAAGAGAACAATGATTAAAGATTTTAAGTTTGCCTCCGCGGATTATTATTTTATGGCTTACTCCGTTTTTCCGCTATTTATCGTAATATTTGTTAGATAATCGATTGGTTAAAATTTGGTTCTCTCTAATTCTCTTTTTGTCGGAATTTAAATATTAAAATTTATAAATCAAAATTACATATTAAAACGCAAAATTTTTTGACCTTCATCTGCTATATTGAAGAAGTTTTATTCATTTTTGAACTTTGATTTGTAATTTTACATTTTGATATTTGATTTT
>CAZVXD010000037.1:0-16149 GCA_964631335.1 uncultured bacterium
AGAAATCTCTTTTTTATTTTTTACTCCCATTATTTCCTCCTTTCACGCAAAAATTCTTATTTTCTTCCTACAGGCAAAATATACAAAGGAGTTTCTTCCTCCCTCATACCTATTACTTCTTTAACCTTATCATTCATAAAAGCCCCGACAACGACAGTACCCAAAACCAGGGTTTCCGCCTGCAAATAAACATTCTGAGCGACATGCCCCGCTTCCATATACGTATATTTTATCCCTCTTTCTCCGTATTTACCGGTTATTCTTTCATAAACAGCGGCGATTACAATATCTATCGCACCGTTTTTAACGCAGGATTGACCGAGTGCCGAAAGAGACAGATCTTTTCTGTAATCACCTTCTTTATGTTTTACAATTTTATGATTGAATGGATCATATCTGTAAACACCATCGTCAAGAGAGGTTACATTTCCCGCCACCAGATAAATTTCAAGAGGATAAAGAGCACCGGCTGAAGGAGCCGCTCTAAATTTTTTCTCTTTATCCGTAATTCCCTGAGCAGCCCACAAAAGCTGTGAAATGTCTTCTAAGCTAAGAGGCTTATCAGTATAACTCCTAACCGACCTTCTGTTCAGTATCGCCTCTTCGACAGACACGTCACTTTCATATCGCGGTTCGGGTAACTTAATTTCTTTTTCGGACAATTTTTCACCTCCCGTAGCACTTAATAGAGAAACATTAAAAAAGGGAAAAACGATTAAAAAAAATATTAATACTTTCATTTATACCTCCCTTTTAAAAATTAATAATTTTGTTCTTTACTAATTAATAATAACAGTAGCCAACACCACGTCAAGGTCATTTGACACGATTTAATATTCTTCCTTAAATTACATATTACTCTAAGTCTACTTTTGTATAGTCTGATGTTAGCAAATAAAGAAATTTATAAAAAACATTTCATTAACTCTTTTAATTAAGATAATACCTTATAAAAAAACTTGACAAATTCCTGTTTTTACTTAATATCAGTTTATGAAAATTAAACTCTTAGGCACAAGAGGTTCAATCCCAACTCCCGGAAAGGATACTGTTAAATACGGAGGCAATACAACCTGCATAGACTTAACTTTAAACAACGGAGAAAAAATAATCATAGACGCGGGTTCGGGAATGAGAGTTCTATCGGAGGAAATACTTTCTCAAAAGATAAATCATATCAATCTATTTCTCACCCATTCTCATTGGGATCACATACAGGGATTCCCGTTTTTTATTCCCATATATATACCAAACTTCTCCATAAAAATATTCGCAGCCTCTCCCACTTACGACAGGTTATTGGATATACTAAAAGGGCAAATGCAATCTCTTTACTATCCGGTACCCTTTAAACAGATAGGAGCAAATATAGAATTCGAAAAAATCAGAAAAAAAGGTATTACAATAGATGGAGTTAAAATTAGTTCCATATTAACCAATCATCCTCTGGAGACCCATGCTTTCAAATTTGAAGAAAACGGTAAAAATCTGGTATTTATGAGTGATAATGAATTAGATCATCAGGACATCGCGGTTGTGCCATATAAAAAGCACTTAGATTTTATTAAAGATTCCGATGTTTTAATCCATGATGCTCAATACGAGAAAAAGGAAATGGAAAAACACAAAAGCTGGGGACATTCATCATGGGAACAGACTGTAGACTTCGCGAAAGAGGGCGGAGTTAAAAGACTTTATTTAACACATTATGACCCTTCGAGAAAAGACAAGCAAATTGATAAAATAGTCAAAAAGGCTCAAAAAAAAGCCGGAAAAAACTTAAAAGTAAAGGGCGCTCGAGAAAACGGTACATTTGAGTTATAAATCTAAAATTATAGATTTCATATTCATATGGAAATTTTATTAGCAGACGATGACAGTAAAATTCAAAGATCCTTAACAAATATCCTTTCGGTACAGGGACACAACTGTAAAACAACTTCTGACGGTTTTGAAGCTGTTGATGCATATAAAAAAAACAATTACGATTGTATTCTCCTCGATATAGAAATGCCGAAAATGAATGGCATAGAAGCCGCAAAAACGCTACTTAGCATCAATCCCGACGTTTCAATAATAATGGTAACCGCTTTTAAAGATCTTGACATAATAAGAAGCACTATGCGCGCGGGTGTATATGATTATCTTGTAAAACCCGTTCTTCCGGAAGAACTCGGAAGAGTCTTAGAAAAGGTTAAGGAAAGAAATTTTCTTTTAAGAATAAAAAGAGATTATCAGGCGGAATTAGAAAGTAAAGTTAAAGAACAAAAAGAGAAATTAGAAAAGAAAATGCTGGATACAATCACTTCACTTGTTAACGCCCTTGAGGCGAAAGATCCCTATCAGGAAGGCCATTCAAAACAGGTTAAGGAAATTGCCCTTCAAATTTCCGATAGACTCGGATATTCCAAAAAGGAAAAAGAAATACTTAGTTATGCTTCCATGATTCATGATATAGGTAAAGTAGGTATACCTGATTCTATTTTAATGAAACCAGCGACTCTTACCGAAAAAGAATACAAGATAATGAAAAGACATCCCGAAATAGGCGAATTCATAATAAACCCATCCATTCGAAATAAAAAAATACTCAATGCGGTTCTTCATCATCATGAACGCTATGACGGCAAGGGTTTCCCTGAAGGATTAAAAGGAGAAAAAATACCCAGATCCGCAAGAATATTAGCCATTGCCGATTCTCTGAGTGCTATGATGTCAAAAAGACCTTATCGAGAAGGACTTCCGCAGAAGCAAATTATCATGGAACTAAAGAAAAATTCAGGAACTCAATTCGACCCGCAACTGGTAAAAATCTGCTTAGACCTGATGAGAACAGGGGAAATTAAATAAAAGTCAGAACCACGTTGCGTAAATACTTAAACACTAATTACTAACTACTTACTACTCTCTACTCTCTAATAACTAATATTACAGTTTATACAATAAAGAAACACGATGAGAAATTAAAAAATCCGGATGCATACTTAAAGCGTAATCGACTAAAAAAGGTCGTTTTTTTATTCCGAATCCTGTAGTAACCTGATTGTTAAAAAATCCGGCGCGGATATCGAGCCACTCGTTTAATCCTACCTCTATACCCAGATGATTATTAAATCCATATTCATCCTGAATTAAATCAACTTCTAATAGAACTGGAATTTCTCCTAATTGTTTATTAAACCCAAGACCAAAGTGATAAGAAGGAGGAATATGGTCCGTACCCCCTTCCCAAAAAACCGGAGAAGTAGTAATATCTTTTATTGCCAATCCTATAGAGTATTCTCCCATCTGATAAATTAATCCGAAATCTGCCCCTGAGCCAACCGCGACCGCATCGTATATACTTCTGTAAATGAATTTTAACCCCACGCCAACGGAAAAATTTCCTATCCATTTTGAGTATGTTGCTAAAACCGCTCCTTCCCGGGCGGAAAAAACCTCGCTCAAATCAAAATATAATTCCTCACCGGGATCGGGGTATCCATCCCCATCGGTATCTTCCCATCCCTCCCTTGTATCGTAAATATCACCTACCGAATGAAAAACAAAGTGTATACCCAGTCCATAATCCTTTCGACTTAAATTTATTCCTCCACTTAAGACATTGGCAAGATCCCCGAACATTCTCGAACCTGTAAAATAAGCACAGGGTTCGAGAACAAGAGAAGAAGCGGGATTTTTAAAACCGGTGGTAGGACAAGCTATACCCGTGGAACCTCTTCCCCAGCTTCCGGCGTCGACTCCTACAAGAAAAAATTCTCCTTCAAAAAGAGCCAGAAAAAGTAGAAGCACTATTCCTCTTCTTCAGTTTTCCTATGCTCCATTATTTCCTTCGCGATTTCCTCCGGGACTCTTTCGTAGAAAGCGAATTCAGCCGAATAAGTTCCCGTACCCTGAGTTAAAGAACGAAGTCTGGACGAATATTTAAACATCTCTTTTTCAGGGACATAAGCATTAATTACCTGGAATTTGCCCCTGGCATCGATGCCCAAAATTCTACCTCTTTTTGAATTCAAATCACCCATAACATCCCCGGTGTATTCATCTGTTATTACGATTTGGACCTTTAAAATTGGTTCTAAAAGAAAAGGAGAAGCCTTCGAGAGAGCGTTTTTAAGAGCCATAGAACCTGCTCTTTTAAAAGCGTTATCTGAAGAATCTACGGGATGATAGGATCCATCGTATACAATAACCTTGCAATCCACTACGGGAAACCCGGCTAAAGTACCGGAATTTAAAGCCTCCCTAACTCCTGTTTCCACTGAAGGAACGTATTTACTGGGAATATTCCCGCCCTTTATTTGATCTTCGAATTCTATGCCCTTCCCCCTCTCTAAAGGCTCAACTTTAAGAAAAACCTCGCCGTATTGCCCTCTACCTCCTGTTTGCTTTTTAAACTTAGCCTGAGCTTCAGAATTCTTCTGTACAGTTTCTCTAAAGTGAACTGCCGGTTTGTTCTCAAGAAGACTAACCTCGAAGTTCTCCTCCAGCCAGAATTTCACAAACTGCAAATGCTGCTCACCCATGGTTTTCAAAATTAGCTGCTTGGATTCAGAATCAAAGTTATAATTTAAAGTAGGATCTGATTTTTTTAGCTTTGAAAGACCTTTGGAAATTTTATCGTTATCTTTTTCACTTTCCCCTTCTACAGCTATTTTCGCTACAGGATTAGGAAATTCAATTTTATCAAGCTTGACAGGAGCGGAAGGATCCGCCAGAGTATCTCCGGAAGAAGTATTTTTCAATTTTACCAGAGCACCGATTGAACCTGCATTAAGTTCGTTTACCTGTTCCCTTTCGTTGCCTTTTAATATGAATAGCTGATTTATCTTTTCTTCTGTATCGGTTGAAGTATTAACCAGTGTGTCTCCGGCTGAAATTTTACCCCTCCACACTTTTATAAAGGTTAACTCCCCAACATGGGTTTCGAACTTCGTTTTGAAAGCAAAAGCTACTGCAGAACCATCAATCGATTCGATTTGAGAAGGAAGCCTGGCTTCTGCCGGCGAAGGAAATATATCTTTTATATATCGAAGAACACAATCGATTCCTAACATAGAAACAGAATCCCCGGCTAACAAAGGAAATATCTTTCCCGCACGGAAACCTCTTTTTAAACCTTTCGTCAAATCTTCATCTGTTATCTCTTTCTCTTCCACGAACTTCTCCATAAGTTCCTCATCGACTTCCGACAGAGACTCAATCATGGACTCTCTATACCGTTGAACATCCGTCTTAAATTCTGAGGGAATCTCAATCTCTCCCTCAGCAGAATACGCTTTTAATCTTAAAATATCAGCGACGCAAACTGTTTTTTCTCCTTTTACAAGGGGAACAACAAGGGGTACCAAACCGTTTTTGATTTCATCCTTAATTTCTTCCATTATATTAACAAAATTGGCTCCCTCTTTTTCCGCTCTGCTAATATAAAATAAAACAGGTATGCCTCTATCCCGAGTTTGCTCGATAGTCTGACCGGTCGTAAATCCGAGGCCCGATGATCCGTCGACAATTATTATCGCAGAATCACAAACTCTTAAACCGGAAAGCATTTCTCCCTGAAAATCGAGATAACCGGGAGTATCTATAAGATCCACGTTGACATCTCCATAATTAAAGTTGGCAACGGAAAGACTAACAGAATATTTCCTTTCTTTTTCATATTTCATATAGTCTAAAATTGAAGTGCCGTTTTCGATAGAACCCAATCTGTTGGTAAAATTTACTTTATACAATATTGCTTCACCTAAAGAAGTTTTACCTGAATTAGCATGTCCGGCGACACATGTACATCTTTTCTCCATTAACATTCCTCCTTTCTAAAAATCTTAATCGTTTTTTTGATGAGATTCACTTTTTCCTTACTTTTATCAAACCAGTCTGAATCAATCCGTAAAGAACTTTCGCCAGATCAAAAGTCTTCATTTTTAATTCTTCCGCGATTTCCTTTATAGTCTTCTCTCCGTTGATTATAGAGAGAGCTTTCCATTCCAGCGGTCTTAATTCAATATCGGAAATATCAGGCTCTTCCTCAAAATCCACCACGACATCGACAGAGGGTATCACATCTTCCATCTTTTTCCATTCATCTATCTGCCTCGCGGCTTCAAGTATAACATTATGAACCGGCAGATTTATTGAAGCTTGATCGGTCTTCTCTCCGGCTATAAATTCAAAAGTTCCTGTATCCCATTTAAGGAAAACATTTATAGCTTCCGCGCCAGAATGTTTACCGGTTTCAGCATGTTTAATATTGCCATTTTCAAAATAAATAACTCCAGTCCCATTCTTGCCTCGAAGATGCAAAGCTCCGTCTTTACCACCCATGTGAATAAACTGGAAAATATCATTTAATTCAAAGTCCTTAAAGTCCCCTCTTAAAGCCATTTATCCTTCTGTATACATCCCCATTTTTGAAAACTTTTCGATTCTTCTATCAGTTAAAATGCCAGCCGGTACATCTTTTAATTCATTATACGACTTAAGAATTATTTTTTCGATATTTCGGGCGGCTTCTTCCGGATCGTTATGAGCGCCACCTTCCGGTTCTTTTATAATTCCGTCTATAACTTTCAGTTCCCTTAAATCCTCTGCCGTTATTTTTAATCGTTCCGCGGCTTCTTCCTTATATTTCTGGTCTCTAAAAATAATAGAGGCACATCCCTCCGGAGATATTACCGAATAAACAGAGAATTCCTGCATAAAAATCCTATCTCCTATTCCAATAGCTAAGGCGCCCCCACTTCCCCCTTCCCCTGTAATTATAACGATTATAGGTACGGGAATAACCGCTATTTCTTTTATGTTCTCTGCTATAGCTAAAGCCTGCCCTCTCTCTTCAGCTCCGATTCCCGGATAAGCACCGGCCGTATCCACGAAACAAACAATCGGTAAATTAAATTTACCTCCCAATTTCATTACCCTTAACGCTTTTCTATATCCTTCGGGATGAGCACTGCCAAAATTTCTTTTAACTTTTTCTGTTGTAGTCCTTCCCTTTTCATGTCCCACAACTACAAAAGATATTCCTTCTAAACTACCTATTCCTGTTACTATTGCTTTATCATCGGAAAATCTTCTGTCCCCGTGAAGCTCATACCAATCCTTAAATAAATATTTAACATAATCATTTGTATACGGCCTGCTGGGGTGTCTGGCCATCTCTACTCTTTGCCAGGGAGTCAAAGAAGAAAATATTTCTTTTCTAACTTTAACTAATTTCAAGTTTAATTTTTTCAACTCCGACTGATATACTCCGTTCATGTTCCCGTTGAGAGCTTTCAGCTCTTCGATTCTTTCACGTAGCTCGACTATAGGTTTCTCAAAATCCAAATATTTAATCATTATATCCCTATTGAAACCGTAAAAAGATGAGAAGCCTCAATATTATTAATATTAGAAGGAGAATAAGAATAATCAAGAGTTAAATTGTCATTACGTAATCCAAAACCAAAAGTAAAGTTTTCCAGAGGATTATTCTCCCTTTTCCCGATACGTATAGAAAAAAAGTCGTTTACAATATATTCTCCGCCAATAATATATTGTAACTTCGTATTTAAAGGTTTATTAACAGAAAAACCAAGAAGCAACGGCTCAAAATTTCCTTTAAGCCCAATATGCCATGTTAGAGGTAAACGAAACTCTTTGTCGAAATACTTTGGCCCCAGGTGAAGAAAAGAAAGGTCTAAGCGACAGGGTTTATCTTTAAAAAAAACGAATTTACGGCTCATTCCCAGATCAAATGAGTAGGTCGAATACGAAACTTCAAACATTCTTTCACTTAACGACCTTAAAGTAGCCCCGACAGTAAAAGCATTGAAATTCCTTGCATAGGTTATCCCTAAAATGGTATTCTCTCCGTTATAAGTTCCAATCGGTTCACCCGGAATTCTGCGAAGGTCCATATCTCCCGAATAAAACCCTATAAAAGAGAGACCAACCGCGTTGTCACCGATTTTCTTAGTTAAACCAAAAAAATTAGCATTCATATCTAAAAAAATCTTTCTATAAGTAAAAGAAAAATTATATTTATTATTTTGATTTTCAGGCAAATAAACGATCTCTGAAGGGTTGGTAAGCAAAGAGTGGACTCCTCCTTCCCACAAATTCCCGGCTGTAGCATTGGTCTTCGCGTGCATATCATACTGCAATATTTCAAATCCGGTAGGACCTCCGACACGGTTTAACCCATCCCAAAAATCCGAAATATCATCTTTGAGATCTCCGAAAGAGAAAGATAAAAAAATCATTATCAACATCTTTTCCTCCTAATATGGGAGTGTAATAAAGTTTAGTTTATTGTCAAGTAAGAAAATAAGATATTCTCCCCGTTTTTAATTTTCTTTTTTAATACATATAATACACTTTAATATACGAATTTAAAGACACAAAAGTTCCATAAATTCAACTTTTTCTTTAATTCGCCCTTTTCTTTTTCGTAATTCTTCGTGTATTTACCGCAATTTCTTTTCAAAAGTTTTTTAATATAAGATTTCTGGCAATATGACGATTAGAAGTCCACCGCGGGGCTATAAGTCTATCACCATTTGCGTATCCCGAAAAACGGTGAATAATAATATTACCGGAAAGATTCTTAATAAAATTTGTTGCTAATTTAGCATAATCTTCACATTTTTCAAAAACTTTGATGTTCCCCTTCCGGTATTCCTTGGCAAAAGGAGTATCTTCCACAATATAAAGATGGTGAAGTTTTATCCCATTTATCCCCCACGCGGAAATAACCCGGGCTGTTTCCATCATACTATATTCTGTTTCTCCGGGCAAACCAAGAATAATATGGGCCACAACTTCTATCTTTTCACGCTTTTTTAATATTTCAATAGCTCTTTCGCCATCCTCTACGGTATGTTTTCTTCCCAAAGCATCGAGAGACTTTTGATGAACCGATTGTATACCAACTTCAACAATAGTATAATATTGACGAGCTATTTCATCTAAAAGATCAGCATTCTCCTCATTAATGCAATCAGGTCTCGTAGAAACAGATATGCCGACCACGTCGGGATAAGAGAGAGCAGTGAAGTACTTTTCTCTCAAAACATCGACTGGCGCATAGGTACTTGTATAAGATTGAAAATAAGGTATAAAACAGTTTATTCCCATTTTTCTTAATCTGCTAATTCCTGATTCCATTTGTTTTTCTATTCCGGCTGCAGGGCGAATATGCTGAGCCCCCGAACCTTCTTCATCGCAAAAATAACAGCCACTTTCGCCCTTGGTACCATCTCTTGTGGGACATGAAAAGCCCCCGTCTAAACCAATCCTATAAACTTTTTTCCCGAATTTTTGTCGCCAGTACTCTCCGACCGTAACGATCTTCAACATTATTAAGATTTTAAAACTTCTTTCAGAATATCTATTACCTCGGGATCGTAAAGAGATCCGGATTTTTCTTCTATTTTATTTAGAACTTCTTTTTTGTTCTTCGTTTTTGAAAATAACTCATCAAATTCGTTGGCAAGTCTAATGATTCTCGAACCGAGAGGAATTGAATCGGCTTTTAATCTATCCGGTTTTCCTGTTCCGTCATAATTTTCATAAAGATGTTCGAGAATATTTCTACTTTTCTTCAAAAACCTTAAAGGGCTGATTATTTCCGCGCTAAGCAATTCTGAACTAATTTCTCCTTTACCAACTTTTCCCAGATCATGAAGGAGCGCCGCAAATCTGATATTGCTAATTTCCGCTTTAGAAATCTTTGATTTCATAGCTATTTTTATAGATAGATTGCTGACCCTTTCACTATGAGCTTTTATTTCCGGATCCACAGATTCCTCAAACTTGACAAAAGAAAGAACAGCTTCGATATAACTCGCCTTTAGAGTCTCGTTTAGCATTCCGTTGTACAATCGCATCGAAAGATTGCTGGTTATTGTTTGAATAAGATCAGGGGATAGTCTGTTTTCTGCTTTTTTAATCGCGAGTAAACCCAGAACATCTTCCGCGTAAGTTAAAGGTGAACAAATGTAATCATCTGTTTCCCACGGTCCTTTATTGTTTACAAGACCAAAAGGTTCTTTTCCGACTTTAATTTCATCTCCGACAGATAAATCGACCTCTCCTTTGGTTGAATGAACGCTAAACTCCTCGTCATTAGAGCCTTTTAAAATGAGAATCACACCACCAGAAGAAGTCAATTCCATAACATCCTGCGGGATCTCTTCTATTAAAGTAGCCAGATCATTACATTTTAAAAGATTTTGTGAAAACTGATTCAATAAAGACAATTCCTTTAATTTATCTTTTAATTTTTGGTCAACCTGAGATTTTGCTTCATGAAGTTCTCTATTAGCTTCTTCCAGTGCTATATTGGCATCCGATATCTCCAGAGCCAATTTCTTTTTTTCTAAAAGTAAATGCCTTCTATCCAGGGCATTCTTAACAAGAGTTTGTAAATGCCCTCTGGAAGGAAGAGGTTTCTGAATATAGTCATAAGCTTTTTCTCTAACCGACTCGATCGCCGTTTCTATAGAGGCATGCGCTGTCATCATTATCACCTGAACTTCATTATCATTTTCCTTCAAAACACTCAAAACTTCAGTTCCCGGACGGTCCGGTAACCTCAGATCCAGTAGCACAACGTCAGGTTTAAAATCCATGGCTATATTTATTGCTTCAGAAGCATTGTAAGCCTTCTTGACTTCATAAGAATCTTCTCCGTTAACATTTAATTCGGTTAGGATCGCTTCTATAACTTCGACTAAATTTTTTTCATCATCTACTATCAGGATTTTCTCGCTCATTTTATTTTTCCTTTGGCAAAGTGACTGTAAAACAGACTCCCTTACCCTCATTGGTAGCTCGAATCGTTCCATTGTGATTCTGGACGATCCGATGAACTATCGATAAACCTAAACCCGTACCTTTGCTTTTTGTAGTAAAAAAAGGAATAAATATTTTTGGAATTATATCTTCGGGTATACCACCGCCATCATCCTTAACCTCGATTATCATGTTTTTCTTACCTCTTCTTATATTTATTTCAATACAGCCATCATTCCCTATAGCCTCCATAGCATTGAGAAATAGATTATTCAAAACTGTAACTATCTTATCTCTATCAACATAACACATAAGATTGCCTTTGGCGTTTTTTTTAACCTGAATGTTCTTCTCTGCTATTTCATGACTGAACATTAACAATGTTTCACCAATTAAACTTTTCAAATTAACTTTTGTTCTTAACAGCTCTTTATCCGATGCGTATAATGTCATATCGTTTACTATCCTTTCAAGACGTGTAATTTCATGCAAAACAATCGATTGAAATTTATAATTTTTCGAATTTTTAGTATCATCAAAAGACAATGATTCTATACCCGCTTTAATCGAAGCGAGTGGATTCCTGATTTCGTGTGCCAGTCCCGCGACCATTTCACCGAGAGCAGCAAGACGATCTTTTTTTCTAAGTTCTTCTTCCATCTCACGTATTTCGGTAATGTCTCTAAGTATTATTGAAGAGCCCACCACACTACCTTTATTATCGTAAACCGGGGAAGCGCTAAACCCAACCAACAAATCTCCCGATTCAAACACGCTTCTTTCTACATGTTTACCGCATAAAACTTCATCAAACAAGTCTTTTTCGTTACCCGAACAAACATCTTCTATATTTTTTGATTCGATTTTTTTACCGAGAAGTTTTTTTGCTTCCGGGTTGGCTTTTATTATTGTTTTCTTTTGATCGATAAGAATTAATCCGGTGGGTAGAGATTCGAGTAGCAGAGCAATATTAAAATCTTTAATCTTCATCCTGCGCGTTAACGGTTCGCTGCATTTTCTTGAATTTCTCAAGAGATTTGTGGTCGCCTATAACAAGCAGGGTATCTGCTTCCTCGATCTTTTCATCCGAAGATGGAACTACAATAAGATCTTCAATAACTTCATCCGCGTTTTTTTGACTAACTTTTCTTTTTATAGCGATTAAATTCAATCCATACTTATTGCGTAGAGAAAGTTCCTTCGGGGTTTTACCTATAAAAGGATCGGGAGCTTCCGATTCCATTATTCCAACCTGTTCGTTTAATTGGAGGTAATTTATAATAGACGGATTAAGGAGTTGATCGGCAAGTTTTTTTGCCATTTCTTCCTCGGGATAAATAATCCTGTCCGCACCTATTTTTTCAAGAATTTCTCCTTGAGAAGGAGAAGAAGCTTTTGTCACAATCCAGGGTATTCCGAGTTCTTTTAGGTGTAGAGTTACCAGGAAAGAAGCCTCAAGGTCTTCTCCGATAGAAACAACAGCCGCGTCAGCTGAAGAAACACCTGCTTCTTCCAAGGGTTTTTTATCTCTACCGTCGGCTATTATTACGTCTATGGCGAACTCGGAAGCCAATTCAACCTTTTTTTCGTCTTTATCGATTGCCGTAACCTGACATCCTCTCTTAAGAAGTTCAGAAGCGACCGTCAAGCCAAAAGTTCCAAGTCCTACTACCACAAAATATTGTCTTTTTTCTGTTTTTCCTATCATCCTATTTGCACCTTCGCGAGAGGATATTTAAAGCTTTCACTTTTTCTCTTGAGAACAGTGGCTACAAGAGTGAGAGGTCCGATTCTTCCCGCTAACATGGTTATAATTATAATTAATTTACCCAAAACCGTAAAATCATGCGAAAGAGATAGTACAGGATTCGCGGATGAACCCATCGATAACCCGACGGTACCGAATGCGGATACTTCTTCAAAAATCAAAGGCAGCAATCCCCTTTCTTCAAATACATTTCTTTCTGTAAAACTAAGAATACCTATCATAATTATTATTAATATTAACGAAATAAGGAAAAGAGTCAATGCTTTGTTTACCTGTTCTTCCGGAATCCTGCGCTTTTCTATATTAACCGATTTTAAACCTCTTAGCCTGGAAGTAAAGAAATTACCAATTATTATAAATGTTGTGGTTTTTATTCCTCCTCCGGTGCCTCCGGGAGAAGCTCCTATAAACATGAAAATTATAAGCATTAGAAGAGTTGTTGGCAGTAATTTTCCTATATCAAACAGAGAAAAACCGGCTGTTCTCGGAGTTGTTGCGGTAAAAAAAGAAACAATTAGCTTTAATATATTTCCGCTTCCACTCAAAATATTTCCATATTCCAATACATATACGGTAGAAGTGCCAAAAATAATAAGTATAATAGTCATATAAATTACAATCCTGGAATGTTCCGACAGGTATCTTTTTTCTCCTCTTAAACGTTCAATTATATCAACAATAACTATAAAACCTAAACCTCCTACAATAAATAGAAATGCGGCTGTAAGACTCACAACGGGATTATAAAAAAAAGATCCGAGATTACTAGAAAAGGAGCTGAATCCCGCATTACAGAACGCGCTGACGGAATGAAATACCGCATGAGCAACCGCCTCGTTAACCCCGAAATTGTCCTTAAAACCCAGAAAAAGCAAAACAAAACCAAGCATCTCTACAATAAAAGTAGTCAACACTACAAGTCTTAAAAAAGTTAATGTGTTATCCCGACTAAATAAACCGAACTCCTGCTGGGCAATAATATTCTGCCTCTTATCCGGCTTAATCGCGAATATAGTCATAAATAAACTTGCCACCGCCATGTATCCCAAACCACCCATCTGAATTAAAAATAGTATTATAGCTTTCCCGGTTAACGTATAATCTAAAGCGGTATCTTTAACGATTAAACCCGTAACGCATATAGCCGAAGTCGAAGTAAATAAAGAATCTATAAAGGAAAGCCCCCTGTTGGCAACAGGGAGCTTAAGCGCCAACGAACCTAATAGAATTAGCGAAATATAAACGACAGATATGTACCTAAAAGGAGACCATTTAATCATTTTAAAGGAAAATCTTCCTATTGAGCTTTTTTCTTTTTTCTTATTATCTGGGGCGGAGTGCCTTTCGTTATCGTCGATTTCGTAATTCTGCAACCGTCTATATTTTTCATCTGAGGCAAATTGAACATCAACTCGAGCATCAATTCTTCAATTATTCCTCTCAAAGCCCTGGCTCCCGTTTCCATTCTGGAAGCTCTTCTTGAAATCTCATTCAACGCGGGCTGGGTAAAAGTCAACTCAACACCGTCCCAATTTAAAAGTTGTTTATACTGTTTAATAAGCGCATTATTCGGTTTACGCAGAATATCAGTTAGATCGGAAATGGATAATTTATTCAAAGTAGTAACTATGGGAAATCTTCCTACAATTTCAGGTATCAACCCATAATGCATAAGATCGTGCGGCTCAATCTGCTCCAGTATATTTTCAGATTTTAATACCTCTTTTCCTTCAAAAGAAACATTAAAACCGAGTGAATTAGATTGCAATCTACTCTTTACTATATTTTGCAGTCCGTCGAAAGTACCACCAGCGATAAAAAGAATATTTCTGGTATCCAGACTAATAAATTCCTGCTCCGGGTGTTTTCTGCCTCCCTGAGGAGGAACATTGACAATCGACCCCTCGACTATTTTCAATAAAGCCTGTTGAACACCTTCTCCCGATACATCACGTGTGATAGAAGGATTCTCGGATTTCCTCCCTATTTTATCAAACTCATCTATATAAACTATACCCTTTTCGGCCAAACCCACATCATAATCGGCAGCCTGAAGCAGACGAACCAGAAGATTCTCTACATCCTCGCCAACATAACCGGCTTCGGTAAGCGAAGTGGCATCAGAAAGAGCCAACGGAAGCTCTAAAAATTTTGCGAGAGTCTGAACAAGAAGAGTTTTACCGACTCCGGTGGGACCGATAAGAAGAATGTTAGACTTGTCTACCTCAATTTCTTTCGGTTTATATTTAACTTTTTTGTAGTGGTTATATACTGCAACCGATAGAGTTTTCTTCGCCTTTTCTTGACCGATAACATAACCATCAAGATATTCCTTTATTTCAGCAGGAGTACGAATATCGAAATCGATCTGTCCGGGTAACTCTTCTTTCCCTTCGTCTAAAAAATCGGCAAAGAGCTTAACACAATCCTCGCAGATAAATGTATCTTCCTTCCCTGATATGAGCCTTGTTGTTTCCAAATGCGGACATCCGCAAAAGGAGCAGAAGGCATCTTCAAACTTTTTTCTCATCAACTACTTCCTTTTTACTTTTAATAACATCATCTATGAGTCCATATTCAAGCGCTTCCTGTGATGTCATCCAGAAATCTCTGTCTGTATCGGTCTTTATTTTCTTCAGTGGTTGATTTGTATGCTCAGCAATAATTTTATGCAACCTTTCTCTAATTTTTATGATTTCATCCGCATGTATTTCGATATCTGAAGCTACTCCTCTAACACCTCCAGAGGGTTGGTGAAGAAGAACTCGTGCGTTAGGAAGTGCAAATCTTCTCCCTTTTGTCCCAGCTGTTAATATTATTGCTGCAATAGAAGCCGAAATACCAACTGATATTGTAGTTATCGGATTCCTTACATATTGCATGGTGTCATAAATTGCAAGGCCGTCAGAAACACTTCCTCCAAGACTATTTATAAAAATTTGAATTTCCTTATCGGGTGCTTTCGCTTCAAGAAACAACAATTGAGCTATTACACTATTAGCTGTAGGTTGATCTATTTCTGAACCGATAAAGATTATCCTATCCTTTAAAAGACGGGAGTAAATATCATAAGCTCTTTCTCCATGAGCCGTTTTTTCGATAACATAAGGTATGGCTAATTGATTTTTCACCCTAATCCTCCTTTATTGCTTTATCAAGTAGATAATCTAAAGCTTTCTGTCTTAAAATCAACTGCTTTACAAAACGTATAGCAGTTTCCTCATCCAAATTATCAAATTCTTTTTCATCAGATTCTGCCAACCTATCGAGCCACTTATCTAACTCTTCCTCAGCAATAGAGATCTTTTCTTTAAGTGCTATAGCGTCGAGAAGTGCTGTTTTTTTTGCGTTTTTTTCCGCTTCTTTATCATTTAAATCTTCCGCGCCAACCATCTTTATAAGTGTAGGACTTACAGAAAAATCTTCAGCTTTATTTAAAAGTTTTACCAGAATTTTATCTGCTAAATTCTCCTTTTCGCTTTTTTTTCTTTCCGCTTCAATATTATCTTTAAGGCTTTCCTTTAACTTGGAAAGACTTTCAAAGCCAAGATCTTTAGCGAACTCATCGTCTAAAACAGGCTTGTTCTTTTCTTTAATTT
>CAZVXD010000038.1:0-15774 GCA_964631335.1 uncultured bacterium
TTTTCCTGAAAAGAAATGACAAAATTTTTGCCGAGTATCAAGCTTACCTGTTCGACTTCGATTTCTCTGTTCTTTTCATCAAAATAAAGCATTTTTAAAACAACGAATATGTAATTATCGAAATCTTCGGTTTTCGGGCGTTGAGTGGTATTGCTAATATCTTCCATAACAAGAGGATGTAAGCCGAAGTATCCTCCGATATCCTCAATTATATCGATATTGTGAACGCCGTCTATATTTATCCAGGTAATCGAATCCTTATCCCTAAAGGGAAAACAATCTTCCGCCTTCACTC
The DNA here is from genome assembly GCA_964631335.1 of uncultured bacterium. Classification (GTDB taxonomy): domain Bacteria; phylum Hydrothermota; class UBA3072; order UBA3072; family UBA3072; genus JAFGHJ01. The sequence goes on from CAZVXD010000038.1 coordinate 296, forward strand.
CTGCTCTTTTAATAAACTCTCTTTCGTTATAATCGATTACTGAGATCTTAACCTCGTCAGTTTTTTCTTCTCCAATATACACAACTGTACCAGGACTAAGGCCTTTTCCGCGTGGGAATTTTTTATGCAATTCCGACATTTTATCCTCCCTTTTTATTAATTTGTAATTTACAAATATTTTTTTTAAAGTAAAGGGTATTATAATGAAGAGAATTTGTGGAAACATTGACAGGTTTTTAAAAAATGTTATAATATGTAAAAGGAATTAAGATCGATGGAAGTGAAGGGTAGCGCTGTTGTAATATTGCCAAAATTTATCGAGAAGAACTTTGGTGTAAAAAACTATAGTATATGGCTCGATGCCCTTTCAGAAGAGGCAAGACGAGTCTATAGAAGTAACGTACTTATAACTTCATGGTTTCCTCTGAAAAAAATATTTACCGAGCCTACCGGAAAAATGTGTGATCTTTTTTATAAAAAAAATTTACGGGGTGCCTGGGAAGTGGGGCGATTCAGCGCGGAATATTCACTAAGAGAATTTTATAAGACTTTTATCAGGGTGGCTACGCCTCGTGCTTTAGCAAAGAGAGCTGAACAAATTTTCTCTACCTATTACAGACCGAGTACCATGAAAATAGAGGATATAAGTAACAACGAATCAATATTAAAAATAACTGAGTTTTCGGAAATGGAATTAATAGTGGAAAACAGAATTTTAGGCTGGATAGAGAAAACACTCGAAATCTGCGGGTATAAAAATATCGCTTTTAATATAGTCAAATCTTTATGCCGCGGCGACCCGGTGAGTGAAATCGAAATAACCTGGGAATAATACGAAATTAGGTATTGGGTCTTTGTTTTTAGGTTTTAGTTAAAAACAGCAAATTTTTTCTTTTTGTTCTTTGTGTCCTCGGTGGTTCAATTTTCAAATCATTCGTGTTATTCGTGTGATTTGTTGTTTCTCTTAGTTTTTTGGGTGGTGAGGGGTGTTTTTAAGAAACGAAATTTTGTTTTTTTGTATCCTTTGTGGTCTCTGTGGTCAGGTTTCGAGGGTTTCCAGGAAGAGAAAGATATAATTACGTGGTACCGAAATAGTCAAGCCGTTTTCCCTGTGCGAAAATTTAATCCCTTCTATAGTCGAGATAAGTTTTTCTATTTGAGATCTGTTTAAATGTTTTTGTGTTTCGCAGGAGAAATATTTTATTCCTTCTTCTACTTTTTTGACCCCTGAGGCTTCAGCCAGTATTTTTATCTTTGCCCATTTTAAAATTCTTCTGATATTCGCTGGCATTTTGCCGAATCTATCTTCTATTTCGTTCTCTATTCTTTCTATTTCATAAGAGTTTTCGGCCGATGAAATTCTTCTGTATAATTCAATTCTTTCATCTTCTTCCGGGATATAATTTTCAGGAATAAAGAAAGAGCCCTGTAATGAAACCTCGGCTTCGGGCTTTTCGATTATTTCTTCTCCTTTTGCCTTTTTAATTGCTTCGTTCAGTATTTTCAAGTATAATTTATATCCGATAGTTGCTATGTGACCGTGCTGCTCTTTCCCTAAAATTTCACCCGCTCCCCTAATCTCAAGGTCCTTGAGTGAAATCTTAAAACCTGAACCTAATTCGGAGTAAGTTTTGATTGTGGATATTCTCTCTTTCGCTTTACCTTTTAATTCTTTAGATACAATCAGATAACAGAAGCCCTGTCTTAAGGAACGTCCGACCCTTCCTCGCAATTGGTGCAAATCCGACAATCCGAAGCTCTCGGCTTTATCGATTATTATAGTGTTGACATTTGGGAGGTCGAGACCCGATTCTATTATGGCGGTCGAAAGTAAAATATCATATTTGTGGTTTAGAAAATCGGTCATTCTCTTTTCCAATGTTTCCGTGGTTAGCTGTCCGTGACCGACCACAATTCCGATTCCGGGAACTATCTTCTTCAGCTTTTTTTCGACTGTTTCTATGCTCGAGACTCTATTGTGCACGAAGAAAACCTGTCCGCCTCTTTCCGTTTCCCTTAGTATCGCGTCTTTTATTTTTTTATCGTTCCAATGTATTACATTGGTTACCACCCCTCTTCTCCCTTCGGGAGCGGTATGGATAACGGAAAGGTCTCTTATCCCCAGAAGAGAAAACTGCAGAGTTCGGGGTATTGGAGTGGCGCTCATCGAGAGAACATCTATATTGGTTCTTAATTCTTTGATTTTTTCCTTCTGTTTGACTCCGAAGCGTTGTTCTTCATCTATTATGAGTACTCCCAGGTCATTAAACTCGATTTTCTTGTTAAGCAGCATATGTGTGCCAATAACGATATCACATTCTCCGGATTCGATTTTCTTCAGTATTTCTTTTGTTCTTTTTCTTGTAAATCTGGAAAGCAATTCGATATTAATCGGAAATTTTTTGAGCCTTTGTTTAAAAGTTCTGTAATGCTGTTCCGCTAAGAGAGTCGTCGGAGTAAGAACCGCCGATTGTTTGGATTCTATAGCCGATTTAAAGGCTGTACGTAGAGCGACTTCGGTTTTTCCGAAGCCGACTTCCCCGCAAAGAAGACGGTCCATGGGTTTTTCTTTTTCCATGTCTTCATAAACTTTGCGTATTGCTTCTTCCTGATCCAGTGTTTCCTGAAACGGAAAGGAAAGTTCGAGATCTCTCATCAAAGAATTACGCCCGGAATAAGAATATCCTTTAGCGACGCTTCTCTTGGCGTAAAGTTTAAGAAGAGACTCGGCGTACTTCTCCAGTTCTTTTTTAACTCTTCTTTTTTTCGTTTCCCATTTGTTTTTAGATAATTCGGAAAGAACAGGCTCTTTCTCTCCGCCGGAAATATAAGGTGTAAGTAAATTAGATTTTTCAACCGGGACCAGTACTCTGCTTTTACTTTTATATTCGACCACCAGACATTCTCTTTTCCGAGCGTCTATGTCTACGATTTGAAGACCTTCAAATTTGCCTATGCCGAAATCTTCGTGCACAACATAGCTTCCGCGAATGAATTCTCCTTTTGCCTCCAGCGGTATTTCTTCTTTTTTAACTTTGTGTTTTGCCCGTAAGGCTCCAAAAATATCCGCTTCGCTAAATACGGCGATGTTGATTTTGTCGATGATAAAACCTTTTGATAAGAAAGCGTCAAGATATTCTATCTGGGGGAATTCATTATCGAATAAATCGCGAAGGCGGTGTATTTCGCCCGGAGTGCCCGCGGCTATGAATATTTTATAATTTTGAAGAGACCTTAATTCTTTTTTAAAGTATTCGAGATTTCTGTTGAAAGATACGGCGGGGACAAATGGTACAGAAACTCCCGTGGAACTAAGTTTAACGTCCATTTTAAGACCTTTGGTTTCCGGTCCTATTTTGAAAAAAACTTTCAGTATCTCCTTAGCTGGTTTACCCGCGCCTTTTTTAATAAGGAGATTTATTTTTTTTGCTTTTTCTATCGATAGCTGGTTGGAGGGATCGAAGAACCTGAGAGAAGCTATTTTATCGTCCTCTAATTCTATACGGACAGGATTTTTGTTGTTTAAAGTCCAGACGTCGGTTATTCCTCCCCGGTTAACATATTCTCCTTCTTCGTAAACACGATTTCTTCGAATTAAGCCACCTTCCTCGAGAGAGAGCAAAAAATCTTCTAAAGAAATATTGTCTCCTACCGATAAATCTATAGCTTCCTGTTCAGGTATTTTAAGTTCGAGGTTTTTTGCTTCGAGAATCAGAAGATCGAAATCTTTTGCCGCTATAACAGTACCTGCCTGATTTGAATTTTCTTCCGTTAACAAAAAAACCCTTTTGAAGAAGAGTTCCGCGTCTGAAGCAATCTTCAGAGGATCCTCATCTGTTAATAGCACAAGGGGTTTTTTATCTTTAAATCCGTAAGTTAAAAGGAGTTCTCCCGGGTATGGGGGAGGATTAAAATCTCTCTCTTCGCCTATTTCTTTTTTTAGGAAGTCATGTAAGTCTTGTTTTAACTTCACAGAGAAAGGCCCAGAAAGCCCGAAAATCCGAGGAAGGCGAGTCCCATAAGGGCGGCGACAACGAAAGATATCGGAAGCCCCTTAAGGGGTTCCGGTATAGGGGCGTTTTCCAGTCTTTCTCGAATAGACCCGATAAGAACGATAGCCAGGAGAAATCCCAAACCGCTGCTGACAGCGAAAACAATTCCCGGGATAAGACTAAAATCATTATCGATATTCAGAAATGCCACTCCCAGGATCGCGCAGTTGGTGGTAATAAGAGGAAGAAATATTCCAAGAGCCGAATACAGAGCGGGTAATTGCTTTTTGAAAAAAAGTTCGAGAAACTGGACGAGGGAAGCGATTACAAGAATAAATACTACGGTTCTGAGGTAGATTAAATCTAATGGGACAAGTACATATCGGTATAAAAACCAGGTAATAACAGTAGCGAGTGTCATAACGAATATAACACTCATTCCCATGGACGCGGCTGTTTCCATTCGCCTGGAAACACCGAAGAAGGGACAGAGTCCCAGGAATTTCATTAAAATTATATTATTTACAAGGAAAGCGGATAGGAAAATCAAAAACAGATTATCCATTATTTATTCCTCCTGCTATAGTTGAACAAGCCCATGAGTAATGCGATAGTCAAAAACCCGCCCGGTGGTAGAATTAATATAATCATCGGAGATTCCGGGAAAGAAGAACCGAGGATTTTAAAACCATCGAATACTCCGGGAATGCTCATCCAGATTCCCTGCCCCAGGATTTCTCTAATTGTTCCCATTATAAAAAGCACCAGTGTGAATCCTAATCCGGCTCCTAATCCGTCCATAAAGGATAAATGCACGGGATTTTTGTAAGCGAACCCTTCGGCTCTTCCGAGAATGCCGCAGTTCACCACAATTAGGGGAACAAAGACCCCCAGTTGGGCGGAAAGAGGAGGCAGGTAGGCTTTAAGCGCGTAATCTATCATAGTTACAAATGAAGCGATTATAATAATGAAAATCGGTATTCTCAAGTTAGAAGGGATTATTTTTCTCAGGGAAGATACGATTAAATTGGAGAAGACAAAAACGAATGTGGCGGCAAGACCCATGCCTATGCCGTTGTAGGCGGAAGTGGTTACGGCGAGAGTGGGACACAACCCGATCGCCAGTACTAAAATCAGGTTGTTTTTTATTATGCCGTCGATAAGAGCGCGTTTTATCTTTCTCTCCTTTTTATATGTTTTGAATAGCCGTTTACGATTTCGTTTCGGACTTTTTCGGCGGGTTCATCGTACTCCGTTTCGAATTTTAATTTTTCAATGTTGTCTATAGAAATACCGTTGAATTTTCTTTCCAAATATTCCTTTAAAGCTTCGGTGTTTTCGGAAAGGTCTTCCGAAAATATAGATATGTTTTTAATTTTCTTCTTTTCTATTTGGATTATTAGTTTAAAAGCAAAAGAGGAATCTTCTATTTCGGAAATATATATGAAATTATCGGCTATCCTCCATAATTTGTTCGGCTCAATTTCTTCGAGCGCGGAATCGGGCGATTGCTCTTCTATTTTTTCGAAGTATGTTTTAAGGAATTTTTTAAACGCGTATCCCGGCAAAAAATCACTGTATTTCAGCAATCCTTCTCTTACCGCTTCCGTGGCGGCTCTGGATGAAATCGTGGCAGAAGTGACCGCGTCTATTTCTCCTTCCTGTTTATCCTTTTTAAGGTGAATTTCGTCCGCGGCGAGATTTTGAAATTGATTAAGAAAATTTTCTTCTGCTATTTTCATTCCGAGTCCCGGCGTTTCAGAGAGTTCTTCTTTTGGTATTTTTACTTTTATTATTTTTCCTGTAGAATCTACTCCGACAATCGGTCTTATTGTACCTGAATAACCTTTTTTAGATGACCTGAAAACCATACCAATCTGTTTTTCTCCTTTAAAAACTTTCCATAGGGTATCGGTCTTTATTTCTTCGAAGCGCGCCGATTTTTCCGTGAATACTTCACTTAATGATTTATTCAATGATTCTTCTCTGTATTTTGAAATCCGGGGAGCTGTTTGACTGTATACAAAGGAAAGCAGGAATGCCGAGGTTACTCCCACTAAAAACAATACGGAAACGTCTCTGATTTTTTTTGCCATTTTACCTCCCGAATATTCTTTTCTCTGATATTTTATCGAGAAGAGGGACGAACATATTCATAATTAAAATCGAATATGAAACGCCTTCGGGGTATCCACCCCAGACTCTTATAAGAACACAAATTATACCGCCCGCTATACCGAATATCCATCGTCCTTTAATTGTAACAGGCGAGGTTACCATGTCTGTTGCCATAAAAAGTCCGCCGAGCATTACTCCTCCCGATAAGATTTGAAATAAAGGAAGTACGGGAGTTTTGCCCAGATAATATAAGATGCCCGAAAAAAGAAAAACCGAGCCGATATACCCGAGCGATATTTTCCAGTCGGCGTATTTTTTTATAAAAAGGTATAAAGCGCCTATCAAAAGAAGAAGGGCGGAAGTTTCTCCTATACATCCTCCCACTTTCCCAAAGAAAAGAGCTTTTAACATATAACTGGAGTTTAATGATTGGGCTATCGTTTCCGCGGGATTAACCTTGAGCAGTGTTAGAGGAGTTGCCTGAGCTATCCCATCCAGTGCTTTTGTGGGCAGTCCGGATAGGGTTCCCGAGAATGGGGCAGCCCAATTTCCTGCCATCAATCCCGGCCAGGATGCAGTAAGAAAAGCTCTTCCCGCGAGAGCGGGATTGAAAATATTGTAACCTATTCCTCCGAATATTTGTTTTACAACAATGATGGCGAAAGCGGAACCAACCGCGGGAAGCCACCAGGGAGAGTTAGGGGAAATATTGAAAGCTATGAGTATTCCGGTTATAACGGCGCTGCCGTTAGAAATACGGATTTCTCTTTTAGTGATTTTTTGAAACAGATATTCACTTAATACCGCTGATAATACGGAAATAAGAGTTAAAAGTAACGCTCTTTGCCCGAACAGGTATATCGCATACGCGAAAGCGGGCATCAGCGCGATAACCACGGCCCACATTATTTTTTGCGTACTTTCTTTAGAAGTTATATGAGGAGCGGGGCTTATACGAAGCATTATTCGCTTTTCCTGTTTATTTTATTTTTAGCTATTTTAAATTGTTGGGTGAGAGGGATGTTCGCGGGGCAGATATAAGAACAGCTGCCGCATTCCATGCAGGAGGTTACTCCCAGCTCTTTTGCTTTTTCCAATTCATTCATTTCTATATATTTGTACAATTCTGTGGGCAGCAATCTCATGGGGCAGCGATCCACGCAGGCTCCGCATCTTATACAGGGTGAAGGTTTTTTTTCTGAGGCTTCCTTTTGATTCTGAATTACTATTCCGGATGTTCCTTTTGTGACGCAGGATTCGATATCGGCTTGAGCGATTCCCATCATGGGACCTCCGTTTATGATTTTCACGATTTCTCCGATGGGACCTTCAGTGAGTTCGATAAGGTGTTTGAAAGAAGTTCCTATAGGTGTTAGAAAATTCGATTGATGTCTGACGTTTCCCGTTACCGTAACCACTCTTTCGAACAGCGGTTTTTCAAAATACACCGCCTCGTATATTGCTAAGGCTGTTCCCACATTTTGAACGTAAGCGCCGGTATCGAAAGGCAGGCCGCCTTCCGGGACTTCCCTTCCGGTTATCGCGTCGATAAGTTGTTTTTCCGAACCCTGCGGATATTTGGTTTTGAGTGCCGCGAAATTGGCCCATGGGAATAGAGAAGAAGTACCCTTCATTTTTTCGAGCGCGTCGAGTTTGTTAGCCTCGATCGCGATCCAGACATTTTTAGGCTTAACTATTTTTCTTATAATATCCACGCCCTTCATTATTTCTTCCGGTTTTTCTATCATTAACCTGTAATCTGAAGTAAGGTAGGGTTCACACTCTGCTCCGTTTATTATAACATCTTTTATTTTTTTGTTAGGAGGAACCTGCAATTTAAAATAGGTGGGAAAGGCGGCTCCTCCCATTCCCACAATTCCGCTTTCCTTAATTATGCTTATAATTTTTTGTGGAGGAAAATCCGATATATCCCGGTGTGTTTTCGCCTTGAAAGGCTCGGTTTTTTCTTTGTTTACTTTTATTTTTATGGCTTCTTTTCTACCTCCTAGCGGATGAGGATGCATTACTCTGCCCATATAAGTACCGTTTACGGGAGAGTGAAGAGGTACGGACAATTTCCCGGAGGCTTCCGCGATTTTTTGACCTATTTCCACTTCATCTTTCTTTTCAATAATGGGTTTTGAAGGGACACCTGTGTGTTGTGAAAGGTAGAGATATACGAAATCGGGAGGGTCGATCCTTTTTATTTTGGAATTTTTCGATAAATATTTGTAGCCCGGAGGGTGAATTCCGCCTTTAAACGTTAGGAGACTCAAACTTCATTTCCTTTGATGTTGTTTTTACAGCTAATTTACTACCTATAATTCCTAGAATTACCCCAAAAAATATAGTTCCCGCGATTATATAATCGTGAGGAAAATAAAATTCGACGAAAAATTTTGAAGATATTTGATAAATTAAATATAAGAGCCCTCCGCTCAGAGCCGCGGCGATACCGCCTTCTATAGCGCCGGCTAATATGAAGGGAGCGTGTATTGTTTTTTCCGTGGCGCCGACGAGTTTCATCACTTCTATAGTTCTTTTTCTGGCAAGGACTGTCAGGCGGATAGTATTTGAGACCACGAATACAGAAGCGAAACTGATGACTATTCCGAGGAGCATATCGAAAAGAAATAGAATTTTAACCACCCTATCCAATCGTTTGATCCAACTTTCCCCGTATTCCACGGCGATAAATTCATCGAATATTTTAATTTTTGAAGAGACTTCTTCTACTTTCTCAGGAGATGTAAAACCGTCTTTTAGTTTGATGCTGAAAGAAGCGGGCAGAGGATTGGTTTTTACCGCTTCGATTAAACTCGGAGCGTCTTTTATCTCTTCCTGAAATTTTCCTAAGGCTTCTTCTTTACTTACGTATTCTACTCGTTCAACGCCTACCATGGACATGAGCTTTTCTGAAAGTTCTTCCACCTGCTTTTGAGGTAAATTCTCTCTTAAAAAAGCGTTTATTTCAACTTTTTCCCTGGCGAGGTTTATTACTCCGAAAAGATTAAAAGTGCCCCAAAGGAAAGCCCCAAGAAGAAAAAGCGAAAAAAACATTATACCTATGGCGATGAATGTCATTACACCGTTTCTCCTGAGACCAATTAAAGCTTCTCTTATCGAAAACATTTTATTTCTTTTTTATCTGTCCCTGTTCCAGCTGTAAAAATTTTCCCCCCATTCTTTTGGCGAGGTCTACGTCGTGAGTCGCCATTAGTACTGCGGTGCCGGCGGTATTTACATCCTGCAGTATTCTTATTATTTCCTCCGAGCCTTCCGGATCGATATTGCCGGTAGGTTCGTCGGCAAGAAGAATAAACGGTTCTCTCACAAGGGCTCTGGCGATCGCCGTTTTTTGCTGTTCTCCTCCGGAAAGAGTATACGGGAAATCGTTTCTTTTGTGTGACAGACCCACGAGAGTAAGAGCTTTCATTACTTTTTCTCTCATCTTTCTTCCCGATTGCCCCGTTACTTCGAGCGCGAAAGCCACGTTCTCATACACCGTTTTGTCTCTCAATAATTTAAAGTCCTGAAAAATGATGCCAATTCTTCTTCGCAGGAAAGGTATCTCTTCTTCTTTTATTGTCGTTGAAAGGAATCCGGCAACAGCTACTTCGCCTTCATCCGGGAAAATATCCATGTAGATAAGACGCAGCAGAGTTGTTTTTCCGCAGCCTGTTTGTCCGGTTAGGAACAAAAAATCGCCTTTTGCTATCGAGAGATCAATGTTTTTTAGAGCATACCAGCCCTTCTTGAATTTTTTGCTAACGTTTCTTATTTCGATCATATCTTCTTGTTGCTTGTAAGATTATATGAACTAACGTTTTTGTCAAGGTCATTTAGCCCCCCCATACCTAAATTTTTGAACCGCAGAGAACACAGAGGAAAAAACACGCCGAGGGCACAGAGAAAAAGATTATGTTGTTTTTATTCCCCCGTAGCCCGAAAAACATTACCACATTAAGACACAAAGATTTTAAATTTGTTTTTTACTATCACCCTGGGAATCTTGAATTCTTGCCCCTTTTTTACAAAAGACTTTCGAGTTCTATTAGTTTTACCTCGTTGTCTTTTCCCAGTATTTCTTTTATTTCTTCCTTGGCGGAAATGTAAATTATCTGCCAGCCGGATTTTGATATATCCTTTAACATTTTTATTAAGACATTTAAACGATTATGGCTGGCTTTTACAAAAGGATCGTCGAGAATAAAGAACCCTTTTTCTCCTCCTAATATCTTTTCTCCTAAGGCGAGTCTTATGGAAAAATACAGCTGATCGTAAGTGCCCCCTGAAAGCTGCCAGGGATAAAGCATAGCTTCATCTTTTCGTACGACCATTATTTTTTCCTCGTCCTCTTCGAATATCACGTTTGTGTATAGTCCTCCCGTGATTTTTGAGAAATATTCGGAAACAGCGCTCTCTTTCCCGAATTGCTCCTTTATTTTTGTCTTCTCTTCTCTGGCTATCTCATCCAGAATCCCCAGGGCGACGATGGCGTCTTCTTTAGCGAATTCCTTTTCCTCGATGAATTGTTGAATGTTCATTTTTATATTGTCCAGATCTGTAGACCCCTGGCACCGGAGGTCTTTTTCTTCCAGTATATTATTTGTTTTTTTCTCAATGTCTTTGAATTTTTCACTTAAAATGTTTAATCTGCCCTCGTGCTCGCCCAGTTTTTCCCGCGTTGTTGAGATTTCTTTTCGCAAAGCGTCGTAGTCTTTTTCGTTGAATTCTACTTCTTTTGCTTTCCCTTCGAAAGCTTTTAATTCGGCTAATTTCTCGCCCGGATTTCCCCCTCCGAGAATTTCTTCTAATACTCTCTCTTCTTTTCCCATTTCTCTTTCCAGTTTTTCTTTTTTTTCCAGATTGCGACTGAATTCCTCCAGATTCTCAACAAATGTGGCAGACTTAATAGTGCGGATAATTTCATTGTTTCGCTCTGTTTTTTCATTGAGTTCGGGGATGATATTTTCCCGTAGCTCCTGAATTCTGTTTTTTAAAGTACCGGCCTCGACTTTTTTTACATTTATATTCCCTTCTATTTCTCCGAACTTTAAGGAGAAAGTTTCGACTGTACCTAAAAAATCTTCCAGAGTTTCGCCTTCGATTCCCAGCCCTTTCAGGTCTATTCTCAATTCTTCCAGGTTTTTCTCGAATTGAGCCGCGCTTCTTTTGTTTTTCAAAAGCAGCCCCAGAAAGACAAAGAAACAAACGCCGAAAACTCCTGTTAAAATTGTAAATACAGGAGTTTGATTGAATATTAGTCCCGCGATCGATATAATAAGCATAATAGAAACCACAAGAAAGCCTTGCTGATTTATCAGGGTGAATTTTTTCTCAGCGGAACTTTCAATCTTTCTGTTTTTTAAATCTTTAAGGCGTGATCTTAATACGTCTATTTTTTCTTTTTTATTTTTTGAGATTCTGAATTCATTTTCTTCTTCTCTCAACTTCTCTTCTATAATCTTTATCCGTGCTTCGCTTTCCTTTAAAGTTTTATTTATTTCTATAAACTTTATGCCGGTTCTTTTGATTTCTCTCTCCGCGTCTCTCCATTTTGTGAAAGCGTCTTTAGAAAAGGCCAACAAATCTTCAAGGGATTCTTTGTAATCTTTAATTTTACCAAGCGCGGAAGAAGCTCTTTCGTAGGCGAGTCTTTTCCTCGCGTCTTCATATTTACCCCTGAGAATTTCCTTTGTTTTTATTCCATCGTATAGATGTACCCATTCCCGTTCCAGTTCTTCGATCCCTTTTTCTTCTACTTCGCTTTTGAGGGATTTTATTTCCTCTAAAAGCTTAAAAGCATCCTCGATTTTTGTTTTAAGGTGACCGTCTTCCTTCCTGTTTGAGAAATCTCCGCCGGGAGTAAGTTGAGAGATTTCCAGGATTTTTTCTCTCAACCGGCTTATCCTGTCTGTCTGAAGACCGGTAAGACGGTTGGTAATTTCCGTGTAGAACGAGGCTTCCGATTCTATGGAAAGGTCGCTGTTTCTGATTACGAATATGTTTCGGCATTCACCCGCGGTAACAGGGAAAATATCATCGAGGTGATTTTTTCTGCCGAGTTTTTCTTCTCCCTTTTCGGTGTCTATAACGATATAGCCATCGACTTCCTGGTCTACTCTGTCGATATTCTTAAAATCTTTTACTTTTTTCCCAAGAAGAAGTTTTATTAACGCTTCTAAAGTTAGAGTCTTGCCCGTTTCGTTAATGCCGTAGATTAAATTAAAATCAGACAGATTTGTTTTTCCCCTGTCGGGTAGCGGACCGTAATGGATTATCTGAAATTCTTTTATTCTCATTCTTCGCTCTCTAACAGGCTTTTAATAACAAGTTTTTTTATTTCCCTTCTTCTGGAGGGATTTGATTCTTTGAGTTTGCTGTTGAACGCTTTAAATAATTCGTCCTCTAATAATTGTTCTATACCTCTTACTCTGTTTTCGATTTCGAGATTTCTGTATTTTTCTTCCATTTCTTTAACTTGCTTATGGAAATCTTCTTCATTCTCTTTTATGTATCCTGTTATGGTTACTAAAAATTTCGCTTCTTTCGGAGATTTTCTTATTTTCTTCTTAATTTTTGAGAACGGAAAAGAGCTGTCTTCGGGATAAATATTAAGAGTCAGTTTTTTGTAATAAGGGGTATCTACTTTGTGCTGCGAGGGAGGTTTACCTACTTCGAAGATATTTACCGATCTTCTGCCGGTTTCTTTTTTCGTGATGGAAATAGGCGAGCCGGGATACACAAAAAATCCTTCCGGGTCTAATTCGTATATCTGAAAATTTGTATGGAAATGTCCCGCCAGAACATATTTTAAATTAAGATTTTCGAAAAAGGAAAGACGCGCGCTCATATAGTTGATTTTTTCATCGCCGAAATCGGAACCTGAAAAAGAATGGTCGAGAAGTTCACCGTGGAAAAGGAGAATGTTAACTTTATCCTCGAGCGATAGGCTTTTTATTTTTCGTAAATGATTTCTCACTTCTCCACTCGTGATATTACTGAAAGGGAATCCGAAGAATCTTAAGTTTTCATATTCAAGCGGTTCATTTAAATTCCTTATGATTTTTACCTTTTCTCCCAGAAAAGCCTCTGTCCCGAAAGCTTTTTCGTCGTGATTTCCTGCTATAATAATAAATTCGTAATCGGTGTCGTTAAGTAAAGGTCTTATTTCCGGGTAAAGCTTGACGAAACTGCTTTTTTCATCGAACAAATCCCCGGCGATAACAAAAAAATCTATTTTTTCTCTTGCGGCAACTTTAATCAGTGATTCAAAGGCTCTCCAGGATTCGTCCCTGTATTCTTTTATGTGTAAATCGGAGGTATGTAATATTTTCATTTCACCACAGTTTTTTTAAATGGATATTTCTGTAATAATGCTTTAAGATTCTTTTATATGTATATCGTTCTTTAGCCATTTCCATCGCTCCGTATTGACACATCCCGACGCCGTGCCCGTAGCCTTTGCCGGAGATAATAATCTGACTGCTTTTTACTTTTATTTGAAACATGAGCGACTTCAAAGAGCCTCTCTGGTCGCTGAAAAGTCTTCTTATCTGGTCTTTTTCAAGATAAAATTTCCCGATATCCGTGTTTATCTCTATTGTCCTTACTCTGTTTGTACGTGTTCTATGGGTTATTCTTATCCACTCTATTCTCTTTGGCGTTTTTCCGAAGAATTCATGTATTTGTTTCTTTACCACTTCGAAAAATTCTTTTTTATCGTACATTCTTTCCCAGCGGTAATGAGGAGAAAATCTGCAGAAATCCTGCCTGTCCCATCCGGCGTCCCTGACCGAGCGAAGATAGGGGACTCTTTCCCCGATCCAGATATTTTCGTTGTTTTCGGTAATCCCCCCGCAGGTCGAAGAATATTTGGCGTCTATTATTTTTCCGTTGTAAGTTGCCACTATGCCCCGGGTGGATTCGACAGCTTTATTGATGGTTTTATCTATTCTGCTTATTCCTCCGTAAACCTGATCCCATATAGTTGTGCCTATATCGAAGGGCTCATCCGGCTTTCTGTGAGCCATAACAAAAGACCTGGCCGCGACCGCCTGCGCTTTTAACGCTTCTATCTGATTTTCCGGGAGATTTCCCATCTCAAAAGGGATAACTCCTTTTAAATAATTCTCGATTTCAACGTGATTTACGACTAAAATATCACCGAATTTGGATATTACTATTGTCCCCGGATAGATTTCTCCATCTATTCTTATGAATCTTTTTGTGGATTCTATGTAAACAGGAAATTTCGGGTCGTTTATATTGCCTTCATTAGTTATGATTTTCAAAGAAGGTACAAAACTTATAGATATTCGACCTCCTACAGTGCCGTTTTTATTCCCGGTTTTAATCCTTATTTTCGCGTCGGATTTTAATTTCATGCTGCCCGGATTTTTATGCAGGAGTATTCTTACAACCGGTTCTTCCCCAAGCCTTCTTGTGGGCATCACCATGGGAGCGCATGATGTTATCAACATCAAAAGCAGAAGGAAGAAATTAATTTTTAATTTCATCTATAACCTTTTTGATTTCTTTATAATGAGTTCCCTTCCAGAAAACCCTGCCGCACTCAGGGCACCTTTTGAAATCGTTGTGAATTTCGAAAACATAGGGAGGAACGTCCTCTTTAACATTTTCTTTTTTTACTTTTTCTGTTTCTGTGTTACACACGGGACATCGGGAAAAAGGCTTTTTTATATCCACAATCTTTGCTGTTTGTCTTAATTGGTCCATAAGGTGTTCCGATTTTATTAATATTGAATCATCGTATTTTTCAGCCAAAATTTTAGATCTTGTTAAAATCGTACGTCCCTCTTTCCGGCTATGATAGACTATAGTCTTTCCGTCAGTGTCTCTGTAATATTTTGTATCTAATCCCATTAATCTCATCCATTTGGCTAACCTTCCCAGCATGAAGTCGCATACAAAACTGGGGGTTTTTCTAATAGAATCCTCCCGTCTCGCCCAAAAATCCTCCGAGCATTGCAAAACCCATAATTATAAACCAGATTATGCTGAAAACCATGGATATTATCATAAGCACTCCGGAAACAATGAAAAAAGTCTTCAGAGAACCCATCATTTCTCCGAGAGATTCGATTTTTCCGGCGCCGACTTCAGAAGTACTGTTAGAGGCTTTCAAAAGAATTACCCCGAGCCAGATAGGGAGCCAGGCGATTATTATGCCGAAAATAGTTAAAGCGGTTACCCCCCCCGATACAATATAAGCTATTCCAAGGAATTTTATCCACCCGTTCATGTCTTTGCAATTTGTAGTAACTTTCTGTTCGACTTCACCACTTAATTCCATGAGCTCCTCCTTTTAGGTATAATAGGAAAGCTTGTGGATTTAGTCAAGTA
>CAZVXD010000039.1:0-15177 GCA_964631335.1 uncultured bacterium
CTACTATCTACTATCTACTATCTACTTACTACTCTCTATTCTTTTATTTTACCAGAAGCATTTTTCTTGTTTGTTCATAGCCTGTTGAAGTTGTTAATCGATAAAGGTAAGTACCGCTGGTCAACCCCGATCCGTCAAAAGTAACAGTGTGTTTACCCGAACTCTCAATATTATCGACTAACTTCTCAATTGTTCGCCCGGTAACATCCAAAATTTCCAGAATAACTTTTGCTTTTTGTGGTAAATAATATCTTATTGATGTTGTAGGATTAAATGGATTCGGGGAATTCTGTTCTAACATATAACCACTGGTTTGATCTTCGGGATCGATTCCACTGGTTTCGGGATATTGAAGATCGGTTGTATCATAACCCATCGTTGAAAGCATTGTCTTAGCATATCTTATACCGAGTATTCTATACCCTTCCGAGTTAAAATGATATTGGTCCATACCGGGACAACCGTCTGCAGAAATTACATATGAATTGGGAAGAGTATCGGGCAGTACTGCGATTATTGAATTCATACTCGCGCAATCGCCTCCCTGATCTGCATATAATACTTCACCCGCGAGCAGAGGTATCGAATCTGTGTTGAGACCCAGGTCATTTATCATATCATTGTAAATTTTCTTTACATATGACGGCCATTCATCCTGACCTGTGTTAGTTTCACCCTGATGCAAAAGAATCCCTTTAATGACACCGTCTAGCTCTGCCAACTGAGCAAGGTCGATAAGATATTGATATGGATTCCATTCATAGTCTTCTAATTTAGAGAGAAACCAGCTTTCTGTGGAGGTAGAATCATAATCCTGGTAAATATCTTTATCGAATAGCCTGATGTCGCAGCCGCCAACCGAAACATTAATAACACCTACTCTGATGCTATCCGGAAGATTTAAAACCATTGTTCTGCCAAAATAATCGGCAGGGCAAAGATTAGAGTAACATTGGCATAAAGGAGGAACAGCTGTATACCACGACCCCTTTGTTCTTCCGAGATTTGAACAATCTAAAGCAGCCATAACCTGGAAATTGCTATCTACCGTCCTGTCCATTGCTTCAATTGTACCCTGTCCTTCCATATTCGACTGTCCAAAACAGAGGTAAATGTAAAAATCTTGATCTTGTGCAAAAATGTTTGTTGTTAATATAAGCAATCCAACCAAAAGAAACACTCTAACATACATTTTTTGTTTTTTCATTATTTATTCTCCTTATAAATATTTCAACATTTAGGTATAATTTAAGGTACGTTTATATTATAAAAACTTAGTCGTTTTTGTCAACATTTTATATCAGTTGGTGCGTTAGAGCGTAAAAACAAAGAAAATCAGTGTTTATCCGTGTAAATAACTTAGTCATAAGTCACTTGCCGTTAGTCATTGGTCAAAAAATAAAAACTATATAGTTCTTACATGTGAATTAGTGTTGACATTGGACTTTGGACTATGGACATAGGACTAAATATTTTCTTTGTGTCTTGGTGCCTTTGCGGAGTATTTTCCTCCTAAATTACTATTTTTCAAAGATTAGACTTGAAAATTCACCATAACTTGTTATATTCAACAGTGATTAAACGAATAAAAAAACTTATAGAAGAGAAGGAACTCCTGAAAGGAGTAAACAAAGTAATAATAGGATATTCCGGGGGGCCAGATTCAACGTTGCTGGTAGAAGTATTATCAAAGTATAATGATTTAGACATCATTATTGCTTACTTTAATCATAATCTTCGGAAAGATTCTACAAAAGAGGAGAATTTTGTGATAAAAGAAGCTAAAAAGAGAGATCTCAAATTGCTTGTCGACGGAGCTGATGTTAAAGAACATTGCGAAAAACTTTCTCTTTCCATCGAAGAAGGCGCCAGGGATTTAAGGCTTTCTTATCTTAGGAAGGCGAAAGATATTGAAAAGGCAGATTTAATAGCTCTGGGTCATAATTTTGACGATAAAATAGAAAATTTCTTTATACGACTCCTTAGAGGTTCGGGTTTTGGGCTTTCTCAGATGAGTTATAACGATAGGGATATTCTCCGTCCGCTTTTGGATTTCCAAAAGCATGAGATAATGGAATATCTGAGAGAAAACAAAATAGCTTTTTATACCGATCCAACCAATAAAAGCGATAGGTATCTCAGAAATAGAATTAGATTAAAACTGATTCCTTTACTCGAAAAAATTGAAAAAGATGCCTCAAAAAAGATAAATAGAACTATCGATAATTTAAAAGATATTGAAGAAGCATTAGAAAAATATGTTGGTTCTGTAAGAATAATCCGACATCTAAATTACGCCGAAATTGAAAGAAAGGATTTTGAAGAGCTTCCTTCCGCCTGTAAGTTTTTACTTTTAAAAAAGATGCTGTCGATTTTTAATGGTGAATTGGAATTAAAGAGAGCGCACATAATAAATTTGCCTGAGAGAGGAATTGTTAATCTAAAAAGCTTGAATTTAGAATTAACGCCCTCCGGAGTGATTGTTGCGAAAAATATATTTGAAAAAGAAAAGAAATTACCATTATCCGGTAAAGTAGCTTTCGGTAATTATAACATTGAAACAGAAGTGGTTCCGCCGCCTGTAAAATTAAAGGTAAAAGGGTCTGAGTTTTTTGACCTCGATTGTCTGGAATTGCCTTTGAAAGTACGAAGTAAAGAAAATGGCGATAGGATAGTTTCTTTTGGAAGTGCCGATACAAAAAAGATAAAAGATGTGTTTATTAACAGCAAGATTCCCAGAATCTTAAGAGATCATCACCCGATTATTTGCGATAGTAAAGATATAATTTTGGTTCCGGGAATAAAAAGAAGTAATAGGGCGCCTGTTACAGAAAAAACAGAAAAAATATTAAAAATTAGATATAAAGAGGTGATAAATGCCTGAGAAGAAAGATAAAAAAGAGCAGCAAAACAGAAATCAATTTATTAAAGTGGTATTAATATGGTTGGCGGTTTTTGGCGGTTTATATTTGCTGCTCCAGTATACGCAAATGGAAAAACCTGAAGAAGTAAGTTTCACTAAATTCTGGGAGATGGTTGAAGAAGAAAAAATAAGTAAAGTAACTTTTTCCGGTAATGATATGCAGGCGGAAACTAAAACAGAAGAAAAGTTAATAAAAACCAGGCTTCCTTTTGAAGACGCGGAACTGCCAAAAGAATTAATAGAAAGAGGTATAGAGGTGAAGACTGAGACTCAAATAGATATATGGAAAATAGTCGGACAGTTTTTGCTGCCGGTTTTGCTGATGGTGTTTTTGCTTATTTTTGTGATGAATAGGATTAGGGGAAGCGCTAACGAAGCCTTGAGCTTCGGGCAGAGCAGGGCGAGAGAAATACGTTTTACCTCTGTAAATGTTAACTTTGGAGACGTGGCGGGTGTGGATGAAGTCAAACAGGAATTACAGGAGATTGTAGGATTCTTAAGAAACCCTTCAAAATTCAAAAAATTGGGAGCACAGATACCCAAGGGTATTTTACTGGTTGGCGCGCCCGGTACGGGAAAAACTCTCTTGGCGAGAGCAGTCGCGGGAGAAGCAAAAGTTCCTTATTATTCTATAAGCGGATCGGATTTTGTGGAAATGTTTGTAGGAGTCGGGGCTTCGAGAGTCAGAGATCTATTCAAAAAAGCCAAAATAAACACTCCGTGTATTGTTTTTATAGATGAAATAGACGCAGTCGGGCGATACAGAGGAGCCGGTATCGGCGGAGGACACGATGAAAGAGAACAAACATTAAATGCCCTGCTGGTCGAAATGGATGGGTTCGACCCGAATCTGGGAATAATTATACTTGCCGCAACAAATCGTCCGGATATACTTGACCCAGCGCTACTTAGACCCGGAAGATTCGACCGCAGAGTCGTGGTTCCTATGCCGGATATGAAAGGCAGGGAAGCCATTCTCAAGGTGCACACAAAGAAGATACCGTTATCCGATGATGTGGATTTACCTGTTGTTGCCAAAACAACTCCGGGTTTCAGCGGAGCCGATATACAGAATTTATGTAATGAGGCAGCTTTGATAGCAGCTTCTCGGGGGAAAAACAAGGTGGATAGCGAGGATTTTGATGAAGCGAAGGATAAAATACTTATGGGAAGAGAGCGGAAATCTATGATACTCTCTGACGAGGAAAAGAAGCTTATTGCTTATCATGAAGCGGGACATACTCTTGCCTCGCTTTTTACGGAAAAAAGCGACCCAATTCATAAAGTAACAATAATTCCCAGAGGGGCGTCGCTTGGGCTCACTCAACAAATGCCTATCGACGATAAGAGAACTTATTCTAAAGAATATCTTGATGCCCGATTAACTGTTTTGCTTGGCGGAAGAGCCGCAGAAGAGTTAAAATTTAATACCGTATCGACCGGTGCCGGAAACGACCTTCAAAACGCCACTGAAATAGCCAGAAAAATGATATGTGAGTGGGGAATGAGTGAGAGTCTCGGTTCCGTTACTCTTGAAAAGGATACTGACGGGATTTTTCTCGGTAAACGTCTCGCAAAAGAAAGGGAATATTCGGAAGAAACGGCTCGTCAGGTCGACATAGAGATTAGAAAATTCGTTGAAAATGCTCATACTACAGCGAAAAATATAATGAAGAAAAATAGAGCAAAACTTGATAAAATTGCCGCAGCACTTCTGGATAAAGAAGTGCTTACGGGTGATGAAGTAAAGGAAATAGTTTATGGATCAAAAAAGAATAGAAAACGCGGTAAAAGAAATAATTAAAGCTATCGGAGAAGATCCGGATAGAGAGGGTTTAAAGCGTACTCCGAAAAGGGTGGCTAAGTTATATTCCGAGCTTTTTAAAGGTATACATGAAAACCCTGAAAAGGTAATAAGAGTATATAAAACACCTCATTATGATGAAATTATAATATTAAAAGACATATCTTTCTATTCATTTTGTGAACATCATCTTTTGCCTTTTTTCGGTAAAGTCCATATCGCGTATATACCAAAAGACGACAAAATAACCGGTTATTCTAATTTGGTGGAAATAGTTCAAATCTATTCTGAACGGCTTCAATTGCAGGAGAGAATGACCGCCGAGATAGCCGATTCTATAATGAGCGTTTTGGAACCCATGGGGACTCTTGTAATTATAGAAGCAAGGCAGCTATGTCTAGAAATTCAGGGACTGAAAAAGATTGGGCAAAAAACCGTAACTTCAGCTATAAGAGGCGCTTTCAAGAAAGAGACAACCCGTCTGGAAGCGTTGAATCTTATTGGATATGAGAGTTAAAAAGAAATCTATTCAAAACCTGAGAGAAGCGGAAACGGCTCTGGAGGTCGTAGACGTATATAATGATGTAAAAAAAAATATGGCTGAGAAAACTCTTTTTCAGGTGCTGGAGATAAGAGAGGTTTCTTCTCCTGCGGCTAATATAATAAAACAGGTTGCGATTTCGAGAGGAAGCGACGCGGTTGTTCACCGGGATGTTGTTACCGGTAGTATCGAAAGCTCTACGGTGCTGCTGCCCGGTACTATTCGGGAACTGAAATTGATTGCCGATGAATTGAAAAAACAGGCTTTTGGTTTGCCGGAACTCGGTGAGAAAATTTTACGAATATTAAAGACCGGCAACGTTTTAAAGCCTTATACTATAATGGGCGTTTTGAATATTACTCCCGACTCTTTCTCTGACGGAGGAGATTATTTTAAGGAAAAAGACGCGCGAAACCGTTTCGCGGAGATAGAAAAAGAAGGAGCCGATATTATAGATGTGGGAGCGGAATCCTCCAGACCTGGTTCTAAAAGATTGGAAACCGAAGAAGAATTGAATAGACTAAAAGAGGTTTTTCCTTTGTTTAAGGAGAGCTCCATACCGATTTCCATAGATACTTATAAAGCGGATGTAGCAAAAGTGGCTTTATCACACGGAGCAAAAATTGTTAATGATATTTCCGCTCTCCGTATGGATAAAAAAATGACAGAGGTTATTCGTGATTATAAAGCAAAAATTATTCTTATGCATATGAAGGGAACTCCTGAAACGATGCAAAAAGAACCCCATTACGAAAACGTTATGAAGGAAATAGGAGAATTTTTTGAAGAGAGAATAGAATTCTGTCTTTCAAAAGGAATTAATGAAGACAGGATAATATTGGATCCCGGAATAGGATTCGGGAAAAGACAGGAAGACAATGTAACTATTCTATCGAAATTAGAAGAATTCACTTCCTTTGGTTTTCCGATTCTTATAGGGACGTCGAGAAAATCCTTTATTGGCAGAATAACAGGAGAAGAAGCTAAAAACAGAATGGATGCTTCCATCGCAACCGCGGTTTATGCTTATTTAAAAGGCGCTTCGATTTTTAGAGTTCATGATGTGAAGTATACAAAAAATGCTCTCTCCGTAATTTACGCGATTGGAGGGGAGAATGATTGATTTTTCCTGGTTGGACGCCCTTGATATTGTTATAGTTACTGCTCTAGTTTTTATGGTTATAAAATTTTTCGCAAACACGAGATCGATTCCTATGCTTACCGGTCTTTTATTGATTTTAAGTCTGGTTGTAGTAAGTAATGTATTGAATCTTCCCACAATGAAGATAGTTATGCGGGGACTGAGAGACCTATGGATAATCGTATTTATTATAATATTTCAACCAGAAATAAGAAGGGCGCTCATAAACCTGGGTAAATCCAGTAAATTCGGTTATTTTATCCAGGAATCCATCGAAATTGTTTCTGAAGAAGTTAGCAAAGCGATTACTCAATTATCCGATAAGAGAATAGGAGCTTTAATAGCTATAGAGAGGAAAGTTCCACTCGATTATTATATAAGAACCGGAATTAAAATGGAAGCGGTTGTTTCGTCCGATCTTCTGGTTTCTATATTTTCGATATATTCGCCTCTTCACGACGGAGCGGTAATAATACAGGAAGACCGTATTGTCGCGGCAAAAAGTATATTGCCTTTAACGGATCATCCCGATCTCAGTCCTACTCTTGGCACAAGACACAGAGCTGCTATA
This sequence comes from uncultured bacterium, assembly GCA_964631335.1. GTDB lineage: Bacteria > Hydrothermota > UBA3072 > UBA3072 > UBA3072 > JAFGHJ01. The sequence goes on from CAZVXD010000039.1 coordinate 6,981, forward strand.
GGTTTAACCGAAGAAACAGATTCAATATGTCTTGTAGTTTCGGAAGAAACAGGCTCAATATCGATAGCTGTAGGCGGAGATTATTACGGAGATCTGGATGTCAAAGAAATTAAATCTACTATTCAGGATATGTTGAGAAGATAATTTATTTTTACGGAAAGGGAGGTATTAGTTTGTTTTTGAAGAGATTTTTTCAAAAGGAAATAATTGGATTTACTTCTGTGTTTATTGTCGTTTTTTCTGTGTATATGTATACAATCGCACCTACTGTTTCGCTCTGGGATTGTGGTGAATTTATAGCATGTTCACATATACTGGGAGTGCCTCACCCTCCGGGTACACCTTTTTATATTTTGCTGGGAAGATTTTTCGACATTCTTTTGCCCTTTAAAGAGGTGGCGAAGAGAGTGAACTTCCTTTCAATTCTTTCAGGCGCTCTGGCTGCCGGTTTCCTTTATCTGGTTATTATCAGAGTTTTGAATAGATTTAAAGAAGGAAGGAAAGCCGGCATTTCCGTAAGCCATCATTTTATATCGATATTCTCATCCATAGGCGCCGGGTTCTGTTTTAGCGTGTGGAACAATTCCGTGGAAGCTGAAGTGTATTCTGTTTCTCTTTTAATAATTACGATCGGTTTATGGCTGGTTCTTAAATGGGATGATAATAGGGGAATAAAAGGTAATAATAATTTACTTATTCTTCTGGTTTATTTAATGGCATTGTCTTTTGGTATTCATCTTTTGCCCTTATTGTTATTGCCCGGGGCTTTGATTTTTATACTTATGGTGGATTGGAAAGTATTTAAATCCCCAAAGATTATATCATTTGCCGTTGTTCTTCTTATTATTGGCGTATCGACTTATTTGATTCTTCTGATAAGAGCGCACGCGAATCCCTCTATAAATGAGTCGAATCCTGAAACCTGGGCAAAATTATGGGATGTAATATCGAGAAAACAATATGGAAGCGATAACATATTCATCAGACATACTTCCTGGGAAACCGGTTATGGACCGATTCGTGCTTTATTCGAGCAATTTAAAGTTTTTTTTAGGTACTTTTCCTGGCAATTTTTGCCTTATCCGAGAGAAAATACGAGCACTTTGCTGGCGACCTTTTCCATATTCGGGACATGGATGTATGTTTTGATAGGATTGTGTGGGATGTTTGTACATTTCAAAGAAGACAAAAAATCTTTTTATCTTATTTTCATTTTATATGTGCTGGTTACCGCGGGTCTTGTTATTTATTTGAATCACGAATTTTCTCCCTCGGATCCAAACCCGTCTCATCAACCCCGGGAGCCCAGAGAAAGAGATTATTTCTGGATCGTAGGTTTTTTCTTTTTCATGTTTTATATTTCTATTGCTTTATACTGGTTTTATGAACAATTAAAGAGAAAAAAAACTATTTCGGCTTATTGTATAATAGGGTTTAGTTTTATTCTGGGTTTTGTTCCTCTGATTTCAAACATAAAAAGTAACGCGAACAGAAGAAGAAACTGGATCGCGCATAATTACGCTTACAATCTTCTTTCCTGTCCCAGAGACAATTCTGTTTTCTTCACGAACGGTGATAATGACACGTTCCCGCTATGGTTCATGCAAGAGGTAAAAGGTTACAGAAAATTCAATTTCGAAGAAAAGAAAGGAGTTCGAGTGGCATGTTTGGCTCTTATGAATACGGAATGGTATGTAAGGCAGATGAAAGAAGACGGAGTACCCATGGATTTCGATTCTCCTTTCAGGGGAACATATTACGAAAGTGTATATAATAGAGAAAAAATGAATATGGGAGTAACTCAGGGATTCGAGGACTGGATTATAGATAATTTACATTATATAAGGACCGATAAAGGTAAGTTTATAATGCGTAAAGAAATTGCTACCCGTCTTATAATTATTTCTTCTCAGGGTTTAAAACCGGAGTTAAACGATCTTACGATGTCCAGGGATTCATTTGTCGAGAAATTTATAAAGGATGATTTTAATCCATCTGTTAATATTTATTATTCGAATACTGTATCTCCGGGTAACAAGAACTGGTTGAACGATAATTTACTGCTGGAAAGTCTTGCTTATAGATTGGTAGGGAGAAAAGGTAAAAATATGATGGATCCATCGCGTTTTCTTTATCTGTTTGATAATAAATTGAGATTCAATTCAATCAGTGACCCAAATGTTTATAAATGCCCTTCTGCCCGTAGAATATCGAGGAATTATCTTTCTACTTTTTACCAATTTGGTTCTAGACTGCTGGAGGAAGTTGTTTCTTCCAAAAGATACGCGGATATAGCGGATTATAAGCAGAGCTTAGATAAAAGAGAAAGAGAGAAACTCGACAAGGCTGCCGAATTATTTTATAAAGCTATGAGTATTTCCGCAGAACCTTCTTTGTTAGTTCCTATCTTTAATGAATTAAGAGTCATTTATCTGGTTTTGGGAAAAATCGATGAGTTGATAAATCTTATCGATAGTATTTCTGTGGAAGAAAGTTTTCCGGAGCGTTACTTCTTCAAGGGGCAACTGATATTGGATAAATTGGTCACGGTCGCGGATATTTCGGAAGAAAATAAAGAAAGGATGGCACGGGAAGCAGAAAATGCGTTCAAAAAAGTTTTAGAATCTCCTGAAGTTGAAAAAGCTATAAACGGTTATATCGGATTGTTGGATCTTTATTCTCATACAGGAGAAAAGAAAAAGAGAGATTTTTTAGTGACGGAATTGATAAGTAACCCCGAAATGTATAGTAATGTTTTCTTATACAGCTATGATTATAAAAAAGATACTATGATGTCCGTTTATCTTTTAAAGAAATGGTTGGAGGTAAATCCCAATGATAGAAAAGCTAAAATACTGTTTGATTCTCTTGGCGCTGGTCGCTAAATTCAGTGGTTGTAAAAGAGTTTCTCTGCCTCATTCAATAGGCGGTAGAGACGAAGTAGTCCTTATCGCTCCCGATAAATTTCAAGTGGAGTCTTTTATCAATAACATAGAAAAGGTCGAATTTTATCCGACGGAAGAGAAAATTTTTAATATTAAACAGGTCGATCTGTCCGATTTTGACCGGTATAAGCTATGGAGAAACGTTATTATTGTCGGTAATATCGATGATCATCACATGAGTGATTTATTGGGAGAAGAAGCGAAGGAAGCAGTTGAAAAAGGCGAAGGACTTTTTATGGAAAACAATCTGTGGGTTCGTCTTCAAACCGCCATCATAATAACAGGTGAAAACACAGAAGAAACTCAACAAACGCTTGACCGTTCAGCTGAAACCGTCTATCAAGTTTTAAGGAAGGAAGAAAGAAAAAGATTTTCGAAAATGGTTTATATGAATGGTTATCAGGAAAAAGAAAAAAGTAAAATGGAAGATTTTCTCGGGGCGTCCTTTGAAATACCTTTTGGTTACAGGGTGTCAAAAAATGAAGATGGTTTTATGACTTATGTTAGAAAGAACCCGGATAGATTGGTTACTCTTTTATACACAACAGAGCCTATAAGCAACCCGATCTCTTTTCGCGATAGTCTTTTTTCGAAGTACTTCAATGGCGATAAAATTTTTGTTGAGAGAATTCCGGTACTTTCTTCGCAGGGAGAAACTAAATTAGTCGAGTTAACGACATTAGATACTGTAAATTTCAAAGAGGAAAGGGCAATTCAAGTCAGGGGAGTTTGGAGAAACGACGAATTGGAAGGCGGTCCCATGGGCGGACCTTTTGTAAGCTATATTTTTCAAAAAGCCGGTATCTGGTATTTCCTCGACGGTCATGTGTTCGCTCCCGGGAAAAAGAAATGGCCTTTCTTAGAAGAAGTGGATGTAATCCTCAATACATTTGAAAGGGAAAAGTAAATGAAAGATTTTGGGAAAAAGATAACAGACAGAGTTCACAAAGCCATAATAGGACAGGATAAAATATTGGAATTACTTTTAATTTCTGTTCTTTGTGAAGGGCATTGTTTGATTATCGGTGTGCCAGGGCTCGCTAAGACGTTGTTGGCTAGTGCCTTATCCAGAGCTCTCGGTCTGACTTTTTCTCGAATACAATTTACTCCCGATTTAATGCCTACCGACATAACCGGAACGGAAATTATACAAGAAAACCATAAAGGAGAGAGGTTCTTTGATTTTGTAAAAGGCCCGGTATTCGCGAACTTCGTTCTTGCCGATGAAATAAACAGGGCTCCTCCAAGAACACAATCCGCTTTACTTGAAGCGATGCAGGAAAAAAAGGTTACTTACGGGAAAAAAGCTTATCCTATCAAATCTCCTTTTTTTGTAATTGCCACACAAAATCCCATAGAACAAGAAGGGACATATCCGCTTCCGGAAGCGCAACTCGATCGCTTTATGCTATCTTTAAAAATGGGTTATCCAGAGAAGCAAGAGGAAAAAGAAATAATAGCAAGTCCGCCAAGAAGTTTTTCCCCGGAAATTAAAGCCACAACAAACTCGAAAGAATTGCTGGGTTTTCAAGATGCAATAAGGTCAATGCCGGCAAGTAATAAAGTCGTAGACTTCATAGGAAAGCTTCTTAAGGATTCCAGACCCGAATCGAGTGAACTCGAGGCAGTCAAGAAATATGTCGAGTGGGGAGTAAGCCCGAGAGGAGGGCAGTATCTTTTAATAGGCGCTAAAGCAAGAGCTTTCCTTTACGATAGACCTACACCTTCGATGGATGATGTTAAAAGCATTGTCCACTCAGTATTTGACCACAGAATGATAGTAAATTTTCTTGCTGAGGCAGATGGGGTTTTACCTGAAAAAATAACGGAAGTCATATTAAATGAGGCGCATTAATTTTCAATCCGAGTTAAGAAATGTTTTTAAAGAAATAGGCAAAATTGCCAAGAAGTTGGGATTTTCAGTTTATCTTATAGGCGGTCCTGTTCGTGATATTTTGCTCGGGCGCTCATTTCAGGATATAGACGTTGTATGTATCGGTAATGCCGTAAAACTGGCAAAAGTCTTCAGTAAACGAGTTCGAGGAGAATTTATTTATAAACGACGTTTTCCCAATGCCACAGTTAAATGGAATAATTCCGCGAAAGTCGATTTTGTATCCGCTCGGAGGGAAGTGTATCCTAAAAATAGGGTGGGCCTTCCCAGAGTTCGCAGAACAAAAGACCTGATGGTTGATCTAAAAAGAAGAGATTTTACTGTTAATGCCATAGCAGTAGATTTAAATCCTGAGAATTTTGGCAATATATACGATCCTTTTAATGGCCTTGAAGATTGTCAGAAGAGACTGTTGAGAATTCTGCATCCCGATAGTTTCAGAGAGGATCCTACCAGAATTTTTAGAGCTATACGATTTTCTATGGAACTTTCCTTTCAGATTGAAGAAAATACAAAAAAATTACTGCAGAGGGATTTAAAATATCTTAAACAATTGTCACATAAGAGGCTATGGACGGAAATCAAATTATGTTTCAGGGATGGGTCCGATGTGCTAAATTATTTAAAAAAATACGGAGTTCTAAAGGTTTTGGGATTTGCGTATCCTGGGCAGGGTTTTCTGGAAAGAGTCGATGTCGGCTCGCTTCAATTTGATGTAAGTCCTGTCAACACTTTAATAATAGCTCTTCTCGAAAAAAAACCTCTTCGTAGTTTCAATTTTGAAAAAAGTTTCATACAGCAAATTAAGTATGTAAGAGAAATAAATAATAAAGTTCTCAGAAACATTGAAGTTGTACATAAGCTTTTTGAACTTGAAGATTACTCTTTATTGTATTTGTTTGCCAGATATCCAAAGAATTCCATAATAATCGAGAATTTTTTTGATAACAGAGAAAAACTTCAGCCCGAGTTAACGGGAGAAGACATTATGAACCTGGGAATTGAAGAAAGTCCGGCGATAGGATTGTTAAAGAAACGAATAATAGAAGGAAAATGGATAGGAAAAATTTCAGATCGAGTCGAAGAGGTCGACTTAGTAGAAAGATATTTGGAGGGCAAAGATGTCGGTTGGTAATTTGAGAGAATGGATAGCTAAACTCGGGAGGTATATTTGAAATCGATAAAAAACGAGATTTATTGGCTAAATTACAGAAAAAAAGCAGAGGGCAGGGCTTCTGGGATGATACAGATGAAGCAAAGAAAACCTTGAAAGAAATTCAAGAAACAGAATCTCAAATAAAAGAATGGGAAAATTTTAAGGAAAATGTCGAATATCTTTCTGAACTCCAAAGTCTGGGGGAAAGCGCCGAACTAATCGAAGAAGAAGAAGACAGAATAAGAGAGGAATTGGAAGATTTTGAATTAAGAATTGTTCTTTCGGGCGAAAATGATAGAAAAGACGCGGTATTGACAATTCATCCCGGAGCAGGCGGCACCGAATCCTGTGATTGGGCTTCAATTTTATTGCGTATGTATACAAGATGGATAGAAAATAAGAATTACAAATATAAAGTTATAGATTACCAGAAAGGTGATGAAGCGGGAATTAAAGATGTCACACTCGAAGTAAAAGGTGATTACGCGTATGGATATCTAAAAGCCGAAGGAGGTATTCATCGCCTCGTCCGCATTTCACCTTTTGATTCCGGGGCAAGAAGACATACTTCGTTTGCTTCCGTTTTTGTATATCCTCTTGTGGAAGATGATATAGATATAGAAATAAATAGCGACGATATTGAACTTGAAACTTTTAAAGCTTCCGGGCCAGGTGGGCAGCATGTCAATAAATCTAATACGGCTGTACGTTTAATTCATAAACCGACCAATATTGTTGTAACCTCTCAGAGTGAACGCTCTCAAATGCAGAACAGAGTCATCGCGGAAAAGATTTTAAAATCGAAACTTTACGATATGCGAATGAAAGAACTGGAAAAGGAAAAAGAAAAAAGAGAAAAAAGTAAAAAAGATATTGAATGGGGACATCAAATACGGTCTTATATACTGCATCCATATCAAAAGGTTAAAGACCATAGAACAGAAACGGAAGTTGGAGATGCTAAAAAAGTACTGGATGGTTATATAGATGTATTCATAAGAGATTATTTACGTTCGGAGGCGAGCAAAAATGAGTGATAAAATGATGGTTACGGGCGGAGCCGGATTTATCGGGTCACATCTGGTAGATAGATTGATTTCCCTGGGTTATGATGTTATAGTGATTGACAATCTTTCGACAGGGTCTGAAAATAACTTAAATAAGAGCGCTGATTTTTTAAAAAAAGATATATGCGACGCTGATTTGAAGACTATTGTTAAAAAGTATTCTCCTTCTTATATTTTTCATCTCGCGGCTCAGATAGATGTTCGTAAATCTTTATCAGATCCAATGTGGGATGAAGGAATAAATATAAGAGGAACATTAAACTTACTGGAAGCTGCAGCTCAGGCAAAAATAAAGAAAATTGTTTTTTCCTCCACCGGCGGCGCTATTTACGGAGAAGCCCGGTTCGCGGATGAAAATTTGCTGCCAAAGCCTCTATCTCCTTATGGCGTAGCTAAATTAACCTGTGAAAATTATTTGCGGGTTTATTCGGAGTGGAAAGGAGTTCCTTTTACGTGTTTAAGATACGGTAATGTATACGGTCCCAGGCAGGATCCTAATGGTGAAGCAGGGGTTGTAGCCATATTTTGCAACCAATTAATAGAAAAAAAACAACCGGTGATGTACGGTTACGGTTCTATGAGGAGAGATTATGTTTTTGTTTCAGATATAGTCGAAGCTAATATGCTTTCGATCGATAGGGGAGACGGAGGTGTATATAATATAGGGACGGGAACCCCTACCACAATAAAAGAGCTTTTTTCAATATTAAAGGAAATTTCAGGCAAAAGTATCGAACCGACATTGGCACCCGCTCGAGAAGGAGAAATTTCAGAAATCTACCTTAACTGTGAGAGAGCAAGAAAAGATTTGAAATGGGAGCCTGAGATTCCACTCAAACAAGGACTAAAAAAGACATTCGATTGGTTCGCATAAAATTATAATCAAGCCAAATCTTTTCAGTATAAAGAAAATCCTTAATTGAATGGATATTGCATTCCATAGGAGTTGTTTTTTAACTCTTTATACTAAAAAAAATGAAAAATCATCTAAAAAGACCTTGACAAAAAACGAATGTTTTATATTATATACCAGATCATTGATAATTGAATAGTTGTCAGGGTTCTCTATAGTTAAACTCTTTTTCACGAAGGGTTTGATCCTGGCTCAGGACTAACGCTGGTGGTGTGTCTAAGC
>CAZVXD010000040.1:0-15097 GCA_964631335.1 uncultured bacterium
GTAAAACCTATGCTTTTCATTTATTTGATTATAATTTATGATTAAATATTGTCAACATGTTTTTTTATTTCCCAATCCCTACCAAAAAAAATATTGAACCACAAAGTTCACAAAGAACACAAAGAAAAACAACAAATCGGGTAGATGGGTAGATGTGTAAATGAGAAAAAACAGTCATCCCATTCACCCATACACGCATTAACTTCACTTATTTTTCTTGATCGGTGACCAGTGACAGATGACTAATGACTAAGTTATTCAAATGTAGAACATGTAGAGAATTTAATTCTTTTTTAACTCAGTACTCGACACTCCGCACTCGGAACTCTTTTTCCACACAAATAACACAAATTGTTTCATTGTTTACTTAACGCGAAACGTGAAAATGAATAAGGAGTGCTGTACAGGAAAGCGTCTCGGAGGGTGAGCGGGCACGGATTCTTGAAATGGAAACATTTCAAGAAGAGCGAACCCGAGAGCCGAGCGGCAATTTCCTCGCAGGGGAAATTGACCACGTCTTTCTCGTACGGTAATGCCTCTGATTCTATAAATAATCATGATTAGCTATTATCAGCCTAAAAATTATTATAAACCTTACAACCACTGAATTCTATCTCCTGTGCACAGAAATTTTGTGGGGCTGTCAGTAATTTATGCTACTTGACACAGTTAGAATTAAGCTATTGATTAATTTTAAAAAACCTATAATTTTTACATGCCCTACATGTGAAAATCAGAAAGGAGAAAAAATGCAAAAGCTTATAACAATCTCGACAGGAAGCAGAGAAGGCTTATACGATATAACCTCTCAGGTAGTGGATTTTGTTAGGGAAAGCAAGGTTAAATCAGGATTTATAAACGTTTACGCTCAGGGAGCTACTGCCGCTATTATGATTCAGGAAAACTGGGATGAGAGTGTCCAGGAAGACGTTATAGATTTAATGAGAAAATTAATACCCCGGGGTGTATGGAAACACGACAGGCAGGACGGAAACGGAGATTCTCATTTGAAAGCAGGTATCGTAGGACCCAGCGAAACAATCCCTATAATAGAAGGAAAACTCGGACTATCCACCTGGCAGAATATTTTCTTCTGCGAATTCGATGGTCCAAGAAACAACAGAAACATATTGTTAACTGTTTCCGAAGCTTAGTTAAATGAGAATCTGGTCTTTGCATCCAAAATACCTGGACGGAAAGGCACTGGTTGCTCTATGGAGAGAAACTCTTCTGGCAAAAAAAGTGCTCGAGGGAAAAACAAGGGGATACAAAAACCACCCCCAGCTAGACCGATTCAAAAAATGTGATAAACCGCTCGGTTGTATCGATCAGTATCTGTCGGTAGTTTACCGGGAGTCTGTTAAAAGAGGATATAACTTCGACAAAACAAAAATCGATTTTAACTTTACCACGTCAAAATTAACCGTAACCACTCTACAAATGAATTATGAAAGAAACCACCTGATAAACAAACTAAAAACAAGGGACAAAAAAAAATATCAGGAATTAATTTATAAAAAAGAATTAGAACCCCATCCATTGTTCGAGGTAATCGAAGGTTCCGTAGAAGAATGGGAAAAACGGATATAAAGTTTAACAGTTTAGATTTTGAAACCTAATACCGATTGACAATTACCTCTGGATGGCACCTATTTTCAATTTTACGATTTCAAGTTTCAACTTTCTGAAGGTGTTCATATCTTTGACAAGAGAATTTTTACATCTTCGCACTCTTTCCTTCAAATCTCTCAGATTCTTAGATGTAAGTTGAATTTCACCTCTTGTCCGTGCGTCAATCCCGGGCATTTTTTGCGCTGTTTCTAAAAATTGATAGTCATCCTCTATTTTCTTTTGCCACTCGTATATAGTTTGTGGCTTTATTTCTTTAATCAGATTCTCTATTTCATCGATTTGACGATTTACAATAGTCAATTGTTGTTTCGCTACAAAAGTATTATCTTTTCTCACATAACCTTCTAATTCTAATAAATGAAGAGATAATCGGTTAACCTTCAAACTTAATTCGGTTAATCTTGGTTCGACTCTGTTAAGCGCTGAAAATATCTGGCGATAGGAAAGATTTACTTTATCAAGCTTTTTTTCTATAAGCCCCTGTTTTTCCTCCGATCTTTGGTATTCTCTTTTTAATTGCTCGACTCTTGTTTGATATTCTTCGGTCATATTTAACCTTTGAGCCAGAACCTTTCCCTGCGCCATCAATCTCGACGCCTGCATAATCCGACCCTGCTTCAAAGCTTCTTCGATTTTCCTGAGTAAAAACTCCAAGTGGTCTTTTTTCCATTCGTACCATTTTCTTAGTTCTTTTAATTTAAACTCTCTAACTTCCATTTCCATGTTTCTTCTTACTCTTACCGCTTTTTCCTTTTGAAGAATAACTTCCCGACCTGTCTGCCTATCCTCTGTATTTACCTTACCTTCGACAACCCTAACTACAGATTCATCATCCAAGTAAGAAACTTCAAATTCGGTTCCCATTACGCCGGAAACGGAAAGAGGGTTTTTCACTTCAAACGATTCCCCCTTAATTAATTTCTTTATCTTAGCCCATACTCTTCCTACCGAAATAAATACGGACCTTTTCTCTGTACCTGAGGTAGAAATTCGTGAGTTTTCGTCTATATAAAGAGTACTGCTGTCCGCGTAAAGTATTTCAGCCTGAGAACTATCATTGGCTATTATCGTATCTTCATTCAGAATTTCCATGCCGATTGTGGGGATAATTGTACTATCTGCCCTTTTTATCATGACATCATTTGTATAAAAATTTAAAATTGTCCCTAAAATTATCAAAAACATAACTTCTCCTTTTTTATTTTAGATAAACTATCAGATAAGAAGTTCCGTGTAGTACTCCCAGTTATTTCTTTGTTTTTATTACAAAAACATATTCCGTTTAATTTCATTGTCTCTCCCTAATAAATTAAATATCAAAAATTAAAAAGCAAAATTACAAATAAAAATGCAAAATTATTTTTAAATCCCCACCCAAACCAACCCATTACTTAACAACAAATTGTACAAATTTCACAAATAAATTTAGATTAATTATTTTTATCAACATAGAAAAATAAAGACTATTCTTTTAATATTAGTGTGATTTGTGTGATTCGTTGTTTCTCTGTTTTTTTTTTTTTTGAATTTTGATCTGTCATTTTCCATTTTTATATTTGATTTTTACATTTCGTTTTTTCACCATAAAGATAAATCGGAAGTAATCGCATAGATACCCGTGTATTCAGTTTTACCTTTAAGCTGTATTTTTCCCACGAAATGTATCTTATAGGTTCCCTGAAGTTTATTCTTCGTGCTTTCCGATATCAGAATTCTCGTCTTATATTCCTTATTAAGAGGCTCTATACGGGCGGCGGTATTAACCGGATCTCCTATAGCGGTGTATTCTATTCTATTGGTTGAACCTACATTCCCAATCACAGACTCACCGGAACTTATACCGATTCCAATCTCCAGAGGAGATTTCCCCTTCATTATCCCATTCTGGTTTAAATAATGAACCCGGTTTTGCATCTCTATAGCGCAGGAAACAGAGCTATCCGCGTGTCCGGGCTGGTTTATGGGTGCACCGAAAAGTGCCATAATACCGTCTCCGAGGTATTTATCCACCATACCGCCATATTGAAAAATGACGCCCGACATCTCTTCAAAATAGGCGTTAAGAATAGCGACAATATTCTCAGGGGTCTCCTTCTCCGCTCTTGGGGTAAAGTTCCTTATATCACAAAACAAAACACTGATTTCCTGGCGTTTACCTTCCAGACTCAAATGCGGAGAGTCTATAATTTGCTTAACAACTTCCTCGGAAACATACCTCGAAAAAAGATCTTTAATCCATTTCTTCTCTTCCTCTCCGAAATAAATTCTCGATGTAAGCCCGGCAAGAAAAGCAAATATAATACCTATTATTGGCCTGGACATTTCATAAGATATGAAATAACTCATATACATTACGATTGTAAATAACAAATAACCTATAATAATTATAAATGTAATTATGGGTGAAATATAGGGAGCAGTTTTGTTTGCCAAAAACAAAGTCAGAGAAATCAAAAAAATTGATATTATAATAACTGCATACCTCGGAGGAGCAGTTATGGGATTGGAAAACAAAAGATTATGAATTACATTTGCATGACACTCAACCCCGGGCAATTTAGCCCCAAAAGGAGTTTGAGAGTAATCGTACAATTCAGGAAGAGAAGAACCCAACAAAACAATTTTTTTTGTGAATAGTGTATCCGGAATATCCCCCTTTAAAACATCTGCGAAAGGAACATAACGGAACGTTTTCGTGTCACCCTGATATTTTATTCTTAAATAGACATCGTCTTCAAGGGGAATTTCCCTTCTTAGAATTTTCATTTTACCATCTTCAAAGTCCCAGTCCTTAACAGCTCTTATAGCTATTGCCAGAGAAAACGAAGGAAGCGTATGACCTCTGTAATTGAAAAATAAAGGATCTTTTCTTCTTATTCCGTCGGGGTCAAAAACATCGTTAACCAGTCCTATATAGGCTCCCGCGTTCAGGTACTCCGAAATCGGCATGGTTATTCCCTCAAAAGTGAGCTCCTGCCGGTCGGGGGGTTCGATTTTATTAAGATAATACTCACTTATATCAGCTACCGGCGGGTTCACACTGTCCCGGTTTAAATAAGAAGCGAGAACGACTTTACCTGCTCTTTTTATAGACTGAGCCACATAGGAATCAAAAGAAAAAGAAGTAAGAAAAGTTTTAAGTTTTTCTTTCATCTCCAAAGAATCCGACGAAGGGAAAACGGTTTTCAAATCCTCTTCTAACCTTTTCAAATATATTTGTTCAGCGAAATCACTCAGTGAATCGGGAACTGAAAATATTACATCCAAACCTATCACATAAGGTCTCTGCGAAGAAATAACATCTATTACTCTACCGAAATAATATCTGGGCCAATTATGATATCTGCCAAGTTCTTTAACACTTTTCGCGTCTATATCAACGATAACGATTTCTTCTCTTTCCTGAGCGAGGTCGATTTCGAAGAATTCTCTCTTATCATAAAGAAATCTTTCAAGAGGCATATAAATTTCCGGTCTGAATCCCATAACTACAAATAAGATAACAACAATCGCGAAACCGAGTAATATTAAGGTAATGTTCTTTTTCATACGGAATTATTAAGAAAAAAAGGCAGTAAAGTCAAGGGTAATTTTAATGCTGAAACACACAAAGTATTTTTCTCTATTAAAAACCTGAAATCTATTGTTCTATGCAATCTTGACAATGAATAGAAATTGTTTATATATAAGTCGGAATTAAGACAATTAAAATTCACTCAAGTTCAAAGAAAGGGGGTAGTTAATGAGAAAAACATTTTTTCTTCTTTTAGTTTCTATTATTATGATCCCGGAAATCGTTTTTGCTGAAAAAACAGGTTCTATTTACGGAATGGTGACTGACAGAGATAGTAAAGAACCACTTACCGGCGTGAATCTCATGGTAGCTGAAACCACATTGGGATCAACTACTGATGGTAACGGGTATTATATAATTCAGAATGTTCCTGTTGGTTATCAAGAAATAATTGTAAGAATGATGGGTTATAATTCCGATACAATTGATATTGAGGTTTACGAAGATAGGGCTATTCCTATGAATATAATTCTTGAGGAAGGGGTAATCAATTCGCCAGGAGTGGTTATTTCGGGTGAGAAATTAATTGAAAGGAGCGCTGTTAGTGATCATGTATTGGAAGGAGAAACTTTTCTTTTGAGAGAAGGACCAATGCAAGATCCTATTAGAGTAATTCATACATTGCCGGGAGTTGCTGCAATGGGAGATATTTTCTCATCAGCGGCTTTGTATGTTCGCGGCGGAGGTTCTGATGAAAATTTATTCATGCTTGATTGGTGTACTGTTTCGTGGCCCTGGCATCTCGGAGGGATGAAATCGGTTTTTAACTCGGAGATTATAGAGAATATAGAACTCCAAACCGGAGGATTTCCTGCAAAGTACGGTAACGCATTATCTTCGGTTTTCAATGTAACTACCCGCGAAGGCAACAGAGAAAGTTTTTCAGGTAATGCATCTCTTGGATTTATAAATATGCAAGGCTTACTTGAAGGTCCAATCACTTCCAAAGGGTTTTTTCTGATAGCTGGACGGCGCACTTATCTTGACCTAGTTATGAAAGAGAGCGAGGAATTCCCCATTCCATATTTCTGGGACGGTAATTTTAAGTTTGGGTATGAACCGAACCCAACCAATAAAATTTACCTCTCGGGACTGGTCTCCTACGAACTTATTGACTTCGTTACTGATGAACCTGAAGAAGGAATGCCGACAAAGATATACGATGAGGGTAAACTCAATACACAGACTCTGGAATGGAAAAGTATAATTAACGAAAATTTGTATTCTGTTTGTGCTTTGACCAGAGAAAAAACAACATTTCATGTAGAGATAGGCAGGAATGTAAAAATCGATGTAGATGCTCTTGATTTCGGATTTGTTGAAGATTTGACATGGACTTTCAATTCTGCCCACACGATTAAAACAGGTGTAAGATTGGGTGTAGGTCTTTATGATATTGAAGAGGACCTGCCGCTAGATCTGGTTGATTTTAATATAGACCCGGATGACCCCACAGTGCAAACTACAATTTTCGAGTTAAAAGATACAACTTGGGAGACTTCCTACTATATTCAGGATTCCTGGAGTCTTACGGATTGGCTTGCCGTTACAGGGGGACTGAGGGCTGACTACTGGGATTTAAACGAAATCTTTGACCTCTCCCCCAGATTCTCTTTGCAATATAGGTTGACGCCCAAGACAGAAATACGTGCCGCAACTGGTTTATTCTCTCAGTATTCCGGAGCCGAGGTTGCCGAAAGAGAACAGACCCTCGATTCCAGAAAAGCCATACATTACATATTAGGGTTAAGACACAAATTTGTCGAAGATTTGCTGGGATGGGTCGAGCTATATGAAAAAGATTATAATAGCTTGGTGACGGTTGATACGCTTGAGAACTTTTCAAGCGATGGCACAGGTTACGCTCGAGGTATAGAATTTTTCTTGAAGAAAGATTCGAAAAGATTCAAAGGCTGGTTAAGTTACTCTCTTGGTCTCGCAAAACGGAGAGAATTTCTTGATGAGATTGAGTACTATGCTGATTTCGATAAGAGACATATGTTTTCTGCAGTTTTTGATTGGGAAATTACAAAAAAGATCTCTTTAGGCACACAATTCAGATACGCAAGCGGCAGTCCTTATACGCCAACTGTGGCTGCTGTCGCCGATTCCTCAGGTACTTTCTGGATTCCCATAAAAGGTGCGAATAATTCGCAGAGATATTCTCCGTTTCATCAACTTAATATAAGATTAAATTTTAATTATACTCTTTTTGGATTGAAATCTTCATCTTATTTTGAAATCTGGAATGTATATAACAGAAAAAATATAATGGGCTACTATTACGAATACGGAGAAGAATACGATAATAACGTAAAAATGGAACCCTACTATTCGCTCCCGATTATACCCTCGGGCGGATTCAGGATTTATTTTTGATAGAATACTTATATTTTTAGAAATAATAATATGTTTTTTTAGAAAAAAGGAGAAGAGATGAATGAAATAAAAATTATGCCCTGTCTGGATATGAAAAACGGGCAAGTGGTTAAAGGGGTTAATTTTGTAAATTTACAACAGGTAGGCGACCCTGTTGAAAATGCTGCTTTTTACCAGAAAGAAGGCGCGGATGAACTTGCCATGCTGGACATCGCCGCGACTCTGGAAAACAGAAAAACAAGACTGGAATGGGTTAAAAATGTTTCTTCTGCTATAGAAATTCCTCTAACAGTAGGCGGAGGGATTTCCAATTTAGAGGATATAGATTTAGTTCTAGATGCCGGAGCGGATAAGATTTCCGTGAATAGCGCGGCAGTGAAGAATCCGAATTTGGTTCAAGAAGCGGTTAAAAGTTTTGGGTCTGAAAAAATAACCATAGCAATCGACGGAAAAAGAAACAAACAAATGCCTTCGGGATTTGAAATAGTAATTGCGGGGGGGACAAAACCCACAGGAAAAGACTCGGTAGAATGGGCCAAGAAGTGTGAAGAACTTGGGGCGGGTGTAATTCTACCCACGAGTATGGACGGAGACGGCACAAAAGCGGGTTATGATATCGAGTTTACAAGAGCGATTTCCGATGCTGTCGGTTTACCGGTAATCGCTTCGGGGGGAGCAGGAACTCTCGAACATTTCTACGAGGGAGTAGTCGAAGGCGGAGCGGATATTCTTTTGGCCGCTTCGGTTTTTCATTTTCGTATTTTAAGCATAAAGGAAGTTAAGGAATATTTAAAGGGAAAAGGACTTAAAGTAAAAATGTAACAAAATGTAAAAATTAAATATCAAAATGGAAAATAACAAATCAAAGTTCAAAAATTCAAAACCCAACATCCTCCGAATAGAGATTCAACCAAAAAGCTTTTTTAGTTTTTAAAGTTGGGAGAGGGGATAATTTTACATTTTTATTTGTAATTTTGATTTCTATTTTTTGATATTTGATTTAACAGAAGAAAGCGGTAAAATTAAATGATATATTCTTTTGCAAAAAATAGAAAATTAATTAATAATACAATCTAATGGATATTGTTTCTTTCAACGTAAACGGACTCCGCGCGATTTTGAAAAAAAATTTTAAGGAGTGGTTTAAAAATCAAAGACCCGATGTACTCTGTTTACAGGAAATAAAGGCAAAGGAAACTCAGCTAAATTTCAAAGAGTCTCTCAATCTGAAAGGCTATAACATCTATTGGAACTCTGCGGAAAGAAAGGGATACAGCGGAGTATTGGTCATATCAAAAGAAAAACCGGAAAATGTCGGCTTTGGCATCGGTTCGGAGAAGTTCGATCAAGAGGGCAGACTCATAAGGTTAAAATACCCAAATTTTACACTATTTAACGTTTATTTCCCAAACGGGAAAAGCAGTGAAGAACGCCTTAAATTCAAACTCGACTATTACGACGCTTTCTTAGAATTATGTAAAGAACTAAGAAAAAAAGGAGAAGAACTAATAATCACCGGAGATTTTAATACCGCTCATAAAGACATAGACTTAGCGAATCCAAAAGCGAACGAAAAATATTCAGGGTTTTTACCAATCGAAAGGCAATGGCTCGATAAACTTTTAGAAAAAGGATACATAGATACATTCAGACATTTTTTTCCGGACGCGATCGAAAAGTATACATGGTGGACTTATAGATTCAACGCCAGAAAGAAAAACATCGGCTGGAGAATAGATTATTTTTTTGTAACCGAGGGATTAATCGACAGAGTCGAGAAATCCATCATCCTATCTGATGTATATGGCTCAGACCATGCGCCTATTCTCCTGCGAATAAAATAATATCACAAATCTACATTGTTTTTACAAAAGACTTGGACTACAAAAGAAACTAATTTTGCTAACCGCGAAACAAACTAAAGAGACTAAACTTTAGAGTGTAGTTTTTTAAAACCCATACCCAACCCCAAACATAGAAACAACAAATCACACGAATAGCACGAATTGTTTAAAAAAAATACATAGAGAAAGAGGTGCTATTTCATGGATGGAACAATTTCGATATCATTTCGTGAAAATAAAGCATTTTTTGTAGGAGGAATTTTCTAATCCCAAAAATCGCGGCTGGGAAGCCGCTCCTACAATTTTTAAAAAAAACATTCAAATCCGTGGCTAATTCTGTTTTTCTAAATTTCCAATTTATAATTTGGCACTGAACAGTGTCGTATTTCTCCGTGTTACCCGTGGCTCTGTGTGAGAATAATTTTTAACAAAAAAAACGGGTGATTAAGGAATCACCCGTTTCGTAATATGAAAGTAACTTTACTGCTACTTTTTGCCCAATTTACCAATAATAATCAAGATGTAAACTGCGGATATTCCGACCAGCGCGTATACGATTTTAATTAAAATATCTACGCGGAATATAAGTGGAACCAGATTAATATTAAATATCGCGAGTCCCCAATTTAATCCGCCTATGATCAACAGAATCAGGGCAATAATGTCGATAACGCCTAATTTTTTCATACTACACCTCCTTTTTCCTCTATTAATATAAAAGTTTTTTAGAAAAAGTCAATATAAAAATTTTATTGCCTCCCCCCCCATTTTTTTTATTAATTACATAGGTAAAAATCGGAGGCATTGCTGTCCAGGAAAACGTCTCGGAGGGTAAGCGTGTATGGTTTTCAACTTAAAATCTCAGAAAGTGAGCGGGTACTGCTCAAGAAAAATGCCTCGGAAACCGAGCGGGCAGGGTCTTTTGACGAAGTCAAAAGGAGCGAGGTTGAGAGACAAGCAGCAGTTTCCTCGCCGGGGAAACTGACTGCGGTTTTTCGGAGCGGTACCCCGAACGACAATCGCTGGGGGAATCGACCATGTCTTTTTCGGACAGTACTCGTTGCGAATCAACCGCCGGGAAACTGACTGCGGTTTTTCGTAGTGGCACTTCGGAGCGGTATCTCGGAGGGAAAAAGACTATGTCGGGTGTTATTTGTTGTTCCTTATTGTTTTGGGGATGGGCGTTGTTTTTAATAAACGATATTAATTTTGCTTTTTCTCTTTGCGTCCTGGTGACTTTGTGGCAAAAAAACAATTATACTTCGTACGAAGTTCCCGGTATTTCCGGCATATCGACTTTATAACCCATTTCTTTCAACCGTGCCCCCAGAGGTTCCATCTGATCTTCCTCACCGTGCACCAGAAAGATCCGTTCGGGAGAAACTTTTTCCGCGAAATAGATAAGATCATCTCTATCGGCGTGCGCGCTGAATTCATTTAAGACTACAACTTCCGCTTTTCTATTATACGGCTGTCCGAAGATATTAACTTCTTCCTGTTTCTCGACAAGCTTTCTTCCGAGAGTATTTTTCGCCTGATACCCCACGATAAGTATTATATTCCTTTCATCTTCTATATTATTTTTTAAATGATGAAGTATTCTCCCATGCTCGCACATTCCCGAAGCCGAAATTATTATCATGGGTCCTTCTTTGTAGTTCAGGGATTTCGATTGTTCTACATCTTTAATATAGTTTATCTGTCCGTAATTAAATATATGGTTTTCCCTGAGCATTCTGTAAGCTTCTTTATCAAAATATTCGGGATTTTTCATAAAAACGCCTGTGATTTCCACAGTAAGGGGTGAATCGACGTAAATGGGTATTTCGGGTATTTTCCCGTTGATGATCAATGAATTTACCGCGTATATTACTTCCTGGGCTCTTTCCAGCGCAAAAGAAGGAATTATAACCTTGCCTTTTCTTGAAATAGCTCTTTTTAATATTTCTTCAAGATCCGCTTTCGCATTTTCTATATCCCTGTGCAGCCTGTCGCCATAAGTGCTTTCCATAATAAGTATATCTACCTTTCCGGGAATTTTAGGATCCCTTATTATGGGAAGATTGCTTCTGCCGAGATCACCTGTAAAAAGGATTTTTTTGCCTTCTAATTCCATTAAAATTTCAGCCGAACCCAATATATGACCGGCATCTAAAAACTCAAAAGCGATAGATTTCTCATGCCTGTTTTCGTAAACCGCCGGTTTCAATAGGTTAAGCGAGTTCTGAGCGTCTTCCACGGTATATAAAGCTTCAATGGGGCTCTCCCCTCTCTTAATTATCTTCTTATTTACATATTCGGCGTCTCTCTCATGAATATAAGCGGAATCGAGAAGTAGATATTTTAACAAATCGATCGTAGCTGGAGTCGTATAAATATCCTTTGAAAATCCATTTTTAACAATATTAGGTATGTTCCCGGAATGGTCTATATGAGCATGCGAAAGAAGCATATAATCGATATCATTAATGTCAAATAGGAATTCGCGATTCTTCTTTTCCGCTTCCTTTCTTCTTCCCTGAAAAAGACCGCATTCAACAAGCACCTTAGCACCATTAGAGCTTAATAAAAATTTACTTCCCGTAACTTCTTTTGTAGCGCCAAAAAATTCGATTTTCACTTAAACCTCCCGGATAGTTTGTTATCGATATTGAGAATACATCATTTATGTAAAATATCAAGGGCAGGAACTTAGCTTTTCGCGTTTAGCCATTAGCTTAAAAAACAGAAAAAATTGTACTCTTTACGTTTTTTGTGGTAAGCTTTTTTGTTTTGGCGGTGCGCTTTGGGGCTAAGAGCAAATAGCAAATAGCTAAGAGCGTTTTTGCAATTGATGCTTGACAAAAGAATTCATATTACTATATTTCAATGAAATATGGCAACAAATAAAATCAAATTAGGACTTCCGAAAGGAAGTTTAAATACAAAAGACAGGGGGAATACCCATCAATTACTAATCGATTCCGGATATGAGATAAGGGGGTACGAACCCGGAAACGAATCGGATAAAAAATTAAAAATATTAAACGATCCGGAAATAGAAGCCTATCTGGTAAGGCCTCAGAGCGCGCCCGTTGAACTGAATAAAGGATTTTTAGATATCGCGATAGTGGGCGACGATTGGGTTGCCGAAGAAAGCATAGCCAGCTCGTTAAACAATATTTTCAAAATCGGCGAACTTGAATACGGAAAAACAAGAATCGTAGCGGCTGTCCCCCAAAACCTTACGATCGCAAATTTTTCCGATTTCTTTAAAGAAAAAAGAGAAAAACCAATTTTATGCTTTACCGAATATATCAACATTACAAAAGATTATATAATGAAAAACGAAGCCTATATCTCAAAATACGGAAACAAAAGTCCCTTAGTTCAAATTAGAGGACTTATAGAAGGACAAAACGAGATGGTCCAAATCATAAATTCAGACGGAGTAACCGAAGGCTATATCGCTAAAGGAGCCGATGTTATAGTCGACAATTCTCAAAGCGGAAAAACGCTAAAAGATTACGGACTGAAAGAAATAGAGAAAATAACCTCTTCCAGCGCGAGCCTTTACGGCGGAACCTCCTGCGAAAAATGGAAAAGGAAAAAGGCTGAAGATATATTTCAACAGCTGTACGGCGCAGTTGTGGCAAAAAAATACTTCGACGTCAAATTTAACGTTAATAACAATAATATCGAAATTGTCAGAAATTACCTGATTTCAGAAAAATTATGCGCTGACGAACCTACGATAATCAAGGGTGAAAAATATTCACAGGTAAATATCTTAATACTGAAAGAAAAATTTCCTCTGGTCTTAAGCGCCCTGAAGAAAGACTACAATATCTCTGCCATAGTAAGGAACGAAATAAAACAGTTTGTAAAGTAAAAACTCTATACAACACAAGACTATCAAAGAATTTCTTCTATTGTTTATTTGAACATTTTTTCAACCATTTTATCCGGAACAAAAAAATCCATTAACTTACCCATATATAAATGAAATTATTAATTTAAACAGAGCTTACACTTATCCAGGAGTAAACTAAAGGTTAGGAGGAAAGTCATCACTCGACTCTTGACAAACACTCGAAGTATAGATATAATATATTTAACTTACCTGTAATAATGGATTTAAAAAAGCGGATAAAGGATCGCTTATTTACGATTAAAAGTAAAGAGGAGGTTAAATTGAAAAAATTTATAATCTCATTATTTGTTTTTACTTTAATGTTGTCAATAAACTCACCGGCAAAAGATGCCTTCAGTTATGAACCAAATGAATATCCGGATAGCGTTACCGAATATGGAATGGAACCTTTTACGACCGGTTATAGAGACAGCCAGCTGGAAGATTTCGTTGTAGTGGAAGGCGAAAAAGCTTACCACGGAACTCACTCGGTTGCTATACATATGACTCATCCGGGATCAAGGTGGCTGATCTTTGCCAAGAACGCGCTCGAAAACGGTCAGGCGGACGCACTGGATTCAACTTTTCTCGATGGATTACAAATAGGAGACACTGTTTTTTACTATCTCTATATTCCATGGGGAGCACCTATCGATAGTATCTTTATTTTCGTGAGAAACGTCGATTGGGCTCATGACGATCATAAGGTATATCACGCTTCAGACTTGCGTTTTGGAAGATGGAATGAATTGAAAGACGGAATTTCAGAATTGGCTACAGATAGCACCCCATTCAGTGTTCCTCTTGTACAGAGCGATTTCCAGATAGATCTTATCGACGGAGTAGTTCCCGCCTGTACATTGTACTTTGACTGCCCAAGTTCTAAAGGAAGAGTCCCAAGCAAATACATAGACACAACAGGACAGGCCGGCATTACATTACCCGATGGTAAAGGTATTAAGGTTGCTAAAGGTTCTATAAATTGCGTTGAGTATACTCTCAACACAAGCGCACCTGTAATGATACAGGTATTCGACCTAACGGGCAGAAAACAAAAAGAAATACCCATCGGATTTAGGCCTGCCGGAAATTACAACATTTCTCTGGATTTAGCTCCGGGAGTTTATATAACAAAAGTTACAACCGACATTGCGGAAGCGACAGGCAAAATTATCTGCGTCAGGTAACAAAATATGACCTTATAGTTGAAATGACTAACGAATGAATTAAAACATATAATAAGAAGTCATTCAAAATAAAAAAAGGGCGTTTTATAAAACGCCCTTTTTTTATCACCAGACTTAATTGGTTATCTATCAATCAGTCTGAATAGTATAAGTTAAAACACAGCTCACACCGGCAGTCTGTTCTTCATCGCCATCTATATTCACTCTATAATCTTGATTGAGGGACTGCCATCCTCCGGTATTACCACTTCCACTTTCGATAGTATCGGGTGCGGCCGAAGTATTAAAAGCATCCCAGGAACCCATTCCTGCGGGACTATATTCTATGTCCGAAAGGAGTATACCGCTTCCCGGATCTCCGTCACCGGAAACTGTCAGTACCCAGTTAACGGAAGAAGAACCCGAAACCATATATTCTAACTGCTGATAAGGTGAACCATTTGGGCTTGTCGGGTAATAATATTCAGGATAAGCGGCAGGAGGGTATACGGGATTGCTTGGATTAAGCGTTATATCTCTAAAATCCCAAACGACATCGTTGTTTACATATATTCCTACACCGGTCTGTATTATAAAAGTCAAAGTAGCA
>CAZVXD010000041.1:0-14977 GCA_964631335.1 uncultured bacterium
TAGAAATAGACCCCGGTAGGTAAGTCTTGCGAGTCAAAAATAACCGTGTGCTCACCCGCGTTCACTTCTTCGTCTAATAATGTTGCAATTTTATTCCCGAGCAGATCAAAGATTTTTAGTGTCACCTTCTCCCGGTTCGGCGCCGAAAAACAGATGGTTGTTGTAGCGTCGAATGGATTGGGATAATTTTGCTTCAGGGTAAAATTTTTGACGGCAGCCGGGTTGTCATCGACACCTGTCGCCGGGTCCATTGGATGTGCTACGAAAAAATCCCAGACCGAATCGGTGGCTGAAACAGTACCTGTAGGCCAGGTATGGCCGCCTGTGGGTCTGGTGTATAAAAATATATCGGCATTATGACTCAGAGCTGCCCATTTTCTAACCATGAGGTTAGCATTATTGATAATAGTATCCGGCACTGTTTCGCAATTATTTATTTCGACCCAGGTATAGATTACTTCTTCGACAGACGGATAGATAAACCCTTCAGAGCTACCTTCATAAAGGCAAATATCGTCATTCAATGAATGTAAATGCATGATTGGTACAGCTCGATCCGGATTACATTCATCCAGCATCATTTGCCCTGCCGCACATGCGATAGCGGCAATTTTATGAGATAATTCCGCTGCCAGACGATATGCCATCATCGAGCCGTTGGAAAAACCCGTGGCGAATATTCTGGTCGAATCGATGTTGTAGTTTGCCGTAAGTGTGTCGATGAGTGCGGAAATAAATCCAACATCATCAATATTATTCATCACTGCGTAACCGCAACAGTAACCTGCGTTCCAGCTTCTTGGTTCTCCCAATCCCTCAGGATAAACAGCAATAAAATCATTCGCATCCGCTTTATCGCTAAAGCCGGTCTCAATTTCGAATCCGGGGGCATAACCGTTGTAAGGATGTATGACCACAACAAGGGGTACAGCGGAAACTCCATCATATGATGAAGGAACATGCAGGAGATATGTTCTGTCGATACCGTCATAATTCAGAGTATCATATTGTGCAAAAGAAACAATGAATAACAAAAATATGCTTAATAAGATTGCTCGATATAAACTCCTTTTCATCTTATTGCCTCCTTAAATTTTTATAATATTTTTTATCGTCGCCTGTTGTTTAATAATTACTTTCATAATATAAAGAAGAATCTGTCATTGTCAATTTATATCGATGGATTTAGTAAAGTGGGTAATTAGCAAGAAATTCAAAATTCAACATTCAAAATTTAAAATTACCATAGTGTATTGGTGCCTTTGTGGCTGAGAATTTCCTTGACAATTTAAAATGATTGCTTATTTTTAACAGAAGCGACAATAAAGTAATTCGTATTTGCTGGTTTTTTTGTGTGTTTTTAATTGTAAGCAAAATAAAAGGAGGTATTTATGAAGATTAGTTTTATTAAAAGTCTTATAGGAGTGTTGGCATCCCTTATGTTTTTTACCTGTTCTTCGGATTCGACAGGAGAAGGTTTCACAGCGGATATGACCCAAAAAATGGGCGATGAAACAATAGAGGGAAAACTGTTTGTGAAAGGAGACCAGTACAGGATGGATTTAGAAGAACAGGGCGAAAAGTTAAGCATTCTGGTAGATAGCGAAAGCGGCAAAACTACAATAATAATCCATTCTCAAAAATCCGCTCGAGAAATCTCGAACAGCAATCTTCAGAGTCTTTCCAACAATCCCTTCGAATCATATAAAACGATACTGAAGGAATACTCTTCGAGAGAAAAAGGCTCCGAAACAATCGCTGGTTACAAATGCAAAGAGATTGAAATCCATCAGGAAGATAAAGATTTAATGACCGCCTGGGTATCCGAAAAATTAGACTGGCCCCTTAAAATAATCCTTAAAAGACAACCGCCCTGGGAAACAGAATTGAAGAATATCGCGGAAAAAGACCTGGAAGAAGATTTATTCCAGGTTCCCAAGGATTATAGTCTTTCCCCTATGGCCGAGGTAAAAAAAGAAGCGGAACCGGTTAAAGAAGAACCAAAAGAAACCGAAGACCTGACCGCGATCAAAGAAGCCGTATTAAAAAAATTAGAAGAAAAAGGAATAGAACGGGAAAGTGAAAAAGGTATAATAAAACTTAAAAAAGTACAAACTTCCGAATTGTCCGAGTACTTCCCCGGCTGGCACTTTTTCCGTGTTACACAAGAAAAAGAAATGGAGGGCGGCATGACTGTATTTGGCATGATTACGGTGGAAAAAGCTGCTGTTAGCGCGGATAATCAAAAAGTATATCTTCTGAACAGCCCGGGAACGACTATGCCTCTGGAAGAGGGACTCGAAATGCTTCAGAATAATCCGGATATAAAAGTCAATAACGAAGAAGACGCAGAAAAATTAGGAAAGGCTCTGGCTACTTTATACTTTAGCGATTCGAGAGTAGAAGGAGTTGAAGCATCGGGTGAAAACCAATGGGCGATTTATACAGGTACGTTTTTTGACAACTTGAAAGGTTTTATAGTCGAAGCAAACAGTGACGGAAAAATCACAGGATTAAACTACGATTTAAAGATAAAGAGTAAATAAGAAAAAACTAAGGCTTTTATTACTTAAAAGGATATAAAAAGATTCATCAAAATTTATGAGGATATCCTGCGCCCCGTAGGAAGGAAATGCTCTCACGGCAATCTTTAAGGATTATTGATCCTCGAATCCTATGGTAAACATCCTCTCTAAATCATGGCGCGAATAGGTGCGAAAAGCCAGCATTGTTTCTGTATTGATAATCCCTTCCAACTTTAACATATGATTGGTAACAAGATCGGCTAATTTTTCATTATCGGAAACTCTGATTATTGCAGCCAGATCAAAACGCCCACTTACAGAATAGACTTCTGATATACCCGCCATTTTGAAAAGCTTTTGCGCTAATTCATTAATGCTTTTTCGCTCTGCTTTTATAAGTACAATTGCCGTTACCATATCTATCTCCTTATTTTCGATAAATATAAAAACAAATGTTCGGTTAGTCAAGTCGACAACCGTTACGATTATAAAATTTAAAAATAATCAAATAGTTTTAAGACAATTAAAGGATCAAAATGCTGGTACTTAAGAATTAAACTGCCCTCTCAAGATAAAATCGAATACGGAACCCGTCGAGAAGATAACTTTAGAAAACATTGTTGAAAAACCTGTGGGCGAATGCGTATTTCAGATACCGCCGGAATATAAGTTTTCATCTTCTCAGGAAACCAAAAAATCAGAATCCGAGGTTAAGGAGAAACCGGAAAAGTAAAAACATATCTTTATATATTAAGAGCCGGACAATAAAAGACAAAAGGGCTTCAGCCTATAAGCTTTATTGTCCGGTTTACGTTCCCAGAGATTAAGAGCAACAAAAATCTTCGTGTTTTTGTAGCTATTGTTCAGGGTATCGGCTTGAGGTTTTAGGTTAAATGCAAAATTATTAATTCTGTCTTCCTTCTATTGCCAGCAATAAAATTACTGCCGCTATTCCCAGGCGTTTATCTAATCTTTGCTCGAAGTCTGCGGAAAAATCGACTGTAAACCAGTGAATAAAAGGATTGAAAGCCTGGTTTATTTTAACCAATGTATTATTGGTATTAATATCCTTTATTGAAAATTTCTGTGGAATCAAATTGGTTAAAAATCTCCTCAGCAGAGCCATACCCATACTGTCTTCTTCTATATACGCGAATAAATTATCGTTTGCATCTAAAATTTCCCATTTGTCTCTAATCATTGAACGGATACCTTTTCTCCGCAGAACTCCGATTTTTTCATTTGTCTTACTATCTATAACATCGAAAGCACCTGAAAAGTCCAGAATCTGTCTCGCACTTAAGAATAAAACTTCATCATGCATTTCTAAATCATTATAAACTCTTATATCTTCTTTTAGCTTAAATATTTTTTGCCGGGAATATAGAAGTAATTTGTTCTCAGGGCTTAGAACCCGAAAAGCTCCGCCTATAGCGAAAACATCCTTTCTGACTATAAACTTTGACTGGCCTGTAATCTCTTCTATCAAAAAAGCCTCCTTTTTTAAACCGTTCTATAAATATATCATAGGCATATTATAAGTAAAATAAAAACTTTTGTCAAATAATTTTATGCATTCTAAAGAAGCAAGAATGCGAGGAAAATCACTTACCGCTTAATAAATAATCCCTGGATTGCCAACATGCAATTCTTCAATCCTATTTTAAATCTGAGTTTATCTCCGTCCCATTATTACTTTTACCAATTAACAAATTAAACAATACACCGATAAGAAATCATTCTCCTAACGATTAAATTCCTTGACTTTTATCCTTGTTTTCAATATCATTAAAATAAAGATAAAATGTTATTTCTTATGTTTATATTTATAGGGAGGTTATGATGAAAAGTTCAAAAGTGTTTTTTTACTTAGTTTTCTTTTTGCTTATCGTTTTTGGTCTCGAGGCTCAGATTACTGTTAAGTTGAATCGACCGGCGCCTAACAGATTAATGGCGGAAGATTTATGGAGTGCCGATTTGAATAACAAAACCACAGAATCACAGATGGTTTATCTCCATGGAGAGATAACCGAGAGAAATGAAGGATTGGTTGCCAGAGCCAATTCGGATGTGTTTGAGATTCCTTCCGGAATAAAAAGAGTAACTTCCAGAAATATAGGAAGAATTATCGATAGCTGGTATAAAGGTAATTACAGAGAATTAATTAGTAGGACAGGAAAATTTCCCAACGGTGAATACACGATTTGTGTTTCCGTTATAAGCGCTGAAAGTAGAGAGACTTTCGACCGGGATTGCTTCGAACAGGATATTAGAATTTTCGGCGAGCCCAGACTTATTTCGCCGAGAGACGGAGAAGAAATTATAAAAAATCCGCTTTTTACCTGGACACCGCCTGCTCCCGTACCTTCAGAAGATCTTCATTATACGATTTATATTGTTGAAATGTTGGAAGGGCAAACAGCCGAACAGGCTATTATCTGCAATCCTCCCTGGTTCGAGGAAGAAAGAATCAGGGGGAACGCATTTCGCTATCCCGCGAGAGGGAGAAGTTTTGAAGAAGGAGATTACGCCTGGCAAATACAAATGTCGGGGGTTGCCGGCAGTGAGTCTGCAAAAAGTGAAATCAGAACATTTGTCTTTTTGCCCGCTATGGATGCGGCAGAAGCCATTAATATAAAGCTTATCTCTCCTGAGAACGAGAAAGAGATAGTCGATCCTGTGGTCGATTTCCAGTGGGCTCCGGTAAATATTCCGGAGGTTTCATATACATTAACCATATGGAATATGCCCGAAGATTCAGCAGATAGAATTACGTACTTAGATAATCTGAAGGAAGAAAATCTTGACGATATTAATCCGTTTTTCCGGTTGAAAAATATAGAATACCCTTATTATATTTATATGGGCAATCTGAGAAGACGTTTTCTGCCCGGCACTTATGCCTGGCAGGTGAGTACTACTTCTGCCAAAGGAAATGAAGTAAAAAGCGAAATCCAAACGTTTTCAAGGAGAGTGAGTGAACTTGTTTCGCGTTTAGATTGCGAAAAAATAAAAGCTATGCTGGAAAGACTGAAAGGACAGTACGCAGCCGCGATGAGTAAACTATTAGCGATTCAAAACAGGTTGAATTCTATTAATGACGAAATTTCTTCTAAGGGCGATAGATTGAGCAGGGCTGAAGAAGAGGTGAGGGATTTGGAACAGGAACTTAATGAGCAAGAGGAGGATCTTAAGAAACCTCTCGATTATCTAAAAAGAATAGCCGGAAAAGATGTTTCCTTTACTGAGTACGATAGTCCGGAAGATTTAAAAAATAAGGCTGCCGGAGGAGATTATATAGGTATGGGCGGTATAGGTTGCATTTTTAATGACGCGGAAGAGGCTTTGAGTGTTTTTGATAAGGTTGAATCTTTAACGGGAAAAAGTATCGGCGCGCATGTAAGGGAACTTCGTAAGCTTAAAAGTCAAAAAGAAGATACAAAAAAATCATTGCAAAGAGCAAAAACCGAAGTGCGGAAACTTAAAACAAGAATAAACACTTTAAAAACTGAGGTTCCGAAAGTCGAACAGCAGTTAGCGGAGGCTAAGAATAAAACAAATGAACTTAAAAACAAAATAAACGCGTTAATCAACGCGTATAAGGAGTGTAAATTAGCATTCAATGAGGCGCAGCAGAATGCCAGCGCGGAGATAGGGGCAACGGAGGAAACATTAGAGGGATTGGGAAACGAGGGGATTCCATCTCTTAAAGAGAAAACCGGTAAGGTTAAAAAGCTTATGAAAAATTGCGGTGGCGCCGAGTGTCATTCCGCCGCGGATAAAAAGTTAAAAGAGGCTGAGAAACATCGCAAGCGTGCCGAAGAGATGATTAAAGAATCGAGAAGAAAATTAGATGAGGCGAAGAAAAAAATAGATAAGGAGCCGGGTGAATCCGAAAGGTTAGCTAAAGAGGCGCGAGATCTGGCAAACAAAGCTGCGGGTGAAGTCAGGAGAGCGAAAGAAAGTATTGAAGGATTAGCGGAAAATCTCAAGGAATGTAATCCGGGCGCAAAAAAAGACAGAAAAACTTTAAAGAGATTTAAGATGAATAAAATTGTCGAGACTGGTTTCGTGCAGGATGGTTTTACTGTAGAAAAACATAAAGAAAACGAAGAGAATTATAGACTAGCTGCTGAGTTTACAAAATTGGTTGCCAAACTGGCTGAAGTACTCCAGGCAGTATCCACCTTAATAACCCAAACAGCTGAAATATTTATCGCAGAAGCCGTTGTGGGCGAAGCTATGCCAGCAAGCAAAAGCGATGTTGTGGCAGTTATTCTGGATAATTGGCCAAAATTAGTCGGAAAGTGGAGAGCTATGAATATGTATTATATCGTCGAAGGACATTACGAAACTAAACAAACCTGGAAAGAGTGCGATAAATGCTGTAAATGGGTAAACAAGCAAAGTCCTATCAGCAAGGGGCCCACTGTTAGAGAAATTATAAGATCTGACGTGCAGATTATCGGAGCCGGAGGAGAAAGCCACGTTAAAAGGGCAACAAATCAAAGTGTCGGACAACTTATCGCAAAAACTAAAAGCAGAGCGAGATGGAAGTAAAATTTCCGGAAATTCAAAATTAGCGGATTGTCCTCCGTGATCCTTGTGTAATTAATTAATCTGGGGCTGAATTTCTTTAGCGCCGAGTACTGAGTGCCGGGGTTTTTGGGTTTATTGGGTTCGTTGAATTCTCTGGGTTTATTGAGTTAAAAGTAACAAAGAGATTAGTGTATATCCGCGGCTAATAAATAGTCAGTAGAGAGTAGTGAGCAGCAAGCAGTTAAAAGCAACCAAAATTTACAATATTTAAATTTCCCACATGTGAAGTGTTAGTTAATGCGTAAATGCGTAGAAGCATTGGTGTGTTAAAAAAAATAACCTAACTATTTAGTATTTCAGAGTTAATTCAAAATTAGCGTGGGAAGTTTGCGCCTAATCTAAAATTCAACACTCAAAATTCAAAATTACTATAGTGCCTTAGTGGCTATTTTTCAGTCCTGCAAATGCACCAGTTCGATCTCTGCCGGCCTTTCTCCCAGAAAATTCACAACTGTCCTATCAAAATTCCTCGGTATATCCGAAAGATACACCTTTAAAGAACCGTCCCCCTTCGATCTCAAGTCATTATCGTCCATAAATTCCTCGAGAATCTTAGCGGCTTCTTTTCCGGGCTCGATTATTTCCACTTTATTCCCAACTACTTTTTTTATCACTGAATGGAGTAAAGGGTAATGCGTACACCCTAATATTAATGAATCTATATTCCTGGCCATAAGAGGCTCCAGATACTTTTTTGCTATCAGCTCCGGGACTTCGCCTTCCGTCCATCCTTCCTCTGCCAGAGGGACAAAAAGAGGACAGGCTGCCGAGTAGATATCGAGCCCCCGGAATTTATCTTTCAGTTTTTTTTCAAAAGCTTTACTTTCAATTGTGGCATTTGTTCCGATTACTCCGACTTTACTGCTGGATTTACCCGATAACGCGTTAACCCCCGGATTTATCATTCCGATTAAAGGTTCCTGGAATTCTTTTCCTAATTCCTCCAGAGCATTGGAAGAGATTGAAAAACAAGCGGAAACAATAACTTTAACCTGAAATTTTTGAAGAAAATTAATGTCTTCTTCGGCGAAACGCAGGATTGTTTTTTTCGACTTTGTTCCGTATGGGACTCTGGCGCTGTCTCCGAAATACACTATCGATTCTTCAGGTAATCGCTTACGTATTTCTCTTACTACAGTAAGTCCGCCTATTCCTGAATCAAAAACACCGATCGGGTCCTGTTTATGTCCTCGATTTAGCATAATCTTCTATTCCATTGACGATAGCGTCACAGGCTTTTTCTAAAAATTTTTCGTCTAAAAGTTTTTTCCTGTCTTCAGGATGAGTCAGAAAAGCTATCTCCACTAAAACAGCCGGCATATAATTTAAACGGAGGACGTAAAAATTCGCCTGTTTTAAACCTCTATTGTGGAGGCCGCATTTTTGAACCATGCTTTCCTGTATTCGTATACCAGCCTGCTGGGATTCCTCGAGAAATTGGGTTTGGGCAAGGTCGTTCAGTATATAGTCGAGTTCCGACAAACCCGAACCATCCTTTACCTCGAACTTTATGGCGGAATTCTCCGTCGCCTCAACCGTTCTTGCCCAATCGCTCCTGGCAGCTGAAAGAAAATAAGTTTCAGCTCCGTTCATCGCCTTTTTATTGGGTGCCGCGTTACAATGAATCGAAACAAAAAGGTCGGCTCTTGCGGAATCGGCGATCTTTGTTCTATCCTTCAAAGGAATGAAAACGTCCTCGGTTCTTGTCATGATTATATTATAATCTTTCGCCGCGAGCTTTGCGGCTATTTTTTTTGCTGCTTTCAGCACTATATCTTTCTCACGTACATTCGCGCATACCGCTCCGGGGTCTTTACCTCCATGTCCGGCATCGATAACGATAGTTTTTACACTGCGTTTCTCAAATTTTTTAACCTTAATATTTAAAAATTTGCCGTCTCTTATCGCGTCCATCGCCAGATCATCTTTCGTTTTTAATCGAAATTTTATAAAGCCATCCCCTTTTTCAAATTTTATCTCTTCTATTAAGCCCTGAGGAGTTACATCGGAAATACTCTTATTATATATAGGATCAAATATGACCAAAACCCATTCGTCTTTAACTTTGTTAAAAAGATGCTTTAAAGTCGGAGAACATTCGATCTTAAAAACCGTGGAAGAGGAAGTAACATTCCAATCGGTATTATAGACATTTACCTCTGTGCCCACTTCGAGTACTCCCTGATTAAATTTCGCTTCCATATTCATTAAACTGCCAAAAATCATAGGCAGAGAAGAAACCGGAACATACAAATTGCCATTTTCCTTTATAGGCGGCACTTCTAACTGAAAAACTTCCCTGTTTACTTTCAAAAAAGGATTATCAGGCATAATGGAAACAATATTTTCTTTCTGGATTGTTAAGATTTGAGTATTGAGATCCCAATAATAAGAAAAATCCATTTCTTCCAGCATAGAATTGCTCTTTACGTATTTTTGGCTTCCAAACCTGTACTCCTGAAAAGTGTGCATTTCTCCGGATAGATTAACGCTGAACGAAAGAATAAGAAAAATCATAAGTATCTTTTTATCTCCCTTTTTTGTTCTTTTTTAATTATTTTATCTCTTTTTTCGTATTTCTTTTTTCCTTTTGCGACAGCCAGAGATACTTTCACAAGACTCTTTTTAAAGTATAACTCGAGGGGTATTAAAGCAAGTCCTTCGTTTTTAAGTTTCCCCTCAATCTTTCTTATCTCATTTTTACTTAAAAGCAATTTTCTGTCTCTCTTTGGATCCAAAATATCTCCCGCTTTCTCGTAAGGTGAAATATGCATATTAAAAAGGAAAACCTCCCCTCCCACCACCTGCGCAAAAGCATCCGATAAACTCGCTTTACCCTGCCTTATAGATTTTACCTCAGAACCCTTTAAAACGATACCCGCTTCGAAGGTATCAAGAATATGATAATCAAATCTGGCTTTTTTATTTTTAGCAATTATTCTCTTACTTTTGAATTCCACCTTGACTTATTCCTCATATTTCATATAATTTTAGACAATGATAAAGAACATTCTTTCACTACTTTTTTTAATAATATTCTGTTTTCTTAATTGTGCAAGGCAGACTGTCAAAAAGACAATCACCAATGAAAATATTTCAGAAAATATTGTCCTATGGCAGAATAGAGTATCACAAAAAAGCGGCACGGGAGAAATGACAGTATCGGAACCGGACAAGCGTTTTTCCTCTTATTTTTCTTTTCAATATAACGTAAAAGACAAATCTTTAAGCGGTGAACTTTTAGGTTCTTTCGGTATGGCGATCGGTACTTTCTACTTTTCCGAAGATTCGATTTCTATAAGAGACAAAGATGGCAAACAGGTAAAAAAAGAAGTCCTTTCTTTGCTGGAAGAAAATCCGGATGTTTCTCTTTCTCGATTTCTTATGTGGGATATACCCATTTATCAACACTCGGAAATAATTCCCTTAGAGGGCGGATGGCTTTTATCCGACACCGATTCCGAAATTTTCGTTTCAACCGATTTCAAACCAACCCAGGTTGTATTGCACAAAAACAATAAAATCAGTATAAAATACTCTGATTTTCGTTTGCAAAACGGGATCTCCTGTCCTTTTAAAACCGAGGCAAAAACAGAGAAAAAGAGCCTGGAAATAGAATTTAGAAAAATACAATTAGAATGATATTTCTTGCGTTAATTCTATCTACTATAAGTCAAACTCCCACACCTCCGGAACTTCCTTTTAAAAATCCTTCAGACAAAATCGCTACTATTAAAGAGCTTTATCGCCAGGATTCCATTTTACTTTCACGCGGTAAATTTCAAGAAAGCGAACTTAAGAAAAACGAATTAATCGCAACGTTACGCTCAAATCACGATTATTTGAATTCCTCTTTTGCCCGTAAATATTTACGCAGGGGAATCGAAAACTTGAAAATGGGAAAAACAGAACAGGGAGAAAGAGAACTTCTCTTCGCAGACAAGCTCGATCCATCAAACAGGCGCATACCTCTAACCCTCGCCAAGTCAGCATTTCCCAATTTAAAGAAAACAGTAAAATATTTAGCCGATTACCTTTCCACCATAAACTTCCTTAACAATAAGATTTTTTTTGTAAAATCCTTATTATTGTTTTTTATTTTGTTTTCTTTCTGGATTATACTTGCTACTGTAGGAGCCAGTATTGTTTTTTTCATATCTTACATCACAAAATGGATCCAGGGCAAAATCAATATCAGCGGTTTATGGATTATAGCAATATTATTTTCTATGTATGTATGGCTGCCAATACAAATAGTCTTTCTCATTCTTGTTGCTATATCTCTGTTAAAAATGAAGAAACCCGATTTAATCAGATGCTCCGTTCTTTTAATACTATTGTCCTTTCTGATTTCATACTCATATATTATAAGCGACAATTTCAACCCACATAGTTCTATTTATAAAGAATTCAAAGCGCGTTTCAACCCTTATGATTATCAGCTCGATTCTCCAGTAACCCCATACGGCTATTCCATAAAAGGTATACAGGAAGCTAAAAACGGAAACTACACTGGAGCGAAAGATCTTTTTGAAAAGGGATACAACATTAGAAGAGATATAAACTATCTGGCAAACCTTTGCTCGGTTTACTACGATGAAGGAGATACGGCTCGAACTCTTAATATGTGCGAAAACGTCCTTGCCGATGATCCGCAAAACGAGATAGCGAATATAACTATCATTCAGATACTTTACGATCAGCTTAATTTTGATGAAGCCGAAGTTCACATGAGAAAAACCGGGTTCAGGCTTACAACAGGTATAGCCAATCTCGAACCTCCTATATATAGTTATCCTCCGGAAAATTGGCTTTATAAATATATTTTTGTTCCCAGAAGTTTATTAAAAAAACTTACCAATAAAAATCAATTGATCTTGATAATAATAGGAATTTGCCTCGCGGGAATGATATTCTTGAAAAAAGAAAAGGAAGTATATTGCCCGATTTGCAAAAGCATCATGTTAATGGGTAAAACCAAAGAAAATATGTGCCTATCATGCCTAACAAAATTATCATTGACCAAATCCAAAAGTATTAGAGAAAGACTCAAAAGACGTATAATAACAAAAGCGTTTAAAGTAGATAAAGCAACCAATATAATTATGAGTTTAATAATTCCGGGAAGCGCTCATTTTTATAAAAAAAGGAATTTTGAAGGTATAATAATCAGCTTCCTGTCGGCTTTTTTGCTTTTAATCCTGTTTTATTCTGTATTTTTCCGGACAGAAGCATCTTTGCAATACAAAACTTATATAGGGAATAACACTTTTACAATCTTTGTTATTCTATTTTATTTATTCGTAATATTATCAAGCTGGAGGTTAAAACCACATGGAAATGGAAGGTAGCATACAGGAATTCTCGGTACCCGAGATATTACAGTTTTTATCTCTTCATGAAGCGGATGGGGTGCTTAAACTAAAATCAAAAAAGGAAGAGGTGGATTTTGGATTTAAGAGAGGTAAAATTACCGACGCGCTCCACAAGGGAGAAAAGCTTTTCCACTCTATAAGCGAGTACATCCAGAGAACAGGGCTAATAGATCCGGACACATTTAAGAAATATACTGAAAAAGCAAAAGAACTTGGACTCACTTTAATGGAAATCATAGAAAAAGGAGAAATATTATCAAAAAGAGAAATAGAAAAAATAATCGCTTTTAAAATCCAGGAAACGACATGTGAGGTTCTAACCTGGGACGATGGGAAATATTCTTTCGAAGCGGGGAAGAAATTATATCAGCATTCCACTTTTTCCGTCGAAATAGAACCCAACACTCTCGTCATGGAAGGGATGAGACGAATAGACGAATGGCCTCTAATCGAACAGGCTCTTCCGGATGAGAATATTGTTTTAAATAAACTCGAAAAGCCGGAGATAGAGATTGAGATAGGAGAAGATGAAAAGATTATCCTCGATAAAATAACAGAAAGCATAACTTTGAAAGATTTAGTCGGAATATCGGGAATAGGGAAATTCAGAACTTATAACTCGGTATACAAGCTTTCAGAAATCGGCCTCATCGAGAAAACCCAGGGGGAAACAAAGCCCAAACCTCGCCAGAAAAGTTACAAAAAAAGAACTCGCGTATCATTGCCTTTCGATTTAAAAAAGGTTTTTCTTTATGTGTTCATTATTATCCATGTCGTATTTTTCTTTAAATTCAAAATTAATCGAATAGACAATAATTTAGTGAACATAAAAAATTTATTTAGCGGCCCTTCGCGGGTAGAAACCATATTGCCTCTATTTCCGGAAGGCGAAAAATAAGTGATACGATATAAAATTTTTGAATAAAATTAAAATTTTTCATTACAACCTTAAAAAGGGAGGGAAAAAGTGAGTACAGATGATAAAAAAGCAAAAATAAAAGTCAGTAAAAAAGATATAGATGAAGGTAAAGGTTTAGCATGGCTATCTTATCTGGGTCTGCTGCTTCTTATTCCTCTTCTGGTAAAACCCGAAAACACTTTTTGCAAGCATCACTCCAAACAGGGAATAGTAATATTAGGTCTATGGATAGCCATCTCCATACTAAGCCCCTTCATCAGGGTCCTCGATTCTCTGGCATTTTTAGCTATAGCCGTGATATCTATAATAGGTATTGTCCAGTCACTCTCCGGCAATTACTGGAAAGCACCTCTGGGAATTTATCAGCTGTCGCAGAAAATTAATATCTAAATTAAGATGAATTTACTATGAGCGACGAAAAAGCTTTAAAAAACTGGATAGATAAAATAGCTAAAAGCATTCCGGGATTTAAAGGTTACTACAAAAAAGAAGAACGAAGAGAGACAGACCAATTATTACGGGAAAAAATGGCTAAAAAACTTAAAGATATAAAAGATATTTTAAATGAGAAAGGTCGAAAGATTACCAAATCCGGCGATCTGAGTCTTCTCGATGAAATAGCAAGAATCGACAAAAAATTAGAAAAACTAACCGATTCTATACAATACGCGAATTACGGTTACAGCGGTTTCTTCGACCAGAAAGAAATTTCTCCGGACACACTCCGCTCGATTTACGAAGCGGATTTAAACTTAACCGAATGGGTCAAAAATTTTACGAATGATTCTACTCCCGACAGCGATCTCTCCGAAATATCAAAGGAAATAGTTACAGGTTTCGACCTGTTAGAGAAACGGTCAAAAATCATAGAGGGGGATTAAAATGGCGTTATTTCTTGAAGTTATCGAATTCTTAGACGATGAAGGTAATCAGATCGTTCATAGAGTGCCGGAACAGGGTTCCGCGGAAACTTCCATCGGCAGCCAGCTGGTTGTCAGGGAAAACCAATCCGCCGTTTTCTTTCGTGACGGAAGAGCTCTGGATACTTTCGGTCCTGGGAGGCACACACTAACCACCGCCAATTTACCTCTTTTAAAGAAGGTAATAGGGGCCGCTTTTGAAGGAAAAAGTCCTTTTCGTACCGAAGTGTACTTTGTAAATAACAAAGTATTTACGAACGCAAAATGGGGAACTCAGGAACCCATTCCTTTTAGAGATAAAGAACTTAAAATGATAAGACTGAGAGCAAACGGAATATATTCTTATAAGGTCTCCGACCCGAGGCTCTTTATAAACAAAATTGTGGGTACCGAAAACATCAAAGAGAGAGAAGAAGTGGAGGATTTTTTTAAAAACGTAGTTATCTCCAGACTAACCGATTTTCTCGGGGAAACTTATGCTACCATTTTCGATCTCGCGAAGGATTACGATGAACTCTCAGCGGGCGCCAAATCCAGAATTTCTGAGGATTTCGATAAATACGGTCTCGATCTGAGAGATTTTTACATAAGATCCATAACTCCTCCTCCCGAAGTGCAAAAAATGATAGATGAACGTTC
>CAZVXD010000042.1:0-5015 GCA_964631335.1 uncultured bacterium
TGAGATTGGGAAGAGCGACAACTTCATATTCATCGGGACGGGTAAGAAGCTGCATGAACATCTGATCGGCAATCCTGTCTTTTATCACTATCCTGTTACCGGGATCACCCGTCTGTTTTCCTCCGCGAAGAGTCTTGAAAGCCCCTTTTCTTGTCACGGGTGTCACCCCATCTTCCGCTTTAACCTGATCGTATAATTCATCTTCAGTGATAATTTTGTCTCTGAATTCTTCGATCGCCAGTTCATAACCCCATCTTTTGAAAGCGCCTTCTGTAAACTTCATGATATTGCCTTTATGAACTATCGTAACACTGCCTCTTTTATTGTCGACCGCGTATTGAATCGCTTTTCTGACCAATCTTTTCGTCTTCGAAATACTTATAGGTTTTACTCCTATGCCCGTGTCGTATTCGAGTTTTGTTCCCATTTCTTTATTCAGGAAATCGATAACTCTTTTAGCTTCTTTTGTTCCTTCTTCCCATTCAATACCGGAATATACATCCTCGGTATTTTCCCTGAAAATAACTATATCCATTTTTTCAGGATTTTTCAAAGGAGAAGGCACGCCTTTATAATATTTCACCGGACGAACACACGCATAAAGGTTTAATAACTGCCTTAAAGAAACATTCAAACTTCTGTACCCTCCGGCTACCGGAGTGGTCAAAGGTCCTTTTATCGCAATGTTAAAATATTTAATAGCTTTTAGAGTGTCTTCCGGTAAAGGTTCTCCGTATTTCTCTATGGCTTTCTCGCCCGCGAATATCTCAAACCATTCAATCTTTTTCTTACCGTTATAAGCAAATTTAACGGCCTCATTCCAGACTAACATAGCAGCATTCATTATATCGGGACCGATACCATCACCAACAATAAAAGGTATTATCGGATTGTCGGGAATTTTTACTTTTTCCTCTTTTATTTCTATTTCACTGCCGCTTTCGGGCAAAACAAGTTTTTTAAATTGAATCATTATCTAATTATTCTACTCTAAAATCACCGTGTTTTTTTACGTGTTCTTCTATACCGGCATCTTCTATTAATTTTCTCATAAACGGAGAAAGCGGAGTAAAGGTTAAAATTTTACCTTTATTTTCATCTTCTATTTCCCCTTTCTCAAGGTAAATTTTGAGTTTATCCCCTTCATCGATTTCATCGGTATCGCTTACCAGAAGCGGCAAACCTATATTAAAAGCGTTTCTATAAAATATTCTCGCGAAAGATTTGGCAATAATACAGGAAACTCCTGCAATTTTAATCACTCTGGGAGCGTGTTCCCGCGAAGAGCCGAGACCGAAATTTCTGCCCGCAACGATAATATCACCCGATTTAACTTTAGAAGCAAAAGAAGGGTCGGCGTCTTCGAGTACATGTTTGGCGAGC
Organism: uncultured bacterium; assembly: GCA_964631335.1. GTDB lineage: Bacteria > Hydrothermota > UBA3072 > UBA3072 > UBA3072 > JAFGHJ01. The sequence continues at coordinate 1,384 of CAZVXD010000042.1, forward strand.
TCTTCGAGATTACTCCGGAGGTGAAAATACCTTCCGGGAGTTATATGATCCGTCGAAATATCATCTCCGAATTTCCATGCTTTTCCAGTTATAGGAGCGTTCATTATAAATACCTCCTCGGATCCGTAATTTTACCTTTTATGGCGCTGGCCGCCGCGGTCGCCGGAGAACCGAGATAGATAAAACCCTTAGGATTTCCCATTCTTCCTAAAAAATTACGATTCTGTGTAGAAAGAACTCTTTCTCCGTCCGCGAGAACTCCTTTATGTATTCCCACACAGGGACCACATCCGGGAGATTCCACAGCAGCGCCGGCTTCAAGGAAAATCTCTATAAGCCCTCGCCTCGCAGCCTCTAAAAATATTTCTTTCGACGCGGGTATAACTATTAATCTCGTTTCTTTATGCCTTTTTCTACCCTTTAGGATGGAGGCTGCTACTTCCAGATCTTCCAGCCTGCCGTTTGTACATGTACCTATAAAAACCTGATCTATTTTAACATCTTTTACATCGGTAATACCTTTGACATTATCGACCGTATGAGGAAAAGCCACTAAAGGCTCGAGTTGATTCGCTTCTATCTCTATCACCTTCTCGAATTTCGCGTCGGGATCGGATTCTATTTCTCTGAATTTATCTCCTCTGCCCCGTTCCTCCAGATATTTTTTTGTAATCTCATCCGTTGGGATAAGTCCCGTTTTACCCCCAGCTTCGATAGCCATGTTTGTAATAGTAAATCGGGAAGACATAGAAAGATTTTCTATTGTTTCCCCTTCAAATTCCATCGCTTTGTAAGTCGCGCCGTCAGCACCTATTTTTCCTATTATGTTTAAAATTATATCTTTTGAATAAACACCTTCGGGTAAATCACCATTTACCACAAATTTGTGCGTTTCCGGCACTTTGAGCCATACTTTCCCCAGCGCAAAAGCGAGCGCTATATCAGTAGACCCCATTCCGGTTGAAAAAGCACCGAGCGCCCCGGAAGTGCAGGTGTGCGAATCGGCTCCGACCACCAGATTTCCCGGATTAACCCAATCCTCAACCAGTCTTTGATGGCAAACACCTTCTCCTATATCGGAAAGAAAAGCGCCGGTTTTTTCAGAAAACTCCCTTAACAATTTTTGAGAGTTCGACAATTCCTTTCGGGAACTGGGAGAAGCATGATCTATAAAAAGTATCGAATTCTTTTTATCGAATACTCGCTCCATATCCATTTTTCGTAATTCCTGAACGGAAAGAGGTCCGGTACCGTCCTGTGCCATTACCACATCGACCTTTGCCACTACAAACTCCCCGGGCTTCACTTCTCTTCCAACGTGCTCGGAAATAATTTTTTCAGATATTGTCTTACCCAAGTTTCATCTCTCTTTTATAGGTATATATTTTACATTAACCGGTCCACTGTATATCCCGCGTGGTCTGAATATTCTGCTGGACTCGCGGTACTCAAGAATATGAGCTATCCAGCCCGCGCAGCGCGCCATAGCAAAAATGGAAGTAAACATATCGGTAGGAATACCAAGAGCTTTATATACAAAACCAGAATAGAAATCGACGTTCGGATATACACCTTTAGGTCCGAATTTCTTTTCCATAACTTCCTCTAATTTCAGGGCGGTCTTAAATAAAACTTCATCTCTTTTGTCTGTTAAATCTCTGGCGTACTCCTTGAGAATACGGGCTCTCGGGTCGAGAGCCTTATACACTCTATGTCCAAAGCCCATTATCTTCTCTTTTTTCTTCGTCGCTTCATTAATATAACCCTCGACATTTTCAGAGCTTCCTATCCTCTCCAGCATTCGTATAACCTGTTCGTTGGCGCCACCGTGAAGATATCCTTTCAAGGTACCTATAGCAGAAACGATAGAAGAGTATACATCGGAAAAAGTCGAAGAAGTAACCAGCGTTCCGAAAGTGGAAGCACAAACCCCATGTTCGGCGTGAAGAATCAAACAGAGATCCATTATTCTCTCTTCCTTCTTCTTCGGTTTTTCGCCATTAAGCATCCAAAGGAAATTGGCAGCGTACGAAAGCTTGCTATCAGGTGGAATCGGTTGCTTACCTTTTCTTATTCGGTCAAACGCGGCAACATAGGAAGGCATCTTTCCCATTATTTGAATTCCGGCTCTTAAGTCGCTTTCCCTGCACACTTCATAATTTCCTCCCTCGGGTAAACTCATAAGCGAAACACAGGTGTTTAACACGTCCATAGGATGAGCCGACACAGGAAAATCCTTTAGCCATTTTATATCATCTGTGTTCAAAGAGATATGACTTTCCAGATCCTCCGAAAACTCTTTCAGTTCAGCCGCTGTAGGCAAACTCCCATATATCAAAAAATAAGCGGTCTCTTCATAATTGGACTTCTCGGCTAATTCTTCGATAGGGATACCCCGATAAATCAAAATCCCGTCTTTACCGTCGATATAACTTATCGCGGTTTCAAAAGCGGCCACTCCCTCCAGTCCGTGCGAGAAAAACGCGTAATCCTGTTTTAAAACACCATCTATTTTTTTGCTTTCATAATCCATTTTTCTTATCCTTCCTCAATTTAAAAAACACAGAGATAAATTATATGTCTTGTTTCTTTGTGCAACCCCCTACATTAAATAAAAAATCAAATATTAAAATGGAAAAATTTAACAAAGAAGTCAGAAACCGGAAGGCGAGAATACAGAATCTCCTCCCAACCTCAAAAAAAATATTGAACCACAAAGCGCACAAAAATCACAAAGACTTTATTTTCATTGTTTTAAACTAATACCTATAACCCAAAACTTAAGACCTAAACTCAAGTTTCCCTTATCTGTCCGTTTCCTCTGATTATGAACTTGGTCGAAGTCAGTTCTTTTAAACCCATTGGACCTCTGGCGTGCAACTTCTGCGTGCTTATTCCGATTTCGGCTCCCATGCCGAATTCTCCTCCATCGGTAAAGCGAGTAGAAGCATTAACGTAAACAGCAGCTGAGTCTACTTCTTTTAAGAACTTATTAGCATCGTTATAATTAGTTGTTATAATAGACTCGGAATGCTTAGAGCTGTATTTGTAAATGTGACTGATTGCATCGTCGATACCATCTACTATTTTGACAGCCATTATCAAATCCAGATATTCTTCATACCAGTCGTTCTCGGTAGCTTCCTTAATTTCCGGTATTATTTTTCTGGATTTAGCACAACCTCGCAGCTCAACATTATTCTCCGAGAATTTTTTATAGATTAAAGGCAAAAATTTTCCGGCTATATCTTTATGTATAAGAAGAGTTTCCGCGGCATTACAAACAGCAGGATAATCGGTCTTTGCGTTATAAACTATCCTGAGAGCCATATCTATATCAGCAGAAGAATCGACATACACATGACAATTTCCGACACCGGTCTCAATAACCGGAACACTGGATTCTTTTACTACCCGCTGAATTAAACCAGACCCGCCTCTGGGGATTAAAACATCGAGATAATCATTCATCTTAAACATCACTTCCACCGCGGCACGATCTGTTGTCTGCACCAATTGAACCGATTCCCGGGGTAACCCTTCTTCAACGACCGCCTCTTGAATTAATTCAGTTAAAATCTGATTGGATTTAAATGCTTCGGAACCTCCTCTTAAAAGCACAGCATTCCCCG
>CAZVXD010000042.1:5115-6779 GCA_964631335.1 uncultured bacterium
ATCTGATTGGATTTAAATGCTTCGGAACCTCCTCTTAAAAGCACAGCATTCCCCGCTTTAAGGCAAAGTCCGGCAACATCGACCGTTACATTCGGTCTTGCCTCGTAAATTATGCCTATTACTCCAAGGGGAACTCTTATTTTTCCAATCTCAAGCCCGTTGGGTCTCTTTTTTACTCCCAATACTTCACCAACAGGGTCTTCTAACTGAACAACCTCACGCAGACCTCCGGCCATACTGTTTATCCTCTTATCGTTCAGTTCCAATCTGTTTAAAAGCGCTTTCGTGAGTTTTCTTTCTCTACCAGCATCCACATCTTTATTATTAACCGAGATTATTTTATCGCGGGAATCTTCAAGTTTCCTAGCTATATTAAGCAAAGCCTTGTTCTTAATGTCTGTCGAGATATTAGAAAGTATTCTGGAAGCCTCTTTCGCTTTTTTCCCTTGAGTAATAACCTCTTCCTTTACACTCATTTATTAACCTCCTATAATCATATTTCTTCTATGAATTATTTCTTCCTGATTTATATAGCCCAGAATCGAAAAAATCTCACTGGAATGATGCCCCTTGATTTTATCTATCTCAGCGCTCGAGTAATCGACGAGACCTTTTCCTATTTCCCGCCCCTCCTGATCAAGTATTCTTACCAGACTCCCGGAAGAGAAAGACCCGATCACCTCTTTAACACCTCCCGGTAACAGACTCTTACCTTTATTAACAAGAGCTTCCTCTGCACCTTTATCGACTTTAAGCCCTCCGCAAACAGGCACATTAAAACACAACCACTGTTTCCTTTTTGAAAGGCTTCCTCCCGAAGGAAGAAACGTCGTACCCAGATTATATCCCTCTCCCCTCTCAAGCATATTCACCAGATCTATAATAATATTTTTTCTGTAGCCTGGCCCTATAACCATTATTATGCCTGAATCGACGGCTATTTTCGCCGCTTCTATTTTTGTAAACATACCTCCGGTGCTTACCTCGCTTCCTTTATTACTTCCCGCCAAACTCTCGATATCAGAAGTAATTTGCTCGACCTTGCGTATAATCTCCAAAGATTCGGTACCTTTAGAAGGGTCTCCTTTATAAAGTCCTTCGACATCGCTCAGGTTTATCAAAACATCCGCTTCCGCGAGACTCGCTACTCTGGCGGAGAGAGTATCATTATCACCAAATTTAATCTCATTAGTCGCCACAGTATCGTTTTCGTTAACCACGGGTATAGTTCCGTACTCGAGAAGAGTTATTAAAGTGTTGAAAGCGTTTAAATACCTATCTCTGTCTTCGAGGTCGCTGGCAGTCAGCAGAATCTGAGCTCCTTTTTCTCCGTATTCCCGTAAAAGCCTGTTATACACACCAATCAACAGCCCCTGACCTATAGCAGCCATCGCCTGTTGTTTAGGTATTAATCTAGGCCTTTTCTCACACCCTAACTCACCCATTCCGGCTCCTATAGCACCGGAAGTAACAAGAATAACTTCCTTACCCCTGTTCTTAAGGTCTACCAGCTGCCTGACAATATTATCAATCATGGTAAGATTTAGCTTGCCGACGGAATGAGTTATGGTAGAGCTTCCTACTTTTACAACGATTCTTTTATATTTTTTCTCTCCCATTTAATGAATATAAAACCTTGAAATTATTTGTCAAGAGCACCCCTA
>CAZVXD010000042.1:6879-14857 GCA_964631335.1 uncultured bacterium
TCTCTCCCATTTAATGAATATAAAACCTTGAAATTATTTGTCAAGAGCACCCCTAGCCCACCTCCCAAAAATTTCGAACCACAAAGTTCACAAAGGCCACAAAGAAAAACAACAAAATTAATATCGTTGATTTAAAACCACACCCATCCCCAAAAAACGATGAACAACAAATAACACGAATATCACTAATTATTCTTCTACTATACAATCGAAAAAAACGTAGCGTTGGGGCTCGTCCCCAATAATCGGTAAGGGAGGATAAACCCCCGCCCTACTTGACTTCTGAGGAATTTCGAGAAAAAATCATGAAATTTCTGTCTATTACCTCTTGACATTATAGGTTTTAAGGGTTATAATACAAAATATAATATTTGAGGTTTATAATGAGTGAAAATAAAATATACGCTGTCATAACAGGAGATGTAGTTAAATCAAGAAAACTCGGCAAGAATAGAGAACAAGCTCTCGTCATATTGAAGGAAACTCTTAACTCACTTAAAGATTTTAAACCCAACAGCATAGGAGGCATTTCAGATATCTTTCGGGGAGATTCTTTCCAGATAATAATTTCAGATCCGACTGCAGCTCTGAAAATAGCAATATTCCTGAAAGCCCGGCTTTTGACCGAAACAATAAAAGGAAAAAATATAGATGTCAGAATCGCTATCGGAATCGGAAAAATCGAATCGCTAAACAAAGAAAACATCCCGGAAAGCGACGGTGAAGCATTTAGATTATCCGGTATTGCGCTCGACAATATATCAAAATACAGAAGGCTTTCTATAAAATCCAGTTCAGATGAACCAAACAAACAACTGGAGTTTATTGCTTCTTCCCTTGACTCCATAACCAGACGCTGGTCTGTCGAACAAGCTGAAGCCATACTTCTATGGCTTTACAAAAATACACAGACTACCATCAGTAAAAAACTCGGCATTTCACAACCCGCGGTAAATCAGAGATTGCAATTGGGCGGACATTTCGCCTTGAATGAATCTTTTGAACTGTTTAAACATTTAATTGAGAAAAATTATAAGTTATGAAGATTATAAAATTAATTATAAGTACTGGAGATTATTATGATTGACATTAATATTCTATTAAGATTATTAATAACTCATTCGGCACTCAGTTTAATATTCGGATTCGCGAATTTGACTAATAAGGTAAAAGAGAAAAAAACAAAATCCAAATGGCTGTATATTTCATCGGCGATTTACGCGCTGTTAATATACCTCATTTCTTCATCATGGGCAGATTTGTGGATACTACCTCTCGGGTTTGTCGCTCACTCTCTCGCGTGCCTGATCATGTTACCGAAAAGAAGAACTCTCTTTGATTTCTTTTTAAGTCAGATATTGCTTACATCTGTATTGGTCGTAATATGGTTTTTGCTCACAGGAAATGATTTATCTCTCATTTTCGGTCTTGTAAAAAGTCTCTGGAATTCAAAAAGAGTACTATCGATAACGCTCGGATTTATAATACTAATCTGGCCATCCGGGTACATAATAGGTACTGCCACCGCGCCTTTAAGAAAACAGATAAAAGAAGCTGCAGGCCTTGAAAAAGCGGGTATGTGGATAGGAATTTTAGAAAGAACATTGATTTACATATTTGTTTTAAGCGATAACGTTATGGCAATCGCTTTTCTGGTAACCGCTAAGACAATTTTCAGATTCGGAGAAATAAAAGATCATTCGAGAAGAAAAGAGGCGGAGTATATACTTATTGGAACACTGTCAAGTTTTACTCTCGCTATGCTTGTAGCCTACTTAATAAAAATTTTCATTTGATTAACCTTAACCACAAGATTAAACAGAATTAATTCACCGCAAAGATGCAGAGGACGCAAAGAAAAAACTAAAATCATGTATTTTTTTAAACTTCTCGCCTTTGAGACTTAGTGGCTAATTTTTCTTATCTTCAATCATTTTTTCTTTAGAATTTCTCTTCTTAACTATTCTCTCCGCGATATTAATTATAGCAGGAATAAAAAGTACTGTTGTAATAAAACAGGCTCCGACACCGAAAACAAGAAGCGCGCCGAGACCTATAAAACCTCTGTATTTGGAAATCATCAAAGAACCGAAACCAGCCATTGTGGTAAGAGAGGTAAGCAGCACCGCTTTACCGGTGCTCATTAGAACACGAGGGGTCTTATCGAATCCCTCGACCCTGTATCTGTGCAATATATGAACTCCGTCATCTATGCCTATTCCCACAATCATGGGTATGCCTACAACGTTAACTACCGTAAGCATCATACCGAAAGTCGAAAGAAGCCCCAGCATCCATAAACCTCCGGCGATAAGGGGAATAATACCTAAAAGAGCAAGTTTCAGACTCCTGAAATCCAGCCACAATAAAAGAACAACTAAAAACAAAGTAAGTGCAGTGGCTCTTTTTCCGTCTCTACCAATCAAATCGATCAAACGAAGGAAAACAAGAGGAAGACCTGTGGCTCTTTTACTAACCAGCTCGACCTGCTTGCTGAACCTTCTCATGTTTTCGAAATTCCATATATATTCTCTCGGATATATATTCACCAGGAAAATATCTTCGTCATTGTTGACATATCGGCTCTTAATATTATATGGGATACTATCGAGAGTCAAAAAATCGGGGTTAGCCATATCATAAATTTTCTTTCTCAATAAAGGCTCGTATAACTTCTGGAATCTATTAAGTCTCCGGATCGAAAGTTCGGGGCTTTCTTTTATTTTATCCACAAGACTCAAAATCATATTTTTTGGACTTTCGGATTCAGGATCGCCTATTATACTTTTGCATTTTTCATCTACTTCATCCTGTCCGCCCAGGAACGCAAGCTGTGAAAGTTCATAAATGTTCATATCGAGTCTTTCTAACTGCTCTATCAAATCCTGCAGGTTACTCGGATATATCGGAAAATTACCCTCGCTTTTATTCAGTAAATTCCTAATTTTATTTATGTAAACAATTCTCTTTTTCTGTTTATCCATAGGTGGACAGTAATCTCCTATATTTTCTACCATAGAAAATGAAGGCATTTCTTTAGCTTTTTCCGCAACAGTATAGGATTCCTCTATCGTGGAGGCAGTCACCATCGCGTAATCTATAGAAAGTCCAAAGGTATTAACAATTGTATCCTGAAGCATTACGCTGGGAAGACCTTTCGGTTCGATGTTTAGTATGTTATAATCAAATTTTAACCTGTATTTATATTGATAGAAGAAAAAACCGGTAAGTAAAAATCCTATCAAAAGATATACGAAGGGACGCCGGTTTATACTTTTACCGAATTTCTCCAGCGCCGTAAATTCAATATGTTTGGGCTGAAAAGGTTTCTTTAAAAATCTGAAAGAAAACCTTTCCATTGCCGAAAGGAAAGCAGGCAACCCGATCATGGTCACAGCCATAGCGCACAGGATTCCAATACCCAAAATGACTCCCATCTCTTTTATACCTCTGGTTACCGACACGGTAAGAGTAAAAAAAGCCGCGGCAGTAGTTAAAGCTCCGGTCATAATTCCACCTCCCGAACGAACCAATGCTTCTCCCATTGCGGTCGGAGCATCGGAATCGATTTCCCGGCGTTCACTATATAAAGAAATAATGTGTATAGCATAGTCTATACCGAGCCCGATCAAAATAACACCGAACATGGCTGTCATTATATTTAATCTTCCGGGGTAAATGGCGACCAGTCCCACAGTAATTATGATTGAAAGTATAAGGTTAACTCCCGCGAGTATCGGAATACTGAACATCCTGAAAGTTAAAACAAAAAGCAGCATTACAAGAATTAAAGCAAGGATAAATCCCAAAGTCATGTCTCTCTGCGTATAGTGCATTTCATCTCTCTGGATAGGAATATTACCGGTTAAACCAGCCTTAACATGCGGATAATCTTTTTCTAAAGTTCTGTTTATAATCGAATATATAGAGTCGGTTGAAGCCACATCTTTTTCTATATCCATCTCGGTAAAAGTCGGTTTAACAGTCATCAAAAGAACTCTTTTATCATGAGAAATAAAATAAAGATCACCGTAAAGAAATCTGTCGACAGCACTTTCCGCCAATTTTTTATCCGCTTCCTCGGAATTATCGATAAATTTCCCCATCGCTGAAATCCAGTACTGAAATCCGTCGAGAGCCGCCACCGCTTCGTCTTCTTTTTCCTTTGTGCTCAGGGCTTCATCGTCCCCCATATACTCTTCTTCAAAATCGTCATTTATGCTTTCCAGAAGAGGTATAAGATTCAAATCGGAAAACATATCATAGGTTTTTTCCAGGTCCTTCTCCTTCATAAGCATAAAACCGTGCCGGGATAAAAAGTCTTTATCAATTTTATAGTAGACCTCTTCCACATATTCGGTCAGATTCTCGATTTGCGGAGCTATTTGATCGGCAAATTTCTTTATATCGTTTTCTTCACCCCGAACCACCACTATCGTATTGGAAGCGCTGCGAAATTCTTTTAAAATTCTGTCGAATTCTTCCGCCATAGAGTCATTCGCCGGCATCATATCAGACCAGCTCATCTCCATTGTGAATCGTTTACTCGCGGATTGATATGCTACAAATATTACACAAATCGCCGCCACAAGGAAAAGACCGATTAAAATCCGCCAGGGGTGAGTCATCGAAAAACGCCCCCAGGATTTGAGTAATCTATCTCTCATCTTAAACCCCCTTTTATAAAAAAGAATTCAGAATCTCATCCCAACTACCAAAAAAATTATTGAACCACAAAAACCCCAAAGATTTTCTTTTTGTTTTTTCACTAAATCCTAAATCCCAATTTTCTCATTTTGCATTTTAAACTTTGTTTTTTTATTTTATCAAAAGTACACCCTTCCGCGAATAAGCATACCATTTCCAAGTTTTCTACTATAAGCTTTTCCTTCGCTACCCGCATAGATGTTCCCCATTACATCTATATCCACGTTCTCAAATATATTATAATTAATCATGGGAACAAAAGCGACACTGCCATCGGATACGCTTAAAATGGATAACAGCTGAAGGCTAATCAAATCGGTTAAAGGATAACTTATCATCCCGTAAAGTTGGTCCCTGCTTATAGTCTTTCTTTCTCCCAGATAATATCTGAGCCAATCATTAATATCATAATCCTCGTAATTCGATTTTCCTCTTTCATTTCGATGATACTCGAACAAAACATAAAGACCCGATTCAAAGGTATAATCACCCCCGGCCATAAACTCGTAAAAATCATCAGAAATTTCCATGAAATTATAAGCTCCTTCACCCCAGACACCCAAACCAAAAAGCTGTCCCACAAACTCAAATCCGGCAAGCCTCCTTCGCTCGTCCCTTACGAAGGCCGAATAGAAATCGGTTAGTCTATCTCTAAATTCATATCCGGTAAGAACAAAATCAAAATGACCCAAACCAATTTTAAAACGAAGAAGTTTTCCGGAATTTTCCCATACTTCAGCAATGGGCGAATAAAGAAGCATAACATTTATTCTGTTCGACAGCATAACATCCAATCTGGCTCCGTTATGACCTGTTTGTTCATAAGTAGGGTCTAAGACATCTTTCGAGTTAAATAAATCAACCGGATTAGAAAAATAACCTGTTCCGAAAGAAAGCTGCTGCTTACCAAGAGTAAAAGCGATCTTCGAATTCGACATTCTAACATACGCATTATCAAGATACAAAGTATCAATGAATTTGTATCTGAATAAAGAACGCATCTCAGGAGGAATGCCATCTCCGAATACCGAGGGCAAAAAATCGAGAAAGTTCCAACTTTTCTTTCCGAAGTAGAGATTATATATTAGATCGGCACCGAATTCCGCTCCGGAAACAGAACTCCGAAGATCGATCCTGAGTTTATCCGAATTTAACTGATAAGAATTTCCATCCTGATAAAGAAAAACATATTGTGGCTCGAAATAACCGAAGATATCGAGCTCTTCCGCGTCAGCAAAAGATACTAACACAAAGCTTAAAAAAACTACAATAAAAACAGATTTATTAAAAAAGACCCTTCCTTTCACTTTTTCATCCCCATTTCCGTAAATAGGTTATCGGGTAAATCCACGTCATAGATCAATTCTTTGAATTCCATAACAGTTTTCGTATTATCGAGCTTATTGTACATTAACATTTTCATAGGAGTAGGTATATCGTCGATCATTTCTATATCACTTAAAATAAGTTCCTTTTCCAGAAGCTCCGGATCCTTCTCATGATAATAGTCTATTACCAGGGGAACATAATTTTCCTTTTCGACCCATACAATAAGACGGGAATAGCCGGCATCGGAATCCTCTTTTCTTGTTAATTCAAGTTTATAACATAACTCTCCCTCTTTTTCTTCCTCACCGAGCAAAACAGAATTGTAATTTTCGATGAACTCATTAGAAGAACCGAGGTCCTCATAAGAAAAATCGCTGCTCTGGACTTTTTGTCTTTTTGCGTGAGTCGCCAGCTTTCTGACCCTATTAGTCCCCGGAAAATACATCCAGATATCATCGGCGTTATTTAACATTAGAATCGCCTGATTTTTAACTCTTCCCGGCTCGAGATATTTCATCAGATTTTTCTCCCCGCTGTTTTTAGAGTAAGCCTTATAAACAAAAGTCCTTTCTTGCCCACCGGAAGTAGTTATTGTCATCTCCACTACCGCTTCCGACTGCTCGGGGTTCAGAGTCTCAGTCATCGTTTTAATAATTTCTTCGGCAGTAATTCCTTGACCTGTTCCTTCCGCCAACAAAATAAAACACACAATAAAAACAAAAATTAAAAAAAACTTCTTCGGCATTATTCCTCCCTTATGATCTTCTATCGAAAACAGTTGATTGGTTGAATATTTGAATTGCAAAATAGTACCAACCAGCCATTCCACATAAAAAAAACCTTAACATTCATCAAAAAAAGCATTATTTCCTATGATGTTCGATGTGAGTTTCATCGAAGGCGTTAACAAACATTTTGTCCAGAACCTCCTCGGCAACACCAAAAAATTCAGCCCATCGGCTTCTATAAATCATATACACCATCATGGGGATCGAACCCGTAAAAAACTCGGTTACCCACATCTGAGTCGCATCCTCGTCAAGAAATATCCCCATATCCCGAGCATCATCCGCCAATCCTGCAAGCTCTTTACCCGCCTGCCTTTTCATTATTTCAAGAAAAGGATCCCTTTCCCCTTTTATAGATTCCATAAGCATCAATTTCAAAATTTCCTTGTTTTCCTTCATAAAATCGAGCAAGATCACCATCAGCTCATCCACGCGATCTCTCGAATCGAAAACTTCCTTCGATTCCATCCTCGAAAACAGTTCCTGAAACCGAACCAAACCTTCCTCTATAAAACTATCAAAAATTTTAGCGAGCAAATCTTTTTTACTCTTAAAATAATAATAAATAAGCGCTTTATTAACATTAGCTTTCGCCGCTATTTCATCCACAGTCGCGGCATCGAAACCCTTATCGGCAAAAAGAGTTGTAGCCATCTTTATTATTTTTTCTCTTGTGCTCTTTTTATTTTTATTAGCCAACCTTTCTCCTTAACTAACTATTTAGTTAAATTAATTATAATAATTGTAGCGGATTTTGTCAAGGGTAGAAAATGTGTATTTCGTAGTTAGACTCGTTAAAAACGCTTGACAATATTTATTTATTAAGTATAATTAGTAGTAAAGAAATGATATTATTTATATTATTGCCTTTTCTTATCAATCAAGAGATATTCAGTCAGGGTGATTTCGGTGAAGATGAATATCTTTCACTTGAAATCAGATCTGAAAAAATCGATATAGGTTTTGTAAGTCCGTTAAATTCTCCCATCGAATTTCCCGGAGCCATAAAAGGTACAATAGAATCCAATACCGATTGGGTTCTTATCTGCTCGGCAGAAGGAGATTTTCTGTCAAGAGAGGGAAGCATTATGCCTCTTGGAAGATTTTCCTGGCGAATCGAAGGCGGAGAGTGGGTTCCCTTCGAAATGGGAGAG
>CAZVXD010000043.1:0-14719 GCA_964631335.1 uncultured bacterium
CGGACCGGATTATAATAGGAGCCGATAATTTTGAAGCTGCGGAAAAAATTAAGGATCTTTATGAGCCTTTTGTAAGGACGGGTAATCCGGTTCTCGTTATGCGAATCGAGAGCGCCGAGATGACCAAGTATGCGAGTAACACAATGCTTGCCTGCAGAATATCTTTCATGAACGAGATGGCAAATCTATGCGATAAAGTGGGTGCTGATATCGAAGAAGTGAGAATAGGTATGGGGAAAGACCCCAGAATCGGTTCCAAGTTTCTTTTTCCCGGAATTGGATATGGGGGGTCGTGTTTTCCTAAGGATGTAAAGGGAATAATACAAAAAGGCAGGGAATGCGGTTTGCCAATGCATATTTGCGGGAGTGTGGATAAGGTTAACGAAACTCAAAAGAGGCTTTTATTCGAAAAAATTAAAGAAAGATTTGGAGGGCTCAAAGAAAGAAAAATAGCTGTTTGGGGGCTTTCTTTCAAACCTCAGACCGATGATATCAGGAAGGCTCCTTCTCTAATTACAATAAGTCTTCTCCTTGCCGAAGGAGCAAAAATAAAAGCGTATGATCCTAAAGCGACAGAAAACGCCGAAGGTATTTTCGGGAATAAAATAGAATATTGTAGTAGACCTTATGATTGTCTTAAAGGATCTGAAGCCCTGTTGATTTTTACGGAGTGGAATGAATTCAGGAATCCGGATTTCCAGAAGATTGGAGAATTAATGAATAAAAAGATAATTTTCGACGGTAGAAATATCTACGATCCGCTCAGGGTGAAAGAGTCAGGTTTTGAGTATCACTGCATAGGGAGACCTAACTTTTAGTTTTGCTTTTTTCCTGATAGTAATATCCGTAATAATATCCATAATAACCATATTCTTTATGAATATCTACTTTGTTAAGTACATATCCAAGGGCTCTGATTGAGAGTTGTTTCAGGAGTTCTGCGGTTTGGGCTATAAGATGGCGATTGGTTTCTCCGTAAGCGGCGACCAGTAAAGTTTCCTCAACTTCGGCAGCCAGTATTCTGCTGTCACTAACCGTCATTAACGGAGGAGAGTCTAGCAAAACTATATCGTATTCTTTTTTCCATTTTTTAAGGAGGTCTTTCATCCTGTCTGAATCGAGTAATTCGGATGGGTTTGGCGGTAGTTCTCCCGAGGGAATTACCTTTAAGCCATCAACAGAGATAGGCTGTATTTCTTTTTCTTCATTTATTAGTAATTCTGTGAGCCCCTTTGTTTTTTTTATTTTTAGATATTTCTCTATCGCGGGCCGTCGGAGGTCCGTGTCTACCAGAAGTACTTTTTTGCCGGAGGATACGAAGGAAAGAGCCAGATTAATAGCTACCATTGATTTTCCGGAACCGGTGTCCGGTCCGGTTATCAGAATTGAGGAGGGAAATCCTTCTGCTCTCGATAACTTTATATTCGCGCGCAGACTCCTGAAAGCTTCCGCGATATGGCTTCTGGATTCTTTTTCCGTTAATACAAAAAGAGTTTCCCTGTTTTTGCCTTTTTTGTCATTTTCAACGACAGGAATCCTTCCGAGAATAGGTAATGCGGAAATTCTCGTTATTTCAAACTCATCTCTAACCGCGGAATCTACATAGTCCACTATAAAACCGCCTCCAATGCCCATTAGAATGCCGAGAATGAAAAATAGCACACTTTTTTTAATTTTTGACATTGTGTTGGGTCCTTTCGGTAATTGAGCAAACTCGAGTATTGAAATACCTCCGCTCTCTCTAACTTCTGTGATTTGAGCCTGCTCTCTCTTTTCCAGCAGCATAAGATATATTTTTTTGTTTGCTTCTTTTTCTCTCTCCAATCGCGCGAGTTCTAGATCTCTTTTCGGTATTTTGTTAAGTCTTTCTTTATAATATCTTAATGCCTCTTCCAGTGCTTCGATTCTGCTTCTGGCAACAGCATAATCGATGGTTAGATTTACGGATTGTTGCATAAAATCTTCCATCTGTACGAGAGGATCGAGGGTTCCCTCTTTTTGCAAAAGTTCTTTTGCCACCGTGCCCATCTTTTCTTTTAAAGATTGAATAGACTGATTTATGCGCAATATTTTTTGATCTTCGGGAGAATATCCCTGGATTAACAGATTCGCTTTTTCGTTTTCCAGCGTTGTAAGCTGTCTCTTTAAGTCTACCAGAACATTATACGAGGTTTGAGAAGCTTCCGTAAGTAAAGATTTCTGTTGTTCGTTCAATTTAGATTTTATCGCGCTAAGTTTTTTTTCCAGAACTTCTGCTTCGATTGAAGCGGTTTTAAGTTCTTTTTCTATATCAGACATCTGTTTTATGAATTCTTCTATCTCAGATGAGATACCTAAAATTCCATATTTTTCTTTAAATTCTTTTAGTTTTTCTTCAGATTCTTCTAAATCTTTCTGAACTTTTTCGGTTTGGTCCGCGATAAAGTCATAAGTGGAATGAGCATCTTCTTTTTTAATCTCGATGTCGAAATCCCTGTAAGTTTCCGCCAGTCTGTTTGCAAAGAACTGGCTGATGTACGGATTGGCTTCGGTTACTTTTATTTCTATAATACGTGATTCTCCTTTAACGCTTACCTCTATTCTTCCGTTTTCCATATCGCTTTTTATAAGAGAAAAGGCTTCTTTATTGCTTTTGATTCCCATTTTTTCAAGTTCGTTTTCCGAGAAACTGTTAGCGGTTTTTTCGAGCACCGGATAGCTTTTGATTAGAAAAATATGATTGGTTAGTTCTTCCTCGGTGGGAGATTTATAGTAAGTGCTTGTAAAGATCGATTCAACTCTTTTAACGAGGACTTTAGACGTAGATGTGAAATTTGGGGGCGCGTAAAAAAAGTAAAGAACAGAAAGGATAAGGCAGACTGCGATAATACCTATAACTATTCCTCTCCTTCTTCTTATTATTCTTAGATAATCTTTAATATCGATTTCATACTCTTTATTCATCTTTTTCCACCTCTTTTGGTTATTGGTCTTTTTTCTTTGCAAAGAGGACATTTATCCGGGGGAAAGATTTCTATAGGATACTTAAGAACGGATTTAACAGGGATGCCGAGCTCTATATCCTCTACTGAACGATCAATCATTACAACCACAGCCACAATTTCTCCTTTATCGGCAGCCTTAATTGTTTCCTTGATTGAACTTCCAGTGGTTAAAATATCATCTGCTATTACTATTTTATCCGATTCTTTTATTTCGAATTCTCTTTTCAACGCTCTCCCTTTTTCGGTTCTTTCGGCAAAAGCACTTTTTCTCCCGGCTAATCTTGCCAGTTCAAAAGCTATAATTGCTCCTCCCAGAGTCGGGCCTACGAACCAGTCGGCTCTTGGGCTTAAATCTTTCATCTTTTCAAGGAAAGGTTCCATTAATGCCGGATTTTCCAATATCCTCATTTTTTCGATATATTTATCTGAATGTAATCCCGAAGTCAACAAAAAGTGTCCTTGGAGTAAAGCATTCGAATTTTCAAGCAGTTTCTTGTAGTCCATTTTCAATCTCCTTAATTATATTCTCGGCTGCCCGGTGCATATCTTCGGATTTTATAATAGGTCTTCCCACAACCAAATAATCCGAGCCGTTCGCTATTGCCTCTTTAGGTGTAGTAAACCTTTTTTGATCCCCTGTTTCTGTTCCCTCCGGCCTTATCCCCGGTGTCACCACAGTGAAATCTTTACCCAAGCGGTTTTTGATAGAAGAAACTTCCTCGGCAGAGGCTACAACTCCTCCCAATCCCGCGCTTTTCGCGATTGAGGCTAAATCCAGTATTTCATCTTTTAAAGATTTTTCTATACCCAGGACGTCTTTTAAAAAAGCTTCATCCAGGCTTGTTAGTATTGTGACTCCAAGGATTATAGGCTTTTCGAGGGCTCGATTCCATAATGCTTTTTGAGCGGCTTCCATCATTTCGAATCCGCCCAGAGTATGCAGAGTCAACATGTCAACACCAATAGCGGCTGCCGCATTAACCGCGCCTGAAACTGTGTTTGGTATATCATGCAATTTTAAATCAAGGAAGACTTTTTTACCCTTCTTTTTTAAAATTTCTACTACCTCAGGTCCTCCCCGAGTGAACAGTTCTAATCCCACCTTAAAGAAATCCGCTAACCCTTCTAAATTGTCTACTATCACCATACTTTCATCGATTGAAGGAACATCTAAAGATACTATCAAATAGTCTTTTGCTTCTTTTTTCATTTTTTGTTTAAATCTTCTAATTTTTTATAACCTTTTTTTACCAACCAGCATTCTAAATTATCCAGGATTTCAATTGGTGCAAGGGGGTTGTTAAAGATAATGCTGCCGAGTTGAACCGCCGAAGCTCCGGCTATCAGGTATTCAAGCACATTTTTGTAATTTGCGATTCCTCCCGACCCTATAATTGGTATATCTACGGCATTTCTAATTTTATACACATTGTACAAAGCGAGGGGTTTTATTGCGGGTCCGCTGAGTCCTCCTGTTATTCTTTTGAATAAAGGTTTTTTGTTTTCTATATCTATAACCATTCCGGAGAAAGTGTTGGAAGCGGTAACAGCATTTGCCCCTCCTTCCTTGGCGGCCTGAGCGGTTTCAGCTATCTTTTCAAAAGTTGGAGTAAGTTTAACTATAACCGGTAATTCTGTCTCTTCTCGCACGGCTCTGGTTACGGAAAAAACCATTTCAGGATCCTTTCCGAAATTTTCGCCTCCTCTACCTACATTGGGGCAACTAATATTTACTTCGAGTCCCGATACTCCTCTGATGCCAGATGTAACTCTTTTAAATTCCTCTATAGATTCTCCGAAAATATTAACGAAAATAGGAACATCAAGTTTTTTCAATTCGGGCAGAATTTCAGTCTTGAAATTCTCCAGGCCCTTGTTTTCCAGACCGATGGAATTGATGACTCCGCAGGGGGTTTCTGTGATTCTGGGAGGAGGATTTCCTTCTTTCGGATTTAGTGAAACTCCTTTACAGATAACTCCCCCCAATCTTTTGAAATCTACAATTTTTGTATATTCAAAGTCCCAGACACCTGAAGCAAGTAATATTGGATTTTTTAATTTTAGCGAGTTTATTTGTACCGATAAATCAATCAAGGGATACCTCTTTTAGAGAGAATATGGGACCTTCCTTGCATACGAGTTTGTACCCTTCAAGAGTTTTTACTGCGCAGGATTTACATCCTCCCAACCCACAACCCATTCTTTTTTCCATATACACGTATGTTTTATCTATTTGGCCTTTGTTTAGCGCTTTTTTTATTTTTTTAATCATTTCTATTGTGCCGCAGATAAATATTTGTTTATTTTTCAATTCGCCCTTATGTTTTTTTACAATGTTGGTGACAAGACCGCCATTTTCTTCGGTTATTGTTTTTACCTTAAAGCCTCGCTTTTTGAATTCGTGAATAAGAATTAAATCTTTTTTGTTTTTAGCTCCGTAAAAAAGTGTGCCCCCTTTCATCCAGCCAGATTGGAAATAAACGGGAGCTATTCCTATTCCTCCAGCGATAAGGATGCCTTTCTCCGGCGGACAAAAAGTTTTTCCCAGAGGTCCGAGAATCTTCAGTTTATCTCCTTTCTTTATTTGAGCTAAGAGCTCTGTTCCCCTGCCTTTTATTTTAAGAAGAATTGAAAAACCGCTTTTGTCTATATCCAGAAAAGAAAAAGGTCTTGAAAGATAAGGGTCGAGTCCGGGTAATCCTACCATGATGAAATTTCCGCACCCGGCAGATTTATGCATCTGATTGTCTTTCAGTGTAATCCTTTGATAGGCCCCGAGTTTTTTATTCTCTCGTACCGATAGTATCTTGAAGGCAGGATCCATAAAGCTCTTTTGCTTTTTCCGTGTATTTTGTATTTGGATATTTTTCTTCTAAAATAGTGAAAAGTTTATTGGCTTCCTGTGAAGAGGTCAAATTTTCGTTCAGTTCTATATTCAATAATGTAAAAATAGCCTTTGGAGCGTAATGGCTTGTGGGGAATTGCTCTTGTACTTTTTTATACCATCCAACGGCTTTGTTTTTTTCGTTCAAATCCAGATAATAGATTTCTCCTATTCTGAAGAATATATATGAGGAATCTTTTTTTTCCTGGATTTGTTCTGTTTCTTCTTTTTCTTCTTCTTCTTCTTCTTCTTTCTCTGATAGCTTTTTAAGCAAGTCGATATTTTCGATAATTTCTTTTCTTGCCCGCACTTTACGGCTAATTCCTTCAAAGTTGCCCAGTGATTCCGCTTTTTTGTATGATTCAAGGGCTCCGGAAGTGTCTCCCTGTAGTTCTTTTATTTCTCCTATGTGATATTGAGCAACAACTCCCAGACTATCTTTCTTTTTGCCGGCAGATTCCAGCGGCTTGATTGCCTCCTCTAAATTTCCCTTTTGCATCAGGATTTTTCCCTTAAGCAGGGACAGAGTATCGTTCACTTTTCCCTTTTCAATTATAGAGAGAGCTTTTGAAAGGCTATCCATTTCTACGTACAAATCAGCCAGGTTCAGAATAAGTTTTCCCGAAGGTAAGCGGCTGCTTTCTTTCAAAGCATTCTTGTACATTTTTAAAGCTTCATCATTTTTACCGATTAATCTGTTCGCGTCTCCGATTAAATAATAGGCTTCTGCCAGATTCCTGCTGTATTTTTTAATAAAATTTTGGCCTTCTTCGATTACTTTTTCGGGTTCTTCTGTCAATAAATATAACTCTAATTTTGTTTTAAATGTTTCAATTATTATGTCTGGATCGTTTGATTGGGAAGCTCTTTCGAGGAATATGGCGGCTTCGTTTTCGTTTTTCTTTTCGAGTGCTATTTTTCCGAGAAAGAGATAACTTTCGTATCTGAAAGGAGATTCCGGGAAATAGTCTACGATTTTTTTGAAATTTTGTCTTGCTTCGTCAGGTTTATTTAAGTGGTAATAATTTTTCCCCATAAGGAAAATAGCGTCGTCCACGTACTTTGATTTCGGATATCTTTCGAGGATTTTTTTACATTTTTCTAAGCTTCTGCTATAATTTTTCTCATCGCAGTATTTTTGTGCATTGTATAAAGTGTTATAATATATACATCCGGGAAGTAAAAGCAAAAAAAGAAAAAGCTTTTTCATATTTCTTCTTTTATGACATTTTCGTTGTCGTAAGTAATAACTTCCACTAATTCGATAGGATTGCTCTCGTTGTGAATAACCTCTATATGCATTTTGTTTTTTACACAGGAGTATTCCAGCGTGTTTTTCCCTTCTGTTTCAAAGTATATGGCAACTCTTGGATTGGCGACAATACGTACTTTTGTGTTAAGTAATGATTTGCCTTTCTTTTCCAGCCAGGTTGTGAATCTCGACAACAAATAAGGGGCGCTTAATCCGTAACCTTTTCCTCTGCAATAAGGGCATGGTTCGACAAATCTCTTTGCGATATTTTTGCGGGCTCTTTCCCTGGTCATCTCCAGAAGTCCGTTTGGAGAAAGCTTGGGCACTATTTTGTATCTTGCTTTACTTCTTTTTAATTGTTTTTTAAATAAATTCAAAAGCGCTTCCTGGTTTTTCTTTTTTCGCATATCTATAAAATCGATTATAATTATTCCTCCGATGTCTCTCAAATTTAGCTGTCGTGCTATTTCTACGGCACTCTCGCAGTTTGTTTTGAATATCATCTCTTCTGTTTTTTCTTTTCCTCTGTAGGAACCTGTATTGACGTCAAAAACCGTAAGGGCTTCTGTTTCATCGATTACGATATGACCTCCGCTTTTAAGGTATATCTTTCTTCTGAATATGGAACGCAATTCCTGCTCAATCCAATAGTGGTTGAATATGGGGATGTGATTCTTATATAAACTGACTTTTTTTATCAGTGAGGATTTTTTTCTGCCCAGGTATTCCTTTATTTTTTTGTAAGCTTCTTCTGAATCCACGATAAATTCAGAAACGGATTCATCGAGCAGGTCCCGGGTTATTTTTATAGGCAAATCTTCGTCTGTCCATAGAACATAAGGAGCTTCCACTATTTTGCTTTGCTTTTCTATTCTTTCCCATGTTTTCTTCAGTTCTGAAAGATCTGATCTCATAACGTTAATATCTTCTCCAGAAGAGGCGGTTCTGACTATAATCCCCATGCCGTCGTTAGAATACAGTTCTCGTGCTATCTTTTTTAATTTTTGTCTATCCTTATCTTTTCTTATTTTTCTTGAAACTCCAAAAGCTTCTTTGAATGGCATAAGAACAAGGTATCTGCCCGGAATCGCTATAAATGTCGTCAATCTGGCGCCTTTCGAACCGTACGGTTCCTTTTTAACCTGAACTAAAAACTCCAGGCCTTCTTCATCGTTTTTTCTGTGAGGAAGAGAGAGATAAAAATCATTTAGTGGCAGAAAACCTGCCGACTGTGCTCCGATATCTACAAATACCGCGTTTAATTCTTTTCGAATGGCAATTAATTTTCCTTTAATAATCGTACCCGGGGCAAAAGAAGAGTCGCCTCTTTCTATATAAAATTCGACCAGTTCCCCGTTTTCGCGAACTGCTACTCTTACGTCGTCTCGCCTGATGTTAAGAAATATCTGTTTTTTCATTTTATTTTAGCCTGTTTGGCAACCTCCCCTATAATTTCTGAAAATGTAGGGTGGGGGAAGACTGTTTCCGAAAGTTTTTTCACGCTTATATCTTCATTTATTGCTAACCCTATTAGAGGTATGAGCTCAGAAGCGTTTTCTCCTATTATATTACTTCCTATAATTTTGCCGTCTTTTGTATGAATAAGCTTGATTTGTCCTCTGATTCTTCCGGTTGTTATAGCTCTGGGGTTTGAGGCAAAAGGAGTTTTTGAAACAATATAATCTATTCCCTCCGATTGGGCCTTTTCTTCCGTTTTCCCCACAGAAGCGAGTTCCGGCTCGGTATAAACGACTCTCGGAATGACACAGCTGCTTTTTCTGATTTTTTCCCCGGAGATAATTCGTGCCGCGATTTCGGCATCCTTGTAAGCTGAGTGTGCAAGAAGATAATCCCCTGTACAATCTCCCGCAGCAAAAACGTTTTCAATCTGTGTTTCTAAAAATTCATTAACTTTAACTGCTTTATTCCTTTCTAAAATTTCGCTAGGCAGGTTATCTGTATTAGGTGTTCTACCTATTGCAATAAGAACTTTGTCTCCTTCAATTTCTTCATCTTTATTGTTTTTTTTAAAAATAACCTTAAATTTCTTCCTTTCCTTTTTTACCTCGATAACTGACGAAGATAAATAAAACTTTAATCCTTTTTTCAAAAGGCTTTTCCGCAAGATAGCGGCCGATTCGATATCTTCTCCCGGTAATACTTCCTTCTCTTTTTCTATTAAAGAGACTTGGCTCCCCAGAGAAGAAAAAATGTAGCCGAATTCCATTCCTATATAACCAGCGCCTATTATAACAATCGATTCCGGCAACTCTGACGCTTCAAGCGCTTCTGTGCTGCTCCATGCGTCTTTCGGCACGCGGAATTGAGGAACAATGGGTTTTGATCCGGTAGCCACTATAACTTTATCGAAAGAAAATTTTTTGTCGGCTTCTATAGATCCGTCTCTATTAAGCGTTGCCACTTCTTCTACGATTTCTATTTTGTTTTCCTTAAGCAACCCTTTAAGCCCAAGCAGGACTTTTTTTACTGCCATATTTTTCCTGTTTTGTATTTCTTTCCAATTTGGCTTTCTGTTACCCGGGTTAACTTTGTCAAAAAGGCTTGCCGAGTAAATAATAGATTTCGCCGGAATACATCCCACGTTGAGACATACGCCACCGACTTTATTTTTCTCAAACAAATGAACTTTATTTCTTTTTTCAGATAATCTGATAGCTGCACTATACCCAGCAGGGCCTCCGCCAATGATTCCTATTCGCATTATTCGAGAAAGTACAGTGATTGAGCCTAAAAGTCAAGGGGTACCAAACTTCATAAAAGTAATCCTCAAAATATACTCCGGTTTTTCTAGAGAGGTATTTATTGATTTTAGGTATTTCTTAAAGTTCTTATAGAATAATTTATGTGTTCTGCCTGGTTTTTGTCTTTCATGTCGGCTTATAATAAGAGCGATATATTTATTGTCATCAATATTGGTGTTTGAAAAGAGTTGACAGGATGTTTTCATTCGGTAAATTATAAATGCAGTCAGAATTTTTTGTTTTTTTTAAGTTTATAGGCATAAAGGAGATTTTTCTGTGTTATGAATAAAAATGCTGAATTTGAAAATCTAAAGAAAGGGATTTTTGCGGTTAGTGGGTTTTTGGTTATTTCGTTCCTGCTTATATTTCTTCTTGGTGATATTTTTGTGCCTTTTCTGATAGCTTTTCTTGTCGCTTACATACTCGATCCGCTCGTAGATTTTCTGGAAGAAAGGGGAGCGAGAAGAAGTCTGGCGGTCGGATTGGTTGTTACTATTTTGTTTGCTGTATTTCTTGGGATTATGTCTGTTTTGGTCCCGGCTGCTTACAGAGAAATTAGTGATTTTTATAATAAGATACCCGAATACAAAGAAGTAGTTAAAAGCTGGGTAAAGGAAAGCGGTTTTTTAAAGCAAATTAATTTCATGTTGGATGAATCTTTAAATTTGATGCAGGAAAATTTTGGCAGACTTATTGAAAAAACTACCGGTCAGGTAATTAATTTTTTTCAATTTTTAGGCGGGGCAATTTCTTTCTTATTTAAATTTGTGATTTTTTCATTAATATCCTTATATATTCTTTATGATATAGATAATTTAAAGAAAAAATTCAAGGAACTGATTCCTGTAAGCTGGCGGGAAGGAGTGTTTGATATTATTGGAGATATAGATAGTATGCTTAAACATTTCTTAAGAGGGCAGTTAACGGTAGGATTAATAACAGGAACTCTGTACAGTACAGGTTTAATTTTATCGGGTATAGATTTCGCGATATTTATCGGATTCGCTTCAGGGTTACTTAACTTTATCCCTTATTTTGGTCCACTTACGGGTATCGTTCCCGCAGTCATATTTTCTCTTCTCGCTTATCATTCGATGCCATCGGCAATATATCACCTTTTGGGTATAACTCTGACTTTTGGAGTGGTGCAAATAATAGAGGGAACGATTTTGACTCCCATGATAGTTGGAGAAGAGTTAAAACTTAACCCTGTAATAATCATACTATCAGTTTTGATATTTGGCAAATTGATGGGTATTCTTGGCGTGCTTATAGCTATACCGACTGTTTCTTTGATAAAGGTTGTTTTTGATAGAGCTCTGATATACTATAAGAATACCGATTTTTACAGGAGAAAGACCGAAAACAAATAGATGCGCGTTAAATGATGAATAAAATGATTCCTTTATGTTTTTGTGGGGCGATATTTCCCGTGCGATTGCCGTTCGGGGTACGCTTTCGAAAAACCGCGGTCAGTTTCCCCGGCGTGGAAACTGCTGCTTGTCTCTCAACCTCGCTCCTTTTGACTTCGTCAAAAGACCCTGCCCGCTCGGTTTCCGAGGCATTTTTCTTGAGCGGTACCTACTCACTTTCTGAGATTCCAAAATCTAAAACCGTGCCCGCTTATCCTCCGAGACGCAAACCTTTCCGGCAATTCCTTTGATTCTTGCCGACGAGATTAATAAAAAAATGGGGGAAAAGCAATTGATGTATATGTATTGCGATAAACCATGGATTTGTTATAATATTTGTATACAAACTATAAGGAGGTTGGAATGCTTTTTGTTCTTCAAAATCCGATTATTAAAAGGGCGGGTAAAGTTTTTGTTGTTCTGTTTTTTCTGTCCTTTTTTCTTTTAAGGGGACAGACCCCATCACTGATAACTATAAAAAAGGATTTACCGAGATCTCTGGAGATTAATATTGAGGATTGTCTTACTGCCACAATAACTTCGCCGGAGCCAATGACTGTATACATGGTAGCTATGGCGACCGAGAGAGGGAAGGGACTCGTTGCCAAAATAACTACCGAGAAATTCGAAATCAAATCCGGCATAAATCGCTATAATGCTTCCCGTATACCTCCGATTTCCGACACTTGGATTGTTCCGGAATATGAGAATTTGATAGCGAGAACGGGGAAATTACCCGAGGGCAAATATACAATTCTTGTCCGTCTTTTTAGCATTAATGGTGAAGTGTTGAATGAAGATGAATTATCTCACAGGGTAGAATACCCCGAGCTGCGATTGATAGCTCCGGGTAACGGCGCTGAGATATTTGAATCCAGCCCTGTATTTCGGTGGTCTGTTACCCGACCTATTTCAGGGGCACGATATGTGCTGAAAATATTTGAGCTAATGCCCGAACAGGCTGAGATCGCCGCCGTTTCTGAAATCCCCTTTTTTAAAAAAAACACCGCTTCTACTGTTTTTCGATATCCGTTGAGCGCGAGGCCTTTTAAGGAAGGAAAAAAATATGCCTGGTATGTTCAGGCATTGGACGCGTCGGGGCATCCTCTGGGAGGCGGTGAAGTAAAGAGTGGGTTTTCCTCCTTTAATTATAAGGAAAGAATTAAGGAAAAATATACGATTAAGCTTGTTTCCCCGGAAGAAAACGCTGAAATACCTGCCGGACAAATAAAATTTTGTTGGGAAGCTATTCCGGTTGGAAACGTAAATTATAATATTTACTATACACATGAGGGTTGTGATTCTTCCTCTGAAGAAAATCGCGAACACCCATTCTCTCCGCTTTTTTCGGATTCTGCCACTCAGAACAGGATCCTTGAACTGCGGACAAGGAAGCAGAATCTTGAAGTAAAATTGGAATACTGGAGCAGATATTGTGAAGAAAAAATACCGGGAATGCTCGAGAGCAGTTTAAAAAATCAGAAAGCCTGGGAAGAAGCGAAAAAACAACTGGAAACTATGGCCCAATCACTTAGCGGTGAACTGGACTTTTTTTTATCTGAAAATTGTCCTATAGAAGAACGTTGTTGTAATAATAGGCCATGTTGCGAGGGTCTCGATCCCTGTAAAGAAGAGGATCTGGAAACATATAAAGAAAGAATAAGATGTTTACATGACCAGATAAATTCACTTAACAATATGTTTAACATCTCAACCGCCGAATTTTTAAGACTCTATACTCGATGGCGTAATGGAGCCGACCACAGAGCTACGATGGCTTTTTATAACGCTTATTTTTCTCTTATCGACGATATAATAGGATTGGTAACTTCCGCGCTGGATGCGATTACTCCGGATTTAGAAGAAATTTTGGAAGAAATTATCGAGGAGACTCTGGTAACCGGAGGTTGTACTCTGGCGCCCGAATGGTGTGAGGCCATCGAGAAAGCGCGGACAATAAAAGAAAAGATGGGGGTCGTAAAATCTTTAATGGCAAGCGCCCGTTCGAGTGGTTCTATGCCTCCCGCGTTTATTGTCGCTATGGTTCAGGCGATGGCCCAGCAGGCAGCCAGCGCGACCGGAGTCGGCGTAACCGGATGGGAAAACTTTGCTAATACAATGTTAGGTCAGTTGAAAAGCGCTTATCAGGCTCTTATGTGTCTTCTCGAGCTCAACCAGATAAGAATCGCGTCCTACAGGGATTGCGATGAGTTTTGTCATAGATTGGTCGAATGCCTGGAAGAAGATATCGCGGAAACCGAAGAAGAGATCGAAGAAATCCGGGAAGAGGCTGCCGCCGAGAGAACAGAATACTGGGAAGAAGAAAGGGAAAAAATCAGGGGAGAAATGGAGCAGGCTCTTTCAGACCTGGGTCCTGATTGGTATGATAGATGCTGCGGAGAAGGAACCGGGGAAGTACGTATACCGGGTGGGGGTGATTGCGCCAGACTTGCCGAACAGGCGTTGAGGAGAAGGCTGGGAGATAAAGCCTGCTTCATGACCTTCATAATAAGATGTCATCCTGGCGGCAGGGTAACTATAGAACATAGTTTCCCTGATCCGGAAAGAAGAGAAGGATGCTGTGAACCTGCGGTAGAACAAACAGAAAGAATAGGCAGCCGGGAAGGGAATCCTCCCAGGGGAGGGAATGTCTGTTACCCGGAAAACGAAAGAGAAAGAGAAGAACTGGGGAGTAGAACATTGCCTGCCGGAGGATGGAGAGTGGAAGCGGAAGACGGGGAAGGAAATATAATCGGGGAAAGTCCTATACGTGGATTGCATCCGACAAGACCCGGATCGGACGGGGAACCTTACTATGAACCTCCGGCTGTGGATTCTATTAATTGTGAGTGTGATGTTACCGCTTTAGTAAATGGTAAACCGGTCAAGGGGAATACCCGGGTAAGAAATCTTGGACAAGGAAAAAAGCAAACAATTTCTGTTAGAGGAGACTGCGGCAAAGATTGTGCTCTCGGACCGAATAACATCACCATTCAGCCTCCCCTTGTGTTTAATGCCGGATTTGGAGCCCCGGTAATGTTTTTGCCTCCTCCTGTTACGGTTCAAGCGGAAAAAACGATGTACGATTTTCCTTATCCCGGATTGTATAAGGTTACCATTACTCAATTTTGTGAGGATGGTAGTTCTTGTGATGTTTCTTTCGATGTGATTGTTTCAGACGAGAAGAAGTCTAAGTCTTTTAAGCCGGGCGATGTTATGGGCTTGGCTCCGGGAGGAGGATGTGGTAACGCTTATTGCCTTAAAGTATTCTACTCTGCTTTTGGGGAAAAGGATTTCAAGGCAATTTCTTTCAATACTCTCGATTTGGGAAAAACAGGCGAGCTTCAGTTACGCCTTAAAAGTAATTGTTTCCAGGAATGTAACGGCGAGAAAGTAATCAGCTGGGAGATAACAGAACCTGACGG
>CAZVXD010000044.1:0-14647 GCA_964631335.1 uncultured bacterium
CCTACAGGACCGTGGGCTTACCGGGGTAGAATTGCCGATACCGCATATAACAGCACCACCATTCATCCGGCAATTATAGATTATCACGGTGACTCATATTTCTTTTATCATAACGGCTCGCTCCCCACCGGAGGCGACCATAGGCGCTCAATATGCATAGATTATCTCTATTACAATCCCGACGGCACAATAAAAAAGATAATACAGACAACAGGTGGCGTGAAAACTGTAGAATAAATAAGACGTACCGGAAATCATTTATTACCGGACAGATAAGACTATCCATTTTCTTACCCGAAAATAGGAGAATAGGCCCCTTGACTTTATAGCGCTTTACATTTATTCTTTTATAATAAAGTTTTTTAAAAAAATTCTCTTATGATTCGGAATTTTGGATATGTTTATTTTCTAATTAAAAAGATGGTTTTTATGAATAATACGCAGAAAAAGTTTTATATTTCATGGATCAATAGCTGTGTTTTTACAGATATAAAAAATAATTACTTGTAAAATGTTATATCAAAACAATATAAGGAGGAAGAAATGAAAAAAATGTTAATATTACTCAGTTGTTGTCTTATAATGGTAAACTACGTTTACGGACAATCTCCATCGTTTCAAACCTATATAAATCCTATTATTCCCGGTGACCATCCCGATCCCACACTAACAAAAATCGGCGACCATTTTTACACATCCGGTTCCTCGTTTAATCCCACACCAAAAATTTATCATTCAACCGATCTGGTGCATTGGGAAGTAATCGCACAGCCGGTCTCAGCTTCCTGGTCCGGGTACGGAGATGAACCCGGTGGCGGTATCTGGGGCGGACACATGGTTTTATACAACGGAACCTACTGGCATTTCTTTGGAAGAGGAGGAGGCAGTATGTATTTCGTTACAGCAAATCAACCCGAAGGTCCATGGAGCGATCCAACAATGATACAGGTTCCGGCTGGTATGTCGGGATTGGGTGTAGATAATTCCGTTTTTGTTGATGATGAAACCGAGAAATGGTATTTGCTCACTAAAGCCGGTCATGTAAATAATCATATTGTGGAATTGGGCGAGGATGGTCAGCCTACCGGGACAGTTCTCGATTTAACCTGGCTTAACGCGGATACTACCTACGGCTGGGCGGAAGGACCCGTTATGTGGAAGTACAAGGACTATTACTATTACAGTTTCGCGGAACATCTAGTTGGCAAACAATACGTGATGCGCAGCGACACACTAACCGACGATGAATCGGACTGGACGGTTGTGCCAAGTTCAAGTAACATTTTTACCGGTTCCCCGGGCACTTTCAACAGACCCAACCATATCTCACCTGTAGTTATGCTCGAAGACAGCACAAGTTGGACCATCCCCCATAGTTATCATAAAAACATTAATTGGTATGCGCATGGGCGTCAGGGTCTGCTCTGTCAGGTAACGTACGACGATGAAGATTTCCCTGTTATACAATATCCTCCAACTAATTCTGTCCAGGCTCCGGCTCTCCCCAGCAGCGGTATCCCCTGGATGGTACCGAAATCCGACATGTTCAATGAATCGACATTGAAACCCGAATGGTCGTTCCTGGGATATACACCCGACGGGACATATTCACTAACTGAAAGGGAGGGCTGGTTATATCTGGAACCTTACGGAGGAAATAATACTGTAATTCAAAATGACGGCGAGCACAGTTATTCTTTAATAACAAAAGTGGATTTCGAGCCGGAATCCGCCTCCGATGAAGCCGGTTTATGGATAATTAACGGTCCTGAAACACATTACGTAAAAGTTTTCAGTACAGTTAACAGTGAAAGTGAAAGCGTTTTAAAATTTAGTTTTGAGGATATCTCATACGAAGTAGAAAATACGATTGGTTCAACAGTGTGGCTGAAATTACTTCGAGATGAGCATATGATGTACGGTTATTACAGTTCAGACGGGTTCACCTGGACTCAGATTGGTGAGTCTATAGACGCCTCAGCCCTGGATAAAGAGCAAACCACGTTCAATGATTTTACCGGAAATCAGCAGGGGCTTTATGTTGAAGGGAAATCAGCCTTTTTTGACCTTTATCTTTACCGGGACGCTTATACACGTATAGCCGCGCAAAACCCTGCCAATAGATTTGGGGTAAGTTCTACGAGCACCTATTTGAGAAACATTAACAGCGGTGATTGGGCACTGTATGCGGGAGTCGAATTCGGCGGTAACGCAGATTATCCGAAAGCTCCTGATTCATTCGCTGTCGTAGCTTCGAGTGACACTTCAGGAGGTACTATTGAAGTATGGCTGGATTCTATCGATACCGGGGAAAAAATTGCCGAATGCAATATCAGCAGTACCGGCGATTGGGAAGCTTTTGAGGTATTTACATCGGCGGTAAACTCGGTATCGGGCAGGCACGATGTGTATTTGAAATTCACGGGCGGCGAGGGCGAACTTTTCCGACTTCAATGGCTGAAGTTTCTAATTGAAGGTGATTCTCTTTCTTATATTGAGGAATCAAACTCTTCCGATATACCGAAAAACTATGTTTTAGAACAAAACCATCCGAATCCCTTTGCTATATCTACGACTATTAGATTCGGAATCCCCAATAAATCTTTTGTTTCTGTAAAGGCTTACAATCTTCTCGGCCAGGAAGTGGCGGTAATTGCGGAGAAAGAGTTTTCTGCCGGTATACATTCCGTTAAATTCGACGCGTCCAATTTATCCAGCGGGATGTATTTCTATAAAATTGAAGCAAAAGATAGTAACTTTTCAGAAACAAAGAAAATGATTTTAATTAAATAAAGGAGAAATGCTAAGCAGGTAAAAAGTCAAAAGAGGAATTTAATGTTAGAGGAAAAGTAAATCTCTTTTATCTTAACTTTTTATTTTTAAACCAGTTAGAGGAGGAGGTTAGATGATAAAATTTATTTTAACGATCGTTTCTAGTATCTCAATATCTTTTTTATGCTTTATTAAAGTTAATGTCCGAAAACCGATAATGTCTATAACCAGAATTGTATACTCTTGTATATTATTATGTGGTTTATTTTTGGCAACATTGCCCGCTGAGTCACAACAGACATTCTGTAATCCTTTAAATTTAGATTACAGATTTATGTCTGACGCAGTCGATGCCCGCGAGGCTGCCGACCCGGTTATAATTTTATTCGACGATGACTATTATCTTTTCGCTTCACGCTCGGGTGGTTATTGGACTTCTCCGGATCTTCATGAGTGGACGCTCATTGTTCCGACCGGTCTCGACGATATCGATACTTATGCTCCGGCCGTAATAGTTATAGGGGATACTGTATATTATACTGGTTCAACATCTGGTCAAATCTACAAGACTGCCGATCCTAAATCGGGTGTTTGGACGGAAGGACCAAGTATTGGATCGTACGGCGATCCAGCTCTTTTCCTCGACGATGATGGAAGGTTATATATGTATCATGGACTAACCAACACAACAACCAGTGCTAATATTCGTATGGTCGAACTCGATCCCGAAACATTTTGGAAAAAGGGCGGTGAAATCGATTTGGTTTTTTCAATGGCTTCAACACATGGGTGGGAAAGACGAGGAGATGATAATTTGTTGGATGAAAAGCCGTGGATCGAGGGATCCTGGATGAACAAAATAAATGATAAATACTATCTTCATTATGCTGCTCCGGGAACGGAATTTAAAACGTACGCGGATGGTATCTACGTATCATCTGATTCGGCAAAAGGTCCCTTTGAATACGCTACATACAGTCCTTTTTCATTTAAGCCGACCGGTTTTATCTCAGGAGCGGGGCATGGTTGCACATTTAAGGATAAAGATGATAACTATTGGCAGGTTGCAACGTTGACTATATCGGTCAAACATATGTTCGAACGTCGTTTATGTCTTTACCCTGTCGATGTTGATGCTGACAGCAATATCCGTTGTAATACTGTTTTTGGTGACTACCCGCAATATCTTCCGGGGATAGAGAACGACCCGATAAATGATAATTTTGCCGGTATGCTCTTATTATCTCACAAAAAATTTGTCACAGCTTCTTCCTCTCTAGAGGGTTATGGTGTTAAAAATGCGGTCGATGAAGATGCTCGTACTTATTGGTCTGCTCAGAGTGGTGATCCCGGTGAATGGATATTGGTTGATTTGGGTAAGGAATGTGATGTTGAAGCTATTCAGATAAATTTTGCGGAACATAATACTGTTCCCAGCCTTGTCCGTGGGCGTGATGTTATATTATATGAGAGATACGTAATTGAACATTCTAATGATGGGATGAGTTGGGATACACTTGTTGATAAAAGTCTAAATATGGAGGACGTTCCTCACGATTATATCGAATTAGATGAAACTGCCCAGGCGCGGTATATTAAACTCACAAACATATTTACTCCCGGGGAAGGCAATTTTGCGGTTCGCGGTCTTCGAGTTTTTGGAAATTCAGAACAAGCTGTTTTTATAGAAGTTACTGATTTTACTGTGGATCGCGATGCCGATGAAAGAAACGCTGTAATCCGCTGGGACAGCGTTCCGGATGCAGATGGTTATATTATTCGTTATGGTATAGCGGCAGATAAACTGTATAACAATTATATGGTTTACGATGTAGATAGCGTCGAAATACATAGTCTTAATGCGGGAGTGGATTATTATTTTAGTGTCGAGGCATTCGACGGCGGCACAGATTATTATTACTCTGTCGGTGAATTTCGCTCTTTTGAATCGGGAGATTGGAATGACGTTAATACCTGGGAACAATATGATGGTTCAGCGTGGATTAATCCCGTATCTAGCGTTCCGACTCCATCCGATGGAGTAATTACTATTCTTGGTGGAGATACGGTGACTATAACGACGGCTGATTCGATAGATCAAGTCATTATTTCTTCTGGCGCTTGTTTGGCGATTAATCCTGGTATTCCATTGTTGGTTAAAGATGGAATTGGAACGGATTTGACAGTCTATGGGACTTTAATGAATTCCGGCTCTATCGCACAGGATGCATTTGCTGCAATAAGTTTTTTAGATAGCAGTCGATATGTGCACGAACAGAACAGTGGCTCGATTCCTGTGTCGATATGGGGAAAGGGTTCGATTTGTGAAATCGTCAGTGTAACGAGTGATCCGCCAACAGGCTTAGATCAGATTTTTTTCCATTTGACCTGGGATTGTTCGGGTCAGACATCGGATGTTAGTATGGGATGGGACGGTGATACGATAGGAGGAGATATAAATATACTGAATACAGGAACAGGTGTATGGCAATTATGTGATCCAACCACAGGTACGCCAGTAACCATAAATATTAATGGCGATTTAAATCATGTATCGGGGACGGTTGCTGCTCACATGTCTAATGAAGGAGAAACATCTGTTACTATAAATCAGGGTGGCAGTATAAACATAACAGGAGGACAATTTAGTATAAGTGGAGGAACCCAGGGAGGAACGGGTACTACAGTATGGAATTTAAACGATGGCGATTTTTCTGTTTCAGATGCGAGTATACAGAATAGTACGACAACGCCGTCAGGAGCGCGGTTCGTATTTAAGAAGTCGGGAACTCAGAATTTAAATATAGGTTCGGGCAATACGATAGGCGCTTTGCCGATAGTGGTAGATAGTGGGACCACGTTAAATATAGGAACTAGTGAATTGATGGGCGATGGTCACTTTATGTTAAACTCGGGTGCCACATTAGAGACAGCACACGCCGATGGAATAGATGGGAATATACAAACGGAGGGAACAAAGATATTAAACAAGTCGGCAAATTACACATATAATGGTACTGTGGCGCAGGTAACCGGTAGTTTGCTGCCGGATACGGTAAATAACCTGACGTTGGATAACAGTTCGGGGTTGACTTTGTCACAGGATGTAGTTGTAAATGGAGTGATGGATATGAAGCAGGGGACGCTTCAATCAGAAAGTGGGATATTGAGCTATGGTGAAGATGGGATGCTAAAATATTCAGGTGTCGATAGTGTTCAAACGACTGGCGATCTTGAATTTCCGAATATCGAAGGCCCAAAGGATTTAATAATTTCGAATGATGAAGGAGTAGACCTGCACGCCACAAGACAAATAAGAGGTACCTTGGATTTAGAAAGTATTCTGGTGTTAGGAGCAAATACATTAACAGCAGGGACTGCAACTACGGAGGATATTACTTCGGCGTTTGTAAATACAGACGGAGGAGGGCTTTTGAAATTGCCGGTGACCAGTTCGGCAGAGGTATTGTATCCCATAGGAGCAACCGGAGAAAATAGGGTTTCTTATTGTCCTTTGTGGATAACTAATAACGGGGGTATCGATACGATAACGGTAGGAGCAGTAACAGATACTATGTATATGGATACGAAGCCGCGTGTTAAATTAAAATGGCACATAACAGAAAGTGTCGGAGACGGAGGAGATTACGATTTGAAGTTTGGATGGACTCCGACTTCACTGCATGAGAATAGTTTATTCAGAAGGAGCAGAGAGGAGAATGCAAGAATATTTTTTGTGGAAGGTGATACAATAGAGGCAGGTAGTGGAGACTACGAGTTTAATTTCGAGGAGAGACCTTATTGGGTGAAGCGTAGTGGAATAAGTGATTTAGGGGTCTTTGTGGTAGGTAAGTTTAAAGATTCTGTGTGGACAGGTGTAGTAGAACATATGCCGAAAAAATATCGATTGAAACAGAACTATCCTAATCCGTTTGCTTCGGTGACGTTTATAGAGTATGAATTGCCTGAGAATGAAAAAGTAAATTTAAAGGTATACAATGCGTTAGGTCAGGAAGTTGCAGTATTGGAGAAGAATAATAAGTTGGCTGGATGCCATAAAGTAAAGTGGGATGCGTCGAATTTGTCGACAGGTGTATATTTTTACAAATTAAAAGCCGGTTCTTTTACTGATACAAAAAAATTATTGCTTCTAAAATAATGGGTAATAGCGATATCAGGAAGTAACAAATGAAAAAAATATTAATGTTTTTGTGTTGTTGTTTTATAGTGGGTATTTACGTTTACGGACAATCTCCGTTTATTAGTGCTATTCACTTGCCCTGTGGAATAGAGGGACTCCATACTATAACTTCTATTCCACAAGGGGTGTACTCTGTGGTTTAATACAGTTTTTGGTTTCGAGTTTCGAGGTAAAAAAAATAATTTGTGCTATTTGTTGTTTCTCTTTGTTTTAAATTTAAAATTTACAACTTGCAATTTTCAATTTACAATTAAACGCTGAAATGTTCCTTTGTGTCCTTTGCGGGCTTTGTAGTTCATATTATGTGTTAACGGTTTTACCGCGCTGTGCCTTCTG
This sequence comes from uncultured bacterium, assembly GCA_964631335.1. GTDB lineage: Bacteria > Hydrothermota > UBA3072 > UBA3072 > UBA3072 > JAFGHJ01. Next base: position 7,310 of record CAZVXD010000044.1, read on the forward strand.
TGAAAAAAAATGGATGGGTGGAGATTCTCTCTTGACATAGATTAATTTTTTATTAAAGTTTATTCATTAAGGGGATTGATATAAAGAATATTAACTATCAACAAATTTTAATTAATACTTGCAAAGGAGGTATCTAAATGAAAAAAGTATTAGTATGTCTTTTTAGTTTATCTGTTATGCTCATGGGGATAATGAACACCGGTTGCGGAAAGGGATCAGAAAGCCCTACTTTCATCCTCGTACCAAAATCCGTGGGACTACCTTACTGGACAGAAGTAGAAAGAGGAATGAAGGATATGGCAAAAGAACTTGAAGTAAAAGCCACATTTAACGGTCCCCCGACAGGAAGCAGCGCCCAGCAAATTTCGATTATAGAAGGTGCTATCGCAAAAAAAGTCGCAGGCATAGGTATTTCTCCTAACGAACCCGAAGCTGTAGAAGCTATCATTAAGAGCGCTACAGAAAAAAGTATCCCTGTAATAACTTTCGATTCGGACTCGCCCAACAGCCTCAGAAGTTATTATATAGGAACAGATAATTATCAGGCAGGTAAAACCCTGGCCGAGCATTTCATAGAAATAGCCGGAACAAAGGGAAAAATAGCTTTACTGACAGGCGGACTCGGGGCAATGAACCTTAACGAACGAATCAAAGGTTTTAAAGATGAGATAGCGAAATATCCCGATCTCCGGATAGTACAATTAGAGGCTAATAATGACGATGAATCGCTTGCTCTGTCCCAATCAGAAGCGATCCTGCAATCTCATCCCGATCTCCTTGCTTTTGTGGGAGTAAACGCGGCTGCCGCTCCGGGAGCTGCACGAGCGGTAAAAGCTCTGGGTAAAAAAGGTGAGGTTAAAATAGTGGGTTTCGACACAGTCCCCCTTACGAGAGATTTTATAAGACAGGGATATATTCAAGGGTCGGTAGGACAAAGACCTTACATGATGGGATATATAAGCATCAAAGTCCTTTACGACATTCATAAGGGTAAAGAAATCCAATTACCGGAAGGGTTCAAAGCCGAAGATGATATAATAGATACCGGAATTCTTTTTATTACGCCTGAAAATATAGACGAACATTTCCCGGAGTAACAATAGAATTATAATAAAACGAATGAAAAGCAAAAACGCCGAAAAATACATTTTAGAGCTGAAAAATGTATCCAAAGCTTTTCCCGGAGTACAGGCGTTAAACAATATAAATTTTAATCTAAAAAAGGGAGAAGTACATTCCCTTGTAGGTGAGAACGGCGCCGGCAAATCCACACTGCTAAAAATCCTTGCCGGTGCTTATAAAAAAGACACCGGTGTTATAACTCTGAAAGGTGAAGAAGTAAAAATAACCGATCCAAAACAGGCACTGGATCTGGGTATCAGCGTAATATATCAAGAATTTAACTTAATCCCCAATCTCAGTATAGCTGAGAACATCTTCATGGGAAGAGCTCCGCGCAAAAAATCCGGATTTATAGATTTCTTAAAATTACACGATGATGCCGTATTTTTTCTAAAAAAAATAGGAATGAAAAAAGATCCGAAAACGTTGGTGACGGAGTTAAGCGTGGCGGAACAGCAAATGGTAGAAATAGCAAAGTCTCTGTCTCTCTCTGCCGGAATAATTGTCATGGATGAACCCACTTCGGCTTTAACGGAATCCGAAAAAGAAACGCTTTTCAAAATTATAGGGGAATTGAAAGAAAAAGAAGTCTCCGTAGTTTTCATTTCCCACATAATCGAAGAAGTCCTCGAAATATCCGATAGGATAACGGTACTGCGAGACGGAGAATACGTTAAAACAGTTAACGCCATGGACACAACTCCTCAAAAAATAATCCGGATGATGGTCGGAAGAGAACTAAAAGATTTTTATCCGAAAATCGAAGCGAAAAAAGGCAAAATCGTACTGGAAGTAAAAAATCTGACAAAAAAATCAAAATATGAAGATATAAGTTTCCGACTTCATGAAGGAGAAGTACTGGGTTTCGCCGGACTTGTCGGATCGGGCAGAGCCGAGGTGATGAGAGGAATCTTCGGTATAGAAACTCCCGCCAGCGGGGAAATATATATAAGAGGTAATAAAGTTAAGGTGAATTCCATTTTCGAAACAATCAAAATGAAAATGGGTTTTGTCCCCGAAGACAGAAGAGAAGAAGGTCTTATTCTGAGCAGATCGGTAAAAGATAATATAAATATAACAAAATTATCCGGTATAAATTCATACGGATTCGTAAAAAAACAAAAAGAAGAAGAAATAGCAGACAAGTATCGCAAACGTCTTAACATAAGAACACCCAATACCCAGCAGATAGTCCAAAACTTAAGCGGTGGAAACCAACAAAAGATAGTGATAGCCAAATGGCTGGCAATAGATCCAAGAATACTTATTCTGGACGACCCTACACGCGGAATAGATGTAGGGGCTAAAAAGGAAATATACTCGCTAATAAATGACCTGGCAAAAGAAAAAATAGGCATTATTTTAATCTCATCCGAATTGCCCGAGATTCTAAATATTAGTGATAGAATTCTGGTTATGAGAGAAGGAAGAATAACCGGAGAATTTACTAGAAAAGAAGCAACTCAGGAAAAAATTATGCAGCTCGCCGCTTTAAAAAATTAGGAGGCTCTTCAAATGGATTTTAAGGATGTTTTAAAAAGTACAGAATTCGGTATATTCATAGCGTTTCTGGCACTATGCGCGATTCTTTCCTTTGCCACTCCCAACTTTCTATCTATATACAACATATCTACCGTGATGAAACAGGTCTCTTTTATAGCAATCATAAGCGTAGGGATGACCATGGTGATACTTACAGCCGGAATAGACCTGTCGGTCGGCGCGGTTCTCGGACTGGTCAACGTCCTCGCGGCATTATTTATAACTAAATTCGGCTTAGCTGCGGGAATAAGTAGTGCTTTACTGTGCGGCTCTTTTCTGGGTTTTGTAAACGGAATCATCATAGTCAAATGGTCACTGCCTCCCTTCATAGTAACACTGGGAATGATGAATATCGCGAGGGGTCTGGCTCTGGTAATTACAAAAGGCTGGCCAATCACAGGGCTTCCGGAATGCTTTGGATGTCTCGCCGAGGGAAGATTAATAGGCGTTCCTGTTCCCGTAATAATAATGATAATAGTATATATATTGGGATATTTATTTCTTTCCCGGACCATCTGGGGAAGATACATATACGCTTCAGGGGGAAATGAAAAAGCAACCTGGTTATCGGGAGTAAACGTAAATAAAATTAAAATTCTGGTTTATACCATAACAGGTTTTTTGAGTGGTCTGGCAGGAATAATGCTTGCGTCACGCCTGTCACAGGGATCACCCATTACGGGTACAGGATATGAACTCAGTGTTATAGGAGCCGTTGTTATCGGAGGTACAGACCTGATGGGAGGGAAAGGTTCCGTTCTCGGTTCCTTAATAGGAGCTTCAATCATGGGAGTTCTCGCGAACGGACTGGTTCTTTTGGGAGTATCGGCTTTCTGGCAGCAGGTAATACTGGGTGTGGTCATAATAATCGCGGTAGCCGGAGGAAGCATGCGAAGGAAATTATTAAGCAAGGGAGAATCATGAAAAAATACGCGATAGGTCTCGACTTCGGAACCAATTCATGCCGCAGTCTGATTGTAGATTTATCTGATGGAGCCGAACTCGCAAGCCACGTTTTTCCCTACCCTTCCGGCAACGCGGGAATCCTGCTCGACCCGAAAGAACCAAATCTCGCCAGACAAAACCCGCAGGATTACTTAGACGGAATAAAAGAAACAATAACGAACGCGATTTCAAAAGCAAAAAAAGAAAATTCTGAATTTAACCCCGCGAACATTATCGGCATAGGCATAGATACAACCGGAAGCAGTCCGATGCCTGTAAACAGTGAAGGCAAGCCTCTTTGCTTTTTACCGGAATTTAAAAATAATTTAAACGCCATGGTATGGCTCTGGAAAGACCATACCGGGCACTCGGAAGCGGCTCAAATAACAGAACTGGCAAATAAAACGCGACCTGAATACTTAAGTAAAATCGGAGGGACTTATTCATCTGAATGGTTCTGGAGCAAAATATTACATTGCCACAACACCGATCCGGATGTATTCAACGCGGCAAAAAGTTTCGTGGAAATCTGCGACTGGATACCCGCGGTATTGACAGGAGAAACTCGTCCTGACAGAATAAAAAGAAGCATCTGCGCCGCGGGGCACAAGGCTATGTACAATTCGGAGTGGGGAGGTCTGCCGGATAAAGCATTCCTATCAGCCTTCTCTCCTGCTTTAGCGCCTCTTCGTGATAGACTATATGAAAAAACATGCACGTCAAATCAACTCGCGGGAAACCTATCCGGCGAATGGGCTAAAGAATTAAACCTGAAGCCTGGAATCGCTATCGCGGTGGGAGCCTTCGACGCGCACATGGGCGCTGTGGGAGCCGGAATAAAACCCGGCACACTTGTTAAGATTCTGGGTACCAGCACCTGTGACATAATGATTTCTCCAAATGATAAAAAACTTGCGGATATACCCGGGGTATGCGGAATAGTAGACGGTTCTGTAATGCCGGGCTATTTCGGAATCGAAGCGGGACAATCCGCTGTCGGAGATATTTTTCTCTGGCTCGTAAATAATCTGGTTCCTGAAAAATACGGAAAAACGGTCGATGAAAAATTTGAAAATTTAGCAAGAGAAGCCGCAAAGCAAAAACCGGGAGAACACGGACTTCTGGCTCTCGACTGGAACAATGGCAACCGTACTATTCTTGTCGACGTACGTCTAACCGGACTTCTACTGGGACAAACACTCCATACCGAACCCCATGAAATCTACAGAGCTTTAATCGAAGCGACCGCCTTCGGAGCATTGACAATTATAAATCGCATAGAAGAATACGGTGTCCCGGTTAAGGAAATCGTAAACTGCGGGGGTCTGGCTTCTAAAAATCCTTTTTTGATGCAGATTTACGCGGATATCACCGGACGTCCGATGGAAACATCCGGAAGCGAACAAACTCCGGCGCTGGGTGCGGCGATTTTCGGAGCTATAGCCGCGGGAAAAGAGACAAGCGGTTTCTTAAATATAGAAAAAGCTCAGGATACCCTAACCGGAATAAAAAAGCGATTTGAACCGAACCCTGAAAATAATTCAGTTTATAAAAAACTATACGTGTTATATAAACAATTACACGACGCGTTTGGAACCGAACAATGGTCGGGAAAAATGCAAAACGTCATGAAGGATTTACTAACGATAAGAGATAAACAAAGAAAAGGGAAATGATGCTTTCAGAATTAAGAGAGAAAGTATTAAAAGCAAACCTCGATTTAGTTAAATATAAACTTGTTACACTAACCTGGGGTAACGTCAGCGGTATTAACCGGGAAAAAGGTTTAGTGGTAATCAAACCCAGCGGCATGCCTTATGATAAAATGCAGTCTTCGGATATGGTGATTGTCGATCTCGAAGGGAATATCGTCGAAGGCAAGCATAATCCCTCATCAGATACCCCTACTCATGTGAAGCTGTATAAAGCGTTTAAAAATATAGGCGGTATAGCCCACACGCACAGCAAATTTGCCACTATGTTCGCGCAGGCGGGAATAGAAATACCCTGCCTTGGCACAACCCACGCGGACAGCTTTTGCGGACCTGTACCCTTAACAAGGTTCATTACGAAAGAAGAAATTGAAAAGGGATATGAAGAAAATACAGCCACAGTAATCATCGAACGGCTCAAAGACGTAAATCCTCTGGAGATGCCGGCGGTTTTAATCCGCGGTCACGGACCTTTCACTTTCGGAAAAACACCCGCCGGAGCGGCAGAAAACAGCCATATACTGGAAATTGTTGCTGAAATGGCTTTCGGCACATTTAAAATCAATCCCGAATGCGAAGATTTACCTATATGTATTCTAAACAAACACTATAATAGGAAACACGGTCCGGATGCCTATTACGGACAAAAAAATAAGGAGAAATAAAATGGAAAATATACCAACTATTAATCCGGGTATAATCGCGGTAAGCAGAGACTGCTTTCCTATCGAACTATCCAGAAAAAGAAGAAAAGCGGTCGTAGCGGCATGTAAATCGCAAAAACTCCCGATAAACGAGATTGAAACAATAATAGAAAATGAAAAAGACGTACTAAAAGCGCTCAATGAAATAGACAAGAAAAACATAAACGCCCTTATCGTTTATCTCGGAAATTTCGGACCGGAAGGTCCGACAACCATGCTGGCTCAAAAATTCGGCGGTCCTGTTATGTTTACCGCCGCGGCGGAAGAAACGGGAAAAGACCTGATTCATGGAAGAGGCGACGCTTACTGCGGTCTCTTAAACACATCCTACAACTCCGGACTACGAGGTTTAAAACCATATATCCCCGAATACCCTGTGGGTAGCTCACTCGAAGTCGTCGATATGATCAAAGATTTTATTCCCGTCGCCAGAATACTTACCGCTTTAAAGAAACTAAAAATATTCGCCTTTGGCCCCCGACCGCAGGACTTTGTCGCCTGCAATGCTCCTATAAAACCTCTTTACGGCATCGGCGTGGAAATCATGGAAAACAGCGAATTGGATTTATACGATATCTATAAATCCGCGGAAGGCGATCCGAAAATCAAAAAAGTAGCCTCAGATATGGCGAAAGAACTTGGCAAAGGTAATACTTATCCCGATCTTCTCGATAAACTCGCCCAATATGAAGTAGCGTTGACAAAATTTATGGAAAACAATCTGGGTGCTTCGGAATACGGAATATTCGCCAATAAATGCTGGCCGTCTTTTGAAAAATACTTTGGATTCGTACCCTGCTATGTAAATTCACGTCTGGCAACACGCGGAGTACCGGTATCATGCGAAACCGATATATACGGCACATTAAGCGAATACATAGCGACCTGCGCGACGGAATTACCCCCAACTCTTCTGGATATTAATAATACCGTTCCCTCCGACATGTATAAAAAAGAAAAGAGTAAAATTGGAAAGTACAAACAGAGTGATTTATTTATGGGTTTTCACTGCGGAAATACATCTTCTACATGTTTGTTAGACGGAAAAATAAAATTTCAATTAATTATGAACCGTCTAATGGAGCCGGACAAAAAAGAACCGGATATAACCAGAGGCACTTTCGAAGGACGCATAAAACCAGGTGATATTACGATTTTCCGCCTGCAGTCGACAGCGGATACAATCCTGCGTTCTTATGTGGCAGAAGGAGAAGTTTTAGATATAGACCCAAAATCCTTTGGCAGTATAGGTGTTTTTGCGATTAAAGAAATGGGAAGGTTTTACCGTCACGTTCTTATAGGTAAAAATTTCC
>CAZVXD010000045.1:0-14616 GCA_964631335.1 uncultured bacterium
AACAGGTGAGATAATAATAGATGTTTCCGCCAATCGGGTACAGGATCTATACAACGATTTTGACAAAACCGCTCCTTACATAAAAAAAGACCTTGAAGGAGAACTGGTGGAATATTTAATCGGTTGCGCGCGCGAAATAGGGAGAAGAAAATTTGTTATCCGCTTTAATATAGATGAACCTGTAGATGAAGAATCTAGTAAAAGAGTAAAGGAGAGCGTAAGTAAATATTTTTGTTACTTGAAGGAAGTCGGAAGCAGCCAAATTAGAGATGTGTTGCGAAGGTCTTTTTTTCTCTTATTTTTAGGATTGGGTCTTCTTATGCTGTCTTTATGGGTAAACCGAATTACGGCGTCCATGGAAAATGTTTTTGTTCAAATTATAGCCCCGGGTTTGACGGTTGTCGCCTGGGTATCCTTGTGGGAAGCAATCGCCACATTTTTAATACAGTGGAGAACAAAACGTAAAGAGATAGGTCTTTGTGAGCGGATTTCCGGAGTAGATATTTCCTTTTAACTCCGTCAAAAGACCTTGCCGTTCGAGCTCCGAGGTATTTTCCTGAACAGTATTCCTTACTCATTTTGTTGTTTACGACCGTGCCCGTTCGGTTTCCGAGACGCTTTCCTTAGCGGCAATCCCTCTGATTCTGCCGACGAAATTAATAAAAAAGGGGAGGGGCAATTGTTGGTAAGCCTTGACAAAAACCCCTAAAATAACTATAAATAGCGGATTATGAAAGAATTGAAGGGTTTATTGAAGCTTCTGTTAAAATACAGGAGAAGAGTTATCCTCGGAGTTTTATTTTTGCTGATTGTGGACGGCAGTCATATGGTTATTCCCTGGGTATTGAAGTTTGTTGTAGACGACCTGGGTTCTTTGCCTCTTTCTCGTCCTTTATGGTTCTACATTTCTGTTATTCTGGGCATCGGTTTTTTGGTTTTGATTTTCAGGTATTTATGGAGACTTTTTATAATAGGGGCATCGAGAATGATAGAGAAGGATATAAGAAATGATTTTTATCGGCGTTTGATGTCTCTCGGAGCTCGTTTCTATCATGAAACCGACGCCGGGGATATTATGGCACGCGCCACAAACGATGTTAAAGCCGTTCAGGAAGCAGCCGGGCTCGGAGTGGTGATTGCCGCCGATGTTCTGTTTATGGGTGTTTTCTCTGTCATTATGATGTTTTATATAAGCAAACCATTGACCCTCTATACTCTTAGTGTCGGTCCTTTTATTGCTTTTACCACATATTATTTCGGTAAAATGATTCACATAAAATTCGAGCGCTCACAGGAAGGATTTTCTCTTTTATCGGGTAAAGCCCGGGAGTTCATAAACGGAATACTCATAATAAGAAATTACGCGCAGGAAAAAGAAGCCGTGCGCGATTTCAACGAAGTTAACAGAGAATACCTCATGAGAAGCATGGGTTTAGTAAAATACTGGGCCGGTTTTCGACCCGCGATTTTCTTTCTGGCGTCGATCGCGTTTGCGATAGTTTTATTCTTTGGCAGCAAAAGTGTTATCGGCGGCAGTATTACACTGGGTTCTTTTGTGGCATTCTTTTATTATCTCGATCTTTTGATATGGCCTATGGTGGCTATTGGTATAGTTGTTAATATAATAGAGCGCGGGACAGCTTCTCTTAAAAGATTGAACAGAATCTTAAATCTCGAGCCTGAAATTAAAAACATGGGAAGCAAAAGTATCCGTACGGGTTTTATCGAATTTAAAAATGTTTATTTTAGTTATAACGGGACTCCTGTTTTGAAAGGGATCGACGCGAAATTTAAACCGAATAAGAAAACAGCCGTTGTCGGCACGACCGCTTCTGGCAAATCCAGCATGGTTAATCTCATGTGGCGTAATTTCGACGCCGAAGGCGTTTTTATAGACGGAAAACCGATTCAGGATTTTTCACTGGAGAAATTAAGGGTATCTATAGGGCTGGTTCCTCAAAACACTGTTTTGTTTTCTACAACCATAAGAGATAATATTTCCTTTGGAACACCTGGAATACATGAAGAGGAAATAATCTCGGCGGCAAAGAAGGCGGAAATTTACGAGGAATTACTCGATCTGCCCGGCGGGCTGGATACGCTTCTGGGAGAAAAAGGAACAAATTTATCCGGTGGTCAAAAACAGCGTATCGCCATAGCCAGAGCTTTGATACTCGACCCTCCGATATTAATACTCGATGACGCCCTTTCTTCTGTAGATTCTCATACTGAGAAGGCGATAATGGAGAATATTTCCGATTTCTTAAGAAACAGGACGTCGATTATAATAAGTCACCGAATGTCTGCTATTCAGGACGCGGATGAAATACTGGTAATGGAAAATGGGGAAATAGTGGAAAGAGGTACCCATAAGCAATTAATAAAGAATAAAGGATTATACACGCGCCTTTACGAAAGACAAAGACTGGAGGAACTTCTGGAATGATAAACGGTGTAAATCCTTCCTTTTTCGAAGAAGATAAAACAGGGAAGATATACGATTCTACGATAATGAAATGGTTGATGCGTTATGTCAGGCCGTATCGTAAAATCGTCTTTATGAATATTTTCCTTCTTCTTCTTATAACCGGAATGAATCTTGCTCTTCCTTTTATTTACAAGATAGGGATAGACCGTTACGTGTCCCCCACCGGTAAAGAGGTTCTGCAAGCCGAAAAAGTACCCTCGGAGTTCAGAAATAAAATTATTGAAAGTTCAGATAACCGTAGATTTGTAAGCCTCGTTTCGGTTAAAGAATCGGTCAAGGGGAAAATGGAAGACGAAGGGATTATTTCAGGGGATGATTTCTATTTTATAAAGAAAACCGAAAGAGCATTACCGATAATAGCTAAAACCGAATATATTGAAGCAGATGGATTTTACCTGTTGGCATCGAAGGAAATGGCAAAGCTTTCTATAGAAGAAAGAATACATTTGCGGACCGGAGACCTCAAGGGGATCGAACAACTTGCTTTTATTTATTTGATTCTGATTATATCGATTTTTATATTTAGCTATATTCAGGTTTACCAGATTCAAAATATCGGACAAAGAATAAGTTACAATATAAGAGAAGATATAGTTAAAAAATTTACAACACTTGCTTACAGGTTCTTTCAGAAAAATCCTTTGGGAAGACTGGTTACCAGAGTTTCAAACGATGTGGCGGCTCTCAGCGATTTTTTCTCGGAAGTTCTGGTTTATCTGGGATCTCATATTCTGACCATCCTGGGAATATTGGGTATAATGCTGTATTTGAGCCCTCTTCTTTTTCTGGTGATACTTGCTGTTATTCCTCTGCTCGGTTTTATAACCTTTGTTTTCAGGTTGAAGGCGAGAGATGTCTATAGAGAGGTGCGCAGGAAACTTGCCGTAATTAACTCTAATATATCGGAAAACGTTTCCGGAATTTCTGTTATTAAATCGTTTGTTCAGGAAAAACGGAAAGAGGAAGAATTCTCAGATATTAATAAAGATTATTATTTAAGTACATTCAGAATGATAAAAGTTTTTGCCATTTTCCGCCCGCTAATCGATTTGGTATATTCCGTCGGAATTGCTCTTTTAATATGGTTTGGAGGGAGAGGGATAATATCCGATATCGTTAGTTTCGGAACTTTTGTAGCATTTATATCCTATCTTGAGAGATTGTTCAATCCCATAAGACAGCTAAGTGAATATTTTAATGTAATGCAGTCTGCGATGGCTGCGGGAGAAAGAGTATATAATATACTCGAAAACGATGATAAAATTCCCGATGCCGCGAGGCCCCAGCGTCCGGTACTGAAGGGTGAAATCGAATTCAAAAATGTCTGGTTTTCATATGACGGCGGAGATTGGGTGTTGAAGGATGTATCGTTTGTAATAGAGCCCGGAGAAAAGGTAGGGATAGTAGGATACACAGGTTCGGGTAAGACCACTATCATCAAGCTTCTCCTGCGGCTTTATGACGTCCGGAAAGGTTCGATAAAACTGGATGGCGTAGATTTAAGGAATATTGACAAGCAATATCTGAGGAAACACATAGCAACTGTTTCTCAGGAAGCTTTCCTTTTTACCGGTAGTCTTCTTAAGAATGTCAATCTCTGGAGAAAGCCGGATGAGAACTCCTTGAATAACGCTCTTAAGGTTTCAAATCTGGATAAAGCGATGGATAGAAAAGATATTTCACTCGATTTTACGGTTACGGAAGAAGGAGGCGGAATTTCCGCCGGAGAAAAGCAGCTGGTGACATTTGCCCGTTCTTTAATCGACGATGCGCCTGTGCTTGTTCTGGATGAGGCTACAGCCAATATCGACCCGGAAACAGAATGGCTGATTCAGGAAGCTTTGTTAAAGATGATAAAGAAACGGACTTCGCTTATCATAGCCCATAGGCTATCGACATTAAAAAGCATCGATTCTCTGATAGTAGTTCATAAAGGTAAAATAGTAGGACGGGGAACCCACAGGGAACTTATTAAACAAAAAGAAGGTATATATAGAGCGCTCTACAAACTTCAGGAAATAGTTTGAAGATGCTTTTATATATTCAGTTGTTTGATAATTCCATGGCGTAGTCCATGATTTTTTTGCTCTGGATGTTCTTAAGTACTGTCAGTCAATTTTTTGTTTTTTCGCAAAAACTTTGCCACGAAGGCACCAAAACGCAAAGTTTTTAATTTTTTTTGTAATGTTAGGGATAAACCCCGATGCTACGTTTATTCATTGGCTTGTCCTGTGGAATGGAAATTATTCGTGTTATTTGTTTGCCCTCGTAGGGAAGTATGACTGTATCGGGGTAGGGAGGCGCGACCGTTCAGGGTGCAGTTCTGTGGCTAATTAAATAGATTCCGCGAATCTAAGCTAAATTGTTGAATTGTCAAATAGTAAAAACAACTACATTTTCTACATGTTCTACATGTGAATATTCAAGGTGGGGTTGGGATTGACGTTATACCCTTGACTTTTTTAGAAACGCCTTTAATATAGTACTATATTGTAATAATTCCATTTTTGAAATGGTTACAGGAAAGGGAGGTAAAATGAGTAAAGAGTATCCTTTAGGAAAAGGTCTTTTAAAGTGGACGGAAGGAGAGTGGGTTGAAGCAAATCTTGGCGGAGATTTTTTAATCGTGGATGTTCAGCCTAACATACATGATTACATTCTTGAGCATATTCCCGGTGCCGTATATTTTAACCCTGCTCTATTGAGGGTTCCCGATAAAGGGATGCCGGGTAAATATGTGCCGGAAAAAGTTGCCGAACTGCTTTTCAGGAGGATCGGGCTTTCGAACGATTATCCTGTTGTGGTTTACACTGGTTTTGGTGGTTTTAAAGGTTGGGGTGACGGTCTGGAGCAGACAATGGTGGCTTATTCTTTTCTTAGGTTCGGGCACAATAAAGTTTACATTCTGGACGGCGGTTTGAATCAGTGGAAAAAAGAAGACAGGAAAGTTACGAAAGAGTTTCCGGGTGTGGGGGAATCCGATTTTAGAGTTGCGTTAAGAAAAGGCTTCTGGGTCGAATATGAGGAATTTAAAAAAATTAAGGATGACGGTAATGTAATTTTGCTCGACGCCAGACCTGAGAATGTTTATGAGGGTCAGGGTCCCTGGGTCAAGCCCGGTCACATACCCGGCGCGATAAATCTACCCTGGAAAAACTTAATGGCGGAAGATAATCCGGCTCTTTTAAAAGATGAAGATGAAATAAAAAGTATTTTAGATAAAAAAGGAATAACCGATGATAAAACGGTCATTTGTTCCTGCGGGACGGGTAGAGAGGCTACAAATGAATTTGTTATGTTTAAATTCCTGCTGGAATATCCAAACGTAAAAATTTACGAAGGTTCTTTTACGGAATGGACTTCATACCCCGATAATCCTACTGTAACCGGTAAAAATCCACGGTAAAAAAAGGAGGTTTTTTTAAATGGAAGAGGATATTAGTAAAGTGAAAGAAAATTCTAAAGAGCAGGTACGCGCGATAAATGCTGAAGTTTATTCCAGGGTTGTGGGCTATTATCGTCCGGTCGCGGCCTGGAATGAGGGTAAGAGGGAGGAATTCAAGGATAGGAAATATCTTTCCCGGGATTCCGGGGAGTAATAAATAATTTTATAGAAAAGGAGGTATTTTGCTTTTCGAAAAAGTAGAGTCGGAGGGTTTGGCTCATCGTTCCTACGTTTTCGGTCATAATAAAGAAGCGGTTGTGATCGATCCCAGGAGAGACATCGATATTTATGTTTTTCTTGCGGTACGTAAAGGATATAAAATAAAATATATTTTAGAAACTCATCGTAATGAAGATTATGTTATAGGTTCGAGAGAGCTTTCGGAAAAAACAGGCGCGGAAATTTTCCATGCTGATTCAGAGTTGGACTATAAATACGGTCATGAAGTGAACGACGGTCAGGAGTGGAAAGTAGGCTCTTACAAAATTAAAGCTATTTTATCTCCGGGTCATACCAGAGGCAGTATGAGTTATCTTCTTTTTGACGACAGCGGTTCTCCCTGGATTCTTTTTACGGGAGACGCTCTTTTTGCCGGAGATGTAGGCAGGGTCGATTTATTGGGAGAAGATGAAATGCAAGAGATGGCGGAGATGCTTTATGATACGATTTTTCATAAATTTTTACCTCTTGGCGATGAGATTATTGTCTGCCCGGCTCACGGTGCCGGCTCGGTGTGCGGAGGAGAAATTGCTGACAGGCCGTGGACCACTATCGGACTGGAGAAAAAAATAAATCCGAAGCTTCAATTTAAAGAAAAAGAAGAATTCATAAAAAATGTTTCAAAAAAACTGGAAAGGCCTCCATATTTCAGGGAGATGGAAAAGTTAAACATGGAAGGAGCTTCTGTCCTCGGTTCGCTGCCTGTACCTGTTCCTCTTTTGGCGGCTGAGTTTTCCGGGGAAAAGGAAAAAGGGTTTGTTCTCGATTCCAGAATGGAAACGGACTTTGGCGGTTCGCATGTCCCCGGTTCTGTTTCAATATGGGAGGGAGGAATCCCCGCTTTTGCCGGCTGGTTTTTGCCTTATGATAAGCCTTTGTTTCTTGTTAATAAAACTGACGATCCTCTTCCTGTTGTGAGATTGTTGATAAGAATCGGTTATGATAATCTCACGGGTCATCTTTCAGGAGGAATGCTTGGCTGGAATACTTCCGGCATGCAAAGTGCTTCCATAGAAACAATAAGAGTGCAGGATTTATGCCGACTTCTGGATAAAGGAGAGGAGATTATAATTCTCGATGTTAGAGGTAAAGAAGAAATAAAAACAAAAGGTAAAATTCAGGATGCTTTGAATATCCACGTTACTCAGCTTTACGAAAGAATGAACGAGGTGCCTAAAGAAAAACCCGTTTGCATTTTCTGCGGAAGCGGTCTTCGTTCCATGATGGCAGCCAGTATTCTAAAGAAAGAAGGATGGGAGAATTTAAAAGTGGCTCTCGGCGGTCTGGCAGGATGGAACTCTAATACCTGTCATGTTGAGTTGTAGAGAGTCTTTTTCTTTGTCAGGTTATATTTCTTTGTTGACAAATAGCATAATATTTTTAAAATCCAAATAGATTTATTTTATGTAGCATAATACGGCATTAAAAAAGTAATTATTTGTTAAAGATAAAGGAGGGATTATGATAAATAAATCTATAATATTTATAGTTCTGATTCTTTTGCTGTCTTCTGCTTGCGGGACAGAGGCGGAAGTCGATAATTCTACAAAAGAAGATTGGGAAACCAACCTCGCGCTCAGGCATGAATATCGTAATGACGTGATATTTACAGCCACAGAAACTACTTCTCCCACAGGGAAAAAGGAAATGACTCTCGTGGCTCACGACAGGCATGCGATTATTTCTATTTTCGAAAGGCTTGAACTGGCTGGTGTTCCATCTATGCATAAAAGAAGAATGAATATTTTGAAGATGATAGAGCAGTCACCCGGAGGGGAAAGGCTCGATATGTCGAGGAAACTGGCTACCGATATTTCTAATTTCTGGGAAGATGTTCTTAGATACGCAAAAAAACACGGAGTAACTCCGGAAAAATAAAAAATTGTTCGTACTTTTTTAAGGACTAAAACCGAAATATATCTGGTAAGAATTTAGTTTAATATGGTCTTATTCCTTTGTCTTTTTAATTTTAGTAACGAGAAAGATTTTATATTGAACTTTTTTCGGTGTTTAGTATTTCTAAACTGGCAATATTTTAAAGTTATATTATCTTAAATTATGAAAATCGTAATGGATAGAAATGTGTTGTTAGGTAAAGAGGCATTTTCTTCAATCGGGGAAATTGTATCGGTTCCGGGTCGATCGATAACTTCCGAAGTAATTAAAAATGCTGATATACTAATAGTTCGTTCCGTTACAAAAGTAAATGAACAACTGCTGAAGAACAGTAGTATTAAATTTGTTGGCTCTGCCACTGCGGGAATAGACCATGTGGATACGGGATATCTGGAAAGTCGAAATATAGGTTTTGCTAGCGCTCCGGGCAGTAATTCAGATTCAGTGGCGGAGTATGTGATAGCAGGTTTATTGCTGTTGGGTGAGAAAGAGAAAATTTCTCTTGAAAAGATTAGTCTTGGAGTCGTTGGCGTCGGCAACGTGGGCAGTAAGGTGGTGAAAAAATCTGAAGGTTTGGGGATTAAAGTTTTGCAGAATGATCCCCCCCTTTTCAGAGAAACAAAAGATAGTGTTTTTCGGGAATTGGACGAATTGATGGACTGTGACGTTATAACTTTGCATGTTCCTTTGTCTTATTCCGGAGTTGATAAAACCTTTAAATTGTTTGATGAAAAGAGAATAAATAAAATGAAAAGAGGAAGTGTCCTTATTAATTCTTCCAGAGGAAAAGTTATAGAACAGACGGCTTTAAAATCTTCTTTGAGAAAAGGGCATTTGGCCGGAGTAATATTGGATGTTTGGGAGAAAGAGCCGGATATAGATAAAGAAATGCTTCAACTGGTTGATATTGGGACTTCTCATATTGCAGGTTACTCTTACGATGGAAAAGTTAAAGGTACAAGGATGGTTTTCGATGCTATTTGTGATTTTTTTTCTTTGAATAAGGAATGGAATGTAGAATTGCCTTCTCCCGAGGTTCCTTATTTAGAAGTAAATGTCGATGAAACCGAAAGCTTTGGAGCAAGTTTAGCCGATGTTGTTTTTAAAGTGTACGATATAAGAAAAGACGACGGAAAACTGAGGAAAATATTAAATCTCGAAGAAAAGAAAAAGAGTGAATTTTTTGATGCGCTTAGAGCGAATTACCGGAGAAGAAGAGAATTTTTTAACACCCGGCTCGAATTAAACACGGAAGACGACAACCTTAAAGCTAGATTCAGAGCGTTGGGATTCGAGGTAATTGATTGATTTCCTTTATATGCAATTTTTACGACCTGTGTTTCCCGGGTTTTTTGTTATTTTAAAAAGATAAAAAATTTGCCGCGAAGACAACGAAAAATACTCTGCAGCGCGGAGATTCATCCCCCGCCTATTGATTTGTTGGGGGGAACCCAACGCTACATTCTTTTCGGTGTTTGGAAGCCCCTCCTACAGGTTTACTAATAATAAAAACAATTAAAAAATCTTGTGATAATCTTTGGAATCTTGTGGTCCCTTGTTTCTTTGCGGGCGTTGTGGTTTATCTTAGAAGATAGTATAAATAAAAGGTGCCAGCGCCGAGCCTTCAGTGAATACGATCACGACTCCCAGCAATAAGAGAAAGAAAGCAATGACCGCTATAATCCACTTTTTACGAATGCGTAAAAATTCCCAGAACTCGGCGAGTATGGACATTTTAGACATATAATAACCATCCTTTGTTATGTTTAAAATTCATTTTTAATACTGTTTTTCAAAATGATTTTTTGAAGCATTTTGTTTCTGCCGTTCTTCCCAATGAGTGTTTCTATTCTTTCTAAATTCAAGATTCAGGTATTTTTTACGAAACAATATGGAAAGCAGGCTTATGGGCGTCAGTATCAGAAAGAAGAGCGTAGTAAGAATTATCCTTGTCATTACCCACCCTAATCCAAATCCAATATAGCTGAATAAAATATATAATGGTTTAAGTGTGACGGGAAGTAATAATCCCGATATTAGGACCAAAACTGAAATTAGATAAAATACGGGAAAGAAAGGAATTCCTCTTAACCATTGTAAAGTTCCGAGTATGGCAAGTATTATTGAAAGTCCTATCCCAAATTTTTTCCATTCCGAGGGGTCGTTGAATCTTGATTTATTAATAGCTGCCGCTTCTCGTTCTATGGATCGATTTTTGTTTTTTTGTTTTTCTCGAGTACTTTCTGAATCGGTGTTTGGTTGTTCTTTTTTATCCAACAGATAGTTATTCAAAACCAGATAATCCATTTCGGTTCGCATAAAGCAGGTGTACGCGTCCTGAGGAGTGCAGACGATGGGTTCCCCACGAACGTTGAAAGAGGTGTTTACCAGAAGCGGACATCCGGTTTGTTTTTTAAATTCTTTTAATAGGTTGTAGTATCTTTTATTATTTTTTTCATTGACCGTTTGAATGCGGGCGGAGAAGTCGACGTGAGTTACTGCCGGGATTTCCGACCTCATCACATTCAATTTATCGAGTCCCATTAATTGCCGGTCTTCGTGATTTAAGGAACATCGTTTGTTTTCGACTACATCGGCCACGAAGAGCATGTAGGGGCTGGATCTGTCTAACTCGAAGTATTCGGAAACTGCGTCTTCTAATACTGAAGGAGCGAATGGTCTGAACGATTCACGAAATTTTATTTTTAAATTCATCTTTTTCTGCATTTCAGGTGAACGGGGATCCCCGAGAATGCTGCGTGCACCCAGAGCCCGCGGACCGAATTCCATTCGACCCTGAAACCAGCCGATTACTTTTTCCTGCGTTAAAAGCGCGGCTGTTTCTTTGATTATCTCTGAATCTTCCAGTTGCCGATAGGGTATTTTGTTGTTGTCCAAAAATTCCTGTATTTCGGTATTTTTGAATTCGGGACCCAGATAAGAACCCTGTTGTGAATCCTGTCCCTGACTTACTTTTCGAGGATTCTTCAAGTATTCATACCACACCGCGAGCGCGGCTCCCAGCGCGCCGCCGGCGTCTCCGGGAGCCGGTTGTATCCATATATCTTCATAATCTCTATTTCTTAATAACTTGCCGTTTGCCACGCAATTCAAAGCGACTCCGCCTGCCAGAACCAGGTAATCGGCACCTGTTTCTTTTTTTGCGTGGCGGCTCAAACGTTCCAGAATGAGTTCGGTTACTTCCTGGACCGAACGCGCCATATCCATTTCTTTTCTGGTAAGACGGCTCTCCGGTTTGCGCGGGGGTCCGTCGAAAAGACGGTTAAAGTTTCTGTTGGTCATGGTCAATCCCACCGGAAAATTAAAATAATCGAGGTTGAGTTGAAATGATCCGTCTTCTTTTATATCTATCAGATTATCTAAAATGGTTTGAACATACTTAGGCTCTCCGTATGGTGCCAGCCCCATTACTTTATATTCACCTGAATTAACTTTGAATCCCGTGTAATAAGTGAACGCTGAATAAAGCATGCCAAGAGAATGAGGGAATCTGAGTTCCTTTAAAAGTGTTATCTCGTTTCCCTTCCCGAATCCTATGCTGGTAGTGGTCCATTCACCCACCCCGTCGGTTGTGATAATCGCGGCTTCGGAGAAGGGAGAAGGGAAAAATGCCGAAGCTGCATGAGAACGATGATGCTCAGGGAAAAGGATTTTGCCGTCGAAACCCGGTAGTGCTTCTTGAATCAAACTCTTTGTCCAGATTTTCCGCTTAATCCAGATTGGCATTGCTTTTATAAAAGAAGGAATGCCTTTAGGAGCATAGTGCAGATACGATTCGAGTATTCGTTCGAATTTAAGGAACGGTTTATCGTAAAATGCCACATATTCTAAATCGGAGGGCGATATCTTAGCTTCTCTTAAGCAGTAATCTATGGCTTGGTTCGGAAATCGGTAATCATGTTTGAGACGGGAAAATCTTTCCTCCTGCGCTGCTGCGACGGTAATTCCGTCCCGCAGCAAGGCTGCGGCGCTGTCGTGGTAGAATGCTGAAATGCCCAGAATATACATCGTTCGTTAATCCAGATTTAATTTTTTCTTCAGTCCGCTTGGGTCGGGATGATCCGGGTTTGTCCTTTTTAACTTTCGTAAATAACGAACTGCTTCTTTTTTATTGTTTGTATAATAGTTCGCGGCCGCGAGATTGTAAAGTAAATCAGAGTCTTTTAATCCCATGGTTTCCGCTTTTTGTAAATAAGTTATGCCGCCGCTATATTGCTTTTCGAGGAGCAGTATCTGTCCCATCCATTTGTTGGCTTGAGCAGTTTTCTGTATGTCGAGCGATTGAGTTAGTAATACCCGGGCGGGTTTGAAATTTCGCTTTTTTAAAAGCGGGAGGGATGCGGAATTGTATTGTTCTGCCAGATGTCGGCTTTTCGCCGAATCGTTATATTGTATGACTTTAAGTAATCCGTTTTTTCGAGAGTTCATGTGCTCCAGTGTTTTATGAAACTTTTCGAATTGGCCCGCTGCGATATATGTGTGTGCCAGGATATTAAGAAACTCTTCATCTTTTATTTGTGCGGGATCGGCCTGCGCGAGGTACAATAGAGCCTTGTTTGTATTTCCATTTAGTAAATAAAGTCGGGCAAGCTGTTTAATGGCGAACGCGTTTTTTCTTATTCTTAATGATTCTTCCAGAATAGAAATGGCTTTTTTTTCTTGGTTCAATTCCAGCAGCATTTCCGCGGCGCCCTCGTAAAACATAATTTCATGAGGTATAGTGTAAATTAATGCCCTGTATTCTTTGTAAGCTTGTTCGTATTCTTTACGTTCCCTGTAGTGCTTTGCCAGGTTAAGATGACCTACTTCCAGGCCCATTTCCATGTCGATCAAAACTTGTAATGCTGTCGAATCTATTTTATTTCTCGGGGTGTAGGTCTCGAGGCTTGTATTATGGAATTCTTTCGGCTGGAAGGGCCACCCACCTTTGAGCCATCGGATGCTAAGATTGCCGTATATCGTATCCAGCGCGGTCATTCCCCAGTTTCTTTTGTATTCAACGGAATTTTTTGTCCGCCCCGTGTCCCATTCCCGGCCGATAAATCCTTCTGCCCGTAATGTTCGGAAAAATCCATCCGCCATAAGGAAATATCCGTCCATATTAGGATGAAGATGTTCAAGTATTAATTCATTTCCGGTTATACCATGAGGTGAGTATTCTGAGAAAATTTGTTTCATGGGGACTACCGGTATATCGTATTTTGAAGCGAGTTTATGGATAATTTTGTTGAAACGTTCGGTTGCGCGGAAACGCAGGGCGTCCAGGTCTTTCGCCCGTGTATACATCTGCAATGCTTTTTCATACTCTCCGAGGGTTTCTAATTTTTGAGCCTGTCGATAAATTTCGCTCGCAGGTGGAAAAGTGTCTGATTGTACAGATTCGAAGGGAGGTTGATTTCCAAGGTTGCTGACCAGTTCGCTCAGTACCACCGGCACTTTTGCTTTCTCTGCCTGCTGTAATATTTCCTCCAGATTGCTTGAAAATTGTTTTTCCCCTTTTTTGTATAGCTCACTTTCCAGGGGAATAATCTGTTCGGAAACGATCCGTTCCATAAGGGTTGCGGTAAGATCTTTAGGGTTTTGCATATCCTCTTTTTTGAATATCGAAACAAAACGGTTGATTGTTTGTCTTAACAGACGAAACAAACGCAGGTGTTGTATTTTCATATATGCTTTTACAAGGAATCGACTGTGACCGATAGACTCCAACGATCCGACTCCGAGCGCCCCGTAGAATTCGTTATGTCCTGCGTAGATTAGTAATAAGTCGGGTTCATATTCGAGTATTTCGTCGGTAAAATCGAGCAGGGTATAGCTATTCACCGCCGACATGGCTGTATTAACGATTTCGATTCTTTTCTCCGGGAAAGCATCCTGAAGTCTTCGCCAGAGAATCCGGGGAAACATCAAATTGTTGCCGTAAGGGAATCCGGCGGTTGTAGAACCCCCCAGGACAAAAATTCTGAATCCGTTTTCCGGTTTTTGTTTCAAAAAAAGATCTTTTGGGGGAGTAGGGGTGGTGAATTGCTTATAGAAGTAGCGGTTGCTTACATCGGGACTGCAGCGGTAGTAATCCGAAACTTCATTCGGTGCGGATATGAATAAGCGAAGGTCGCCTCCGTAGTTGAAAAGCCGGAGTATTCCTTCCGAAAGTATAAGAATACTTATCGCGATCAAAAACAGAAACAGTCCGAATATAAAACGTTTTCCGGCGCTGAGTTGAGAAGGCAAATTCCCTTTATTTTTGATGTTATCTGATTTCATTTTATTCATCCCCTGTTACGAGTTAACATTTTCCATGCGCTTTATTCATTTACGGTTATAAATCATACATCCCGAAAACAATTATAGACATTTAAATATCGGAGTCAAGGGGTTAGGGGAACACCCATTATCTCTATATTTTTTACCACAGAGAACCCGGCGCGGTAAAACTGCTAAAACATAATATTAATCACAAAGACCGCAAAGGATACAAATCCACCCCATACACAACTCTCTAATCATGTTTTTTAAAGCTCATACCATAACTACATAGTTTACATGT
>CAZVXD010000046.1:0-14515 GCA_964631335.1 uncultured bacterium
CATGCGCGGCAAATATATCTTCACCGGTTTTTCCGAAAATTTCTTCAGACGCTTTCAACATGTTTTCTATTGCTTCTTTTGTTTTTCCGTAAGCCTCTCTTAAACGAGCAATTTCTTTTTCTATTTTTTCTTCCTCTATCATATAATGAGGAATATTCTCCTCTATTTCCTCTGTATAAACAGCGGTGACCCCCTTTGCCAGACCAGAGTTCGCGCTAATGCCTTTTAATATTTTCATCACTTTTTCTCCCGGTTTTCACTTATTTGCTTTTCTACCCGTTCTTACTCCAACAAACCTTCCGCATCTTTTAAAACTTTACTTATAGATTCCTGGCTGTTGGTAATAAAGCATCCCGCCGAATCAGAATGTCCGCCACCGTCGTATTTACGTGCTATCTCAGCAACATTCACATTCCCTTTTGAACGAAGACTTACTCTTATAACGTCTCCTTCTTCCCTGAAAAATATTGCGATATTTACATCTTTTACAGAAAGCATCTCTCCCACAACTATATCCGCATCTTCCTTCTTTCCTCCCGTATTTAAAAGATCTTCATGTTTTAAAATAGACCACACAATCCTCCCATTTTTCAAATATTTACATCTCGACAGACAGATTCCCAAAAGAAGAGCAGCTTCTTTCGTTTTCGACCAGTAAACCATTTCCGACAAACTGTAAAAATCTATACCCGTTTCCAGTAATCGGGCGCAGATTTCGAAAGCCAGCGGTCTTATGTTAGGGAGTCTAAATGAATTGGTTTCTACAATAATCGAAGTTAGAATATTCAAGGCAATATCCTTTGTAATATCGACACTCAATTCTTTAAGAAGCAAATAAATCAATTCTCCTACAGAAGAAGAGGCAGGTTCTACTATTTGCAGATTTCCGTAAGGTTCTCTTACCTCATGATGATCTATAGATAAAACCCACTTTGCTTTTTCAAAAGTTTCAAGAGATCTGCCGAGAAGCTTTCTATTGCCGCTATCCACAGCTATCGCAAGCTCCGGGATTCGGGAGGTTCTTTCTTTGATATGTTTAGTACCGGGAAGGTTTCTATACATCTCGGGGACACCATCGGGACTTAACATATCCACTTCCTTGCCCATCTGTTTTAAACCCAAACCCAGAGAAACCAGAGAGCCGATGGCATCACCATCCGGATTAATGTGGCAGGCGATAACTATATTTTCTACACTTTTAATCTTTTCCGAGGATTCTTTCAATCCTTTCATTTCCATAATTATATCGATCCTTTTATTCCTTTCCTTTTAAAATTTTTTTAATTCCTGCCTCCGAATTCCATTTTTAATTACCCAACGATTTTTACTTGAAACTCGAATAATCAATTTATCCACTTTCTCTATATTTCAGAAAACAAAATCATTTTAAACAGTGTTCATCCGTGTAAATCCGTGGCTTTTAATTCTCATTACCGACCTCCGCCGTTTCATGCTCTTTTACATTCTTGAGAGATTCAATTAACTTACTCGCTTCCTTTTTTGTCAGCTTTTTTATATCCGATTTACCATAGTATTTATTCGCAAAATTCCGTAGATGTATATCATCCCACTCTAAATCACCAACCAGTTTATCTATAAACATTTTCTGTTTTATAGTCATCCCGAAAGAATTAACCCTGTAATGGTCGCTGCGCACAAAATAATTCATCAGCTTTCTAAAACCTTTATAATCGAGCTGCTTCGCGCTGTCAACTCCGGTGACTTTTTGCAATATTTTTCTGTACTCCGAATCGGATAAACCGAGTTCTTTCTTAACGATATGAATGACCGCCAACTTCTTATTATCCAGTTTATTTTTCATTCTAAAAATTTTTCAAATCGTTCTTTCTTAGCCTTACATATAGGACAAACTCCGGGAGGCTCATCCCGTGCGCAAAGATAGCCGCAAACCCTGCATCGCCATACCGGTTTAGATAGATTCGTTTGCCCGATTTTATTTTTCCCGGACTCTCTCTTCATTTTTTCTCTTGCTTCTTTAGGAGGTCTTCTTTCGGGTATTTTTTTTACCTCTTTTTCTCCGTCCACGACCGCCTGAGAAACATAAAGCCCGCAATAGCAGGTGTCATAATCATTCAAATCCGGGTCTCTGTAATCGCAGGGGCATATTATATCCAGGTCTTTATTTTTTTCTCCTGCCGCAAGTCTGCAGGGGCAGGCCCAATAACCATACCTCTCTCCGTTTACCAGAAGCCCTTCTACAAGATCTTTTGTAAATTCCTTCTCCGGATTAAGATGGTATCCTGCCGACTCCGCCTCTTCGTCCAGCCTTTTATATAATTTCTCGATTTGCTCGGGAGTTATTTTAATTTCATCCATTTGGTATTTTATTCCTTATTTCTTCTTCGTCATAACCAGTAACACTTTCCTCATCGTTAATCACAAGGGTAGGAAAAGAGCAAAGCGGATTCCATTTTTTTACTTCTTCTTCTGCTCTTTCTTTATCCTCTTCATCTAAAAGATCGACATCCACATAGTTATAATCGACACCCAAACTATTCAACAATTTCTTTGTCTTCTTACACCACACACAGGTGGATATAGCATAAAGCATTATTTTGCCTTTTTTTTCTCCTTCTACATGCTTTAAATCCATGATTCCCCCTTTGGTTTTTCAAATATTATCGTTTATTAAGTCTTCTAAAGTAAAAGATTTTAATGTTTCCCGCAAGGTCGTCCCTACTTTTTCCCACACCTTTTTCGCCTTACATTCGCTATCTCTTTCACACACCGAAGGAGAATCTATACAAACCACCGGATTTAAAGAACCCTCGAGAATATCCACTATTTCATCGCATTTTATTTTTTCGGGTGGTCTGCCGAGGATATATCCGCCTTTTAATCTGACAATCAGACCTTTAGCTTTCAAAGAAGATATAATATGATCCAGATATTTCATGGAGACTCCCAGACTGGAAGATATGTCCTTCAATAAGAGCGGTTTCTCCTTATAACAATTAGCCAGCTCTATCATGGTTCTCATTCCGTACCTTGTTTTAGTCGAAAATTTCATCCCGCAAATCTCTCCTTTTTTTTCTTTCGATTCTCATTATCAATTCCGTTAAGCTACGGCGACCACTTCTTTAACTTCAGAAACTTTTTTCTTCAGATAACTTTCTATACCCGCTTTCAAAGTTATCTGAGACATCATACATCCGGAGCAAGCCCCTATAAGTCTTACCTTAACCACTCCATCATCTGTGATTTCAACCAGTTCGACATCGCCTCCGTCCGCCCGCAAAGATGGTCTGATATCTTTTATAGCCTCTTCAACTTTTTTCTTGATTTTTTTTGTTTGTTTTTCTTTTATCATTTTCGACTCCTTTTTTGTTTTTCAACCATTAAAATTAACAATAACTTTGTTTATATCCCATAAACTTTCGATCTTTTCCATTATCTCTTCCCTGATATTATTGGCAAATTGGTGTCCTTCGGGAAGATCCACCGTTACCTCTACGATTCCGTTTTCCACCTTAATTCCTGTTATCAAATTAGTTCTGACAAGATCCAAACCGGCAAGGGGATTCATGACATGTCTCAGCCTCTTCAATACTATTTCTTTTGTAGTAGAAATTCTTTCTTTGATAAGACCGTGTTTTTCCTCATAATTCCGGATAGCCGCCCGAAGACCATCCACAGCAAGCACGGAACAGTGAGTTTTAATTTTAGGCAATCCGCCCAGCGCATCCGAAGCTTCTTGCCAGCTTATATTTTTAGCTTCATCCAGGGTTTTCCCCTTTGCCAGTTCAGTTATTATGGAACCGGTGGCTATGTTTGAAGCGCAACCATAGGATTCGAATTTGATGTCCTTAATCCTCTTTGCATCTTCTTCTACCTTAATATAAACCGAAACCATATCTCCGCAGGCGGGACTGCCTTCCGTAGATTTCCCGTCGGGGTCTTCTATGCTTCCGACATTCCTGGGATTTTTGAAATGCTCAAGGACTTTTTCGTTATATGGAAAATTCATCTTTACCTCACTTTCTCTCCTTTGAGAGGGCTAATCGCTCTTAATTGGCTTACTATTTCCTTAAGAGCCTTTACTATTCCGTCTACGTCTTCCTTTTTATTGAATCTTCCTAAAGTAAACCGAACAGAACCGTGAGCTCTTTCGTGATCTCCGCCGATACCCAAAATCACATGACTCGCTTCAAGAGATTTGCTGAAACAGGCGGAACCTGTGCTAACCGAAAACCCCTTCATGTCAAGATGAAGTGTAATGGATTCTCCTTCCACATAATGAAAAGTTATATTGGCGTTATGCGGAACTCTTTTTTCCGGATGGCCGTTCGGAGTAACATAGGGTATTTCATTCTGAACTTTTTCTATGAGATAGTCTCGCAAATTTCCAAGTCTTTCATTTTCTTCTTCGGTTACCAGCTCGACTGCTTTGGCAAAACCTACCGCTCCGGGGATATTCTCGACACCAGCCCGCAAATCGAACTCCTGAAATCCTCCGTCTATCCACTTAGCAATAGAAACCCCTTCTCTCAAGAAAAGGGCTCCGATACCTTTTGGTCCGTGAATTGTATGCGCGGATATTGTAAGCAAATCGACACCCAATTTGCTTAAATCCATTGGAACCCTCATAAAAGAATGAGTGGCATCGGAGTGAAATACAATATTATTTTTCCTGCATATTTCACCTATAGTTTTTATATCCTGAATCGTTCCAATCTCCTGATTAGCGTGCTGAATCGAAACCAATATTGTTTCTTTGCTAATCGAATCTTTGAACTGGTCCATATCGACCAATCCGTATTTATCCACATCCAGATAGGTAACTTTAAACCCTTCCCGTTCCAGAGATTTGGCGCTATTTAGCACGGGGAAGTCTTCTATTTTAGACACAATGACATGATTACCCTTCTTTCCCGAAAGTTTTTTGACCACACCCTTTATAGCGATATTACTCGATTCCGTACTCCCTGAAGTAAATATCAACTTTCCGGCGGGGTTACCCAGAGCAGAAAGAATATTTTCTCTCGCATCATCGAGGGCTTCTCTCGCCTCTATTCCCAGAGAATAACCGAATTCGGAAGTCGCCACAGCATAAACATCGAACAAATAGGGTTTCATTGCCGAAAGAACTCTCTCATCCATTCTCGTGGATGCCGCATTATCGAAATAAATTGTTTCCTTTTCCATAAAACATCACCTCTAAATAAATAGGGTTATATCGGATTCCATAGCTTCTTTTATATACGTACCGACTCCGCAATAATCACTTATCACATCGTCTCTCAAAGCTTCTTTATTTACTCCCATTATTTCCATAGTCATATCACAGGCAAGGATTTTTCCGCCGAGCTCGACGAAATCGGAAAGCATTTTATCAAGTGAAGCAACACCAGCCTGCTTCATTTTCCGCCTTATCATCCATCTGCCTAACCCAAACATGCCCTTCCTCGAAAGCGGGGCTTTATCCAACATCTCTTTTTTAAGACGTTCCAGACCCCAAAAAGTAAAATATATAGAAACTTCCATTCCCATGGAAAGAGCACCCAAACCTATAACAA
The DNA here is from genome assembly GCA_964631335.1 of uncultured bacterium. Lineage (GTDB taxonomy): Bacteria > Hydrothermota > UBA3072 > UBA3072 > UBA3072 > JAFGHJ01. Next base: position 5,538 of record CAZVXD010000046.1, read on the forward strand.
AAGCGCTCATAACTTTATCTAAATCTCCGCTGTGAACGATTAAAGTCGCTTTTTTATTCATTTCATCCTCCTATTTACGAATCCTTATAGACCACACATTACCTTCTTCCTCGACACTTAAAAGCTCCAAACCCATAGATTTTACAGCCATGGGTATTTCTTTCTTCGAAGATCGATGCGTTCCCCTTACCTCTACAACATCCCCTTTTAACGCTTTTCGCAAAGCTTTCCTGGTTTCCACCAGAGGAACCGGACACGTTTTATTTATACAATCAATTTTTATTTCAGCCATTTTACCCTCCAATTTAATTCTATTAGTTCTATCGAATTAGTAGAACTACTAATAATATATCCTTATTGTCTTATTTGTCAAGGGGTGATTTTTGGTTGGCTGTAATAGGAGTATAATAAAACGGGTTTTGGTTTTTGGGGGTTTGCTGTTTAAAATTTAAAAAATAGTTGACAAGCGCTGGAATTAAAGTTATTTTCAAAAAAAGGGGTGAATAATGTCAGAAAATAAATTTCAGACAAGTTTAAATAAAAAAGTTAAACGCATTATATGTTTTGTTTTTTTCTTAGTTTTTTCCTTTATTTCTTTTCCTCTAAAAGCGGCGCCTTCAGGAGGACCCTACGGTCCTATAAGACAAAGCTACGACTTACCGGAAATTACCGGCAAAATTTACTACGCGGCGCCGGACGGCAAAGCCGAGAATAGCGGAGAGGTCCCGGACAAACCGACTACAATTGAGAAAGCGATAGAAAAGGTTATAACAGGCGACGCGATAGTATTACGGGGCGGCACTTACCGAACAGGAGAACTTGTATTGAATCAAGGAATAACCATCCAACCCTATAAAGACGAAAAACCTGTTTTAAAGGGAACATATGTGGCAACCGAATGGCAGGACCTGCAAAACGGTTTATGGAAAACTTCCTGGACGCGCTTATTTCCCGCCGATCCTCTCGATTGGTGGTGGCGTGACTGGCACGGAAAAACAACCCCCCTACATCGTTTTAACAACGACATGGTGTTTGTGGAGGGCAAATTTCTGCAATCTTCGGGATGGAGAGGTGAGGTTGATGAAAATTCTTACTTTATAGATTATGAAAGAAAAGAAGTTTACATAGGTACCGACCCAACAGACCGCCTACTTGAAATTACAGCTTTTGAAGGAGCTATTTTGAGAACAACCGGAAAAGCACACGGAAAAAATTCAGACGGGAAGGGACCGGTTATTCGCGGAATCATTTTCACTCAGTACGCTAAACGGGCGATTTTTGTGGATGGGACATTTCCGGAAGGGCCAACAGACGAACCCGAATATGGGAAAGAAGTAATAAGAACGACTTTAGAACACTGTGAAATTTCTAACTGTTCCAGGGTAGCTGCCAGACTCAGAGGAGACAGCCTGGTGTTGCGTCACTGCAAAATCAGTAACACCAGCACGGAAGGCATTTACATCGAAGCATCTAACGATGTTCTTCTGGAAAAAAATATCTTCACAAAGAATAATATAGAAAGAATCGACGGATACTTCCCGGCTGCCGTTAAGATTTTCAATCAATCTAATCGTGTTACCTGCCGTGACAACCTTGTTATAGACCTACCTTATTCAAACGGTATCTGGTATGATGTGGGTAACGCGGACGGTGTTTTTGCAGATAATTGGGTTCAGGATGTAGGTATTATGGAAGATGGATTTTCGGAGAAACCTTTCTGGATGGGAGAAAACGGGTTTTTCTTCGAAATATCAAAAGGGGGGATTTGTGCTGGAAACCTTTTCGTTAATTGTAAACATGGCATTTACGTTTTAAACAGCTCAGGGGTTAAAATATACAATAATACAATCGTAAACAGCCCTGTAATGATTGGTAGAACCCCAAGAAGCGCGGAAGGAGATCATTTTGGATGGCACCCCAGCACAGGCCCGGATGTGGATGAGAGATACGAACACGTGTTTGTCAATAATCTGCTCGCGGTCGATAAAAATTACTACGAATCGCTTCTGATCACTTTTCAGACCCCTGATCTCTGCAAAAGGCTTCCAGAACCACAACTGAATGCTTTAGACCATAATGTATATGTTAGAACTCCGGGCAACAAATCTCAACCTTTTATACTCTGGAGTCCGGCAGAAACTGAAGATTGCCATAGAATTATCGAGAGATTATCGGATTTACACAAAATACACCCGGAATTTTCAGGCAATAGCAAAGATCTAGTAAATTATGATGGGCCTTTATTTAAAAGTTGGATGCTCGGCAATTTTGAGTTATCGGAGAAGTTTGCCGGTTCGGAAGCGGCAATCAGACTTCCGGATAATATAAAAAACATTCTCGATCTACCTGATGAAAATACACCATTCCTGGGAGCTTTTCCGCCGAAATAAAAAATATGATTTTTTTGTCGTTTCTTAACCGTAAAAAACTGCTTGACAATCGATATATAATCAACTATTGTTATTAAAAAATAGATAATTTTATGTTCATCAAAAAATTAAATAAAAGGAGTTGATAATGAAAAAAATCATAAACCGATTTAAAAAACAAATAGCAAAATCGCACAAATTTTTTATCATAGGTATAATCATTTTTCCTGTAATTCTTACTTCGCTTTCTCTAAAAGCGGCACCTTCCGGTGGACCCTACGGTCCTATAAGACAAAACTACGACTTACCGGAAACCACCGGTAAAATTTACTATGCAGCGCCGGACGGCAAAGCCGAGAATAACGGGGAAACCCCGGACAAACCGATTACAATTGAAAAAGCGATAGAAAAGGTTATAACAGGCGACGCGATAGTATTACGGGGCGGCACTTACCGAACAGGAGAACTTGTATTGAATCAAGGAATAACCATCCAACCCTATAAAGACGAAAAACCTGTTTTAAAGGGAACATATGTGGCAACCGAATGGCAGGACCTACAAAACGGTTTATGGAAAACGTCCTGGACTCGTTTATTTCCCGCTGGGCCCGATAATTGGTGGTGGGTCGACTGGCATGGAAGAAAAACACCTCTACATCGCTTCAATAACGATATGGTCTTTATCGACGGAAGATTTTTACAGTCGGCCGGCTGGAGGGGAGAGGTAGACGAAAATTCTTATTTTATTGATTACGCCACAAAAGAAATTTACATAGGAACAAACCCGAAAAATCATTTAATTGAAATAACAGCTTTCGAAGGCTGCATCTACAGAACAACCGGAAAAGTCCACGGGAAGATTTCAGATGGGAAAGGACCGGTTATTCGCGGAATCACTTTTACCCAGTATGCCAGGAGAGCGATTTTTGTGGAAGGAACCTATCCCCAGGGGTTATCCCATGAATCAAAACACGGAAAGGATGTAACAGGAACGAGATTAGAACACTGCGAAATTTCTGACTGCTCCAGAGTGGCGGCAAGACTAAGGGGAGATAGTCTGGTAATGCGTCACTGCAAGATCAGCAACACCAGCACGGAAGGCATTTACATCGAGGCTTCAAACGATGTCCTGTTAGAGAAAAATATCTTTACAAAGAATAATATAGAGAGAATCACAGGATATTACCCTTCCGCCGTGAAAATTTTCAATCAATCCTACCGTGTTACCTGCCGGGACAATCTCGTAATCGATCTCCCCTATTCAAACGGTATCTGGTATGACGTCGGAAATGTAGATGGTGTTTTTGTCGATAACTGGGTTCAGAATGTAGGCAGCAGAGACAGGAAATTCTCGAAAGAAAGATTCTGGCCAAGTGATAACGGTTTTTTCTTCGAAATATCAAGAGGTTGTATCTGCGCCGGGAATGTTTTTGTTGATTGCGATCAGGGTATTTATGTTATCAACGCTTCGGATGTCGAAATATATAATAATACGCTGGTAAACAGTACTGTCACAATAGGCAGAACTCCGAGAAGCGCGGAAGGAGACCATTTCGGATGGCACCCGAGTACAGGCCCGGATGTAGATGAGAGATACGGTCATGTTTTTATTAATAACCTTTTAGCGGTCGATGAAAATTACGACAGACCTCTTGTTGCTACTTTCCAAACGGCTTCTCTCTGCAATAGACTTAAAAAACCACAATTAGATAGAATGGATAATAATGTATACATTAGAAGACCCGGCAGCAAAACGGATTTATTGATGTTATGGAGTCCTTTTAAGAATAAAGAGTGTATGGATGAATTTAATTCTTTGTCCGAATTAAATAAACTGCATAAGAATTTTGCAATTAACAGCAAATATTTCACCGACTATGACGGCCCGTTATTCAAGAGCTGGAGACTAAAAAAATTCGAATTAATCAGCGAATTTGAGGGTTCAGAGTTTGCAGCCGAATTGCCTGACGATATTAAGAGACTTCTCGGAATGGCAGAGGAAGACGCCGCATTTGTAGGGGCTTATCCGTCGAAACAGTAAGAATTCAAATCTAATTACAATTAGATTTGAATCAGTCGAGTAGTTGAGTGGTATACTGGTTAATTAGTAAAAAAATTAGCTGTTTGAATCCTTTTTTCTAAGTCAGCTGTCAGATTTTCTCCTGCAGTTTTTTTGCGAAAGCTCTGGCATTCTGCAAATCTTTCTTATTTGGTCTTCCTTTGTTAATGCCTCCAAAAATAAGTTTAAAAAAACTATAATTTGTAAACCCCTTGCAGAAGAATTCTCCTATAATATCGAATTCCTTCTCAAGCAATTTATCCCTGAGCGCCTTATGCATGACCGACATCCTGATCATAGAAGTGGAAAAGATAAAAGCTTTTTTATTATTCTGTTTTTCCAATATGTCGGCTAAACCGAGTAAACTTTCTTCATGTTGTCCGCCATAGATTCCCGATCCGAAACCTATTAAATCGTAATCCGAAATCATATCTTCGTTAAAATTCGACGGGTCTATGATTTTTGCGTTTATTTCTTCAGCCATACTTTTAGCCAATTTCATAGTGTTGCCGTTATGTATGGATTTGCAGATTATTAATGTTTTCTTTTCCATGTTTATCTCCTGTTATTTTTAAGGTTGAGTTTTAGCTTCATAGTATTTTTTTGCCTTTTTAGTGGTTTTTATAACAAATTCGCTTTTTCCTTCCGTGTATTTCACCCTATCTTTTGAGTACTTCTTAAATAATTCTATTTTTAATTTGTTGTAACGCTCAGCTGTCTGGGGAAATTCTTTTAAGTAATCTCTGAAATAAATTCTGTCCCATAATTCCGAATCTTTTTCGACCATGTGTAGATGATGTGTGCGTTTGCCTTTCGAATCACGCTTAATAAACCAGGCATAATACGGCGGCCCATTATCTCCGAAAGCCGGTCTCCAAAAATATTCGTACCCTTCGCCTTTTAGAATAGGCACGATTTCTTCCTTTGTTTTTCCCAGGCTCGTAACTTCCACCAGAATATCGATAACAGGTTTTGCGTAAAGGCCCGGAACAGCTGTACTTCCGAAATGTTCTATTCTCTTTATTATACTTTTAGGTAATTTTTTAAGCAGGAATTCAGATTCTTCCTTAAACATTTTCCCCCATATCGGTCGATAGGGAACCAGAGATATTTTCTCTTTTACTACTTTTTCGATTCTTTTTCTTAGTTTATCATCCATCAGAGAAACAATCTTTTCGAAAAAATCATTTCGGAGCACCCATTGCCCAGAAGGCTATCTTTGTCGCCAATTTTCTCGGCAAGATGCTCATGAGTTTTGAATTTATCGAATTCATCAAACCCGGCACCACAAAATCTTTTCCTTTAAGCATACCTTTTATCCCAAGCTCCGCCACTTTTCGACTGGTCGTTTTCGTCAATCTCGAAAAAAAAGTTTGGTTAGTATGACCAGCGGCTTGTTGAAAACCTGTAACTGTAACTCCCGGACAAAGGACACAGCATCTTACCTTAGTCTCTCTGAGCTCATAATTCAAAGCAATTCCGAAATTAAACACAAAGCTTTTCGCTGCCGCGTAGGTAGTATAAGAAGGTGTCGGCTGAAACGCGCCAATCGAACTAACCTGTAAAATATAACCGGAGTTCCTTTCAAGCATATCTTTTAAAAATAACCTGGTTAAATGCACGACATTCGCAATCAACAAATCCAGCATAGCCTCTTCCTCTTTCCACGGTATGTCCGCAAAGTAATCGTGAATTCCGTAACCGGCATTATTAACTAGTATATCGATGTTTATTCCCAATTCTTTTGTTTTATTATATAGGTTTTCGGGAGCTTCCCTTAAAGATAAATCCACTGCAATAACCCTGATTTCTATTTCATTATAGTTTTTCCTAATTTTCATTTTCAGCTCTTCAAGTTTCTCCTTACGACGCGCGACTACAACTAAATTACACCCTTTTTCGGCTAATATTTTACTTATTTCTCGCCCTATTCCGCTGGATGCCCCTGTAACAAGAGCATATTTCCCCTCGATTTTTTCCATTTCAATCTCCTGATTTAGGTTTACTAAATATACTATATCTTCTGCCTTTTATGTCAAGAAACAATAATCTAACCACAAAGGCACTAAGACACTATGTTAATTTCAAATTTTAAATGTTTAATTCTAAATTTTTTACTAAAACCCAAGCCCTAAAACCTATTTCCCACATGTAGAACATGCAGAAAACGTAGCTGTTTTTTTAAACCGAAACTATAGTTCACACAAAACTCACAAAGGACGCAGATAAAAAATAAGAAACAACAAATTACGCAAATAGCACTAAACTGGATTATTGTGTAGGGCGAAACCTTTAGGTTTGAAAAATAACTGATTACCAGTATCTTAGCACGGCTGAAGCCGTGCCCTACGAGCGAAATTGCTAATTTTGGCACAGCCTCAGCAGAATGCCGCGAGCTGCCTCCCTCACATATAGAATATGTAAGGATTGTTATAAAAAACGATTAAAAATTTTTGATTAAAAGAAAACAAAAAACTACCTTTACTATATTGGCAGAAGCTGCGCAAAATCTTAATTTTTAAATTCTACGCAGCCTCTACAATTAAATAAGAACTGAGGGGGATATTACTATTATTTTAACGTTTTAACGGCTTGTGGCAGAACCACCAATCAAAACACTGCAGTTTTTTATCGCTCAATCTTTCTTTAATGGTTTTTTCGTCTTTCGCCGGTGAGACTATAATCCTATCCTTTATCAATTCATTTTCCGGCCATCCGGCGGGAACGGCACCCTGCTTATCAGAGATCTGCAAGGCTTTAACAGCCCTTACCACTTCATCCATATTTCTTCCCACTTCCTGCGGATAATACATTATCAGACGAACAATTCCCTTTGGGTCTACAATAAAAACCGCCCTCACGGTATTAGTACCCTTTCCGGGATGGAGCATCCCTAATTTCAAAGCAATCGCGTCGTTAGCCGCTATTATAGGAAATTCGATTTTTATATCCAGCTCTTCCTTGATCCACTCCACCCACTTCATGTGAGAAAAAACCTGATCCACAGACATGCCAATTAATGCGCAATCCAATTTTTTGAATTCCTTGAATCTTTTCTGAAAAGCGACAAATTCGGTGGTACAAACCGGCGTAAAATCCGCGGGATGACTGAACAAAACAAACCATTTCCCCTTTAAATCCCCGGGAACACTCATCTTCCCATGAGTAGTTTGAACATTTATCTCGGGAAAAGGATCCCCGAGTAAAGGCATATTTAATTCACGCTCTGCCATATTACCTCCTTTTTTGTTCCTTTATAATAACAAAAAATACAATTTTGTCAAGGGTTCAAATTTGGAACAATTACAAATTAACCCGGTTCATGCTATTCCTGGAATTTTCTGGTTTCTTTATTAAGATGCTTTAAAATAATATTTTAACTTGAATTAAAAAGGAACACTTGAGATAACTCGGTTAATAAACTCCAACTCTATTTTTATTTCAACAGGAAAGAGAAATGCTAAGATTTTAAATATTAAAAACACCATCATTATCAATATTGACATTTTGCAGGATCTAAGTAAAATATATTTTAAACTGTACGGAAAAGGAGAAAATAATGAAAAAAAAATTTTGTTTTTTTTACTTATTATCGGTCTGTTTGTAATTCAGTGCGAAAAAAGTGAAGAAATCGCCTGCCCGATCGTTCTGGGTCCCCGGGGTGTTCAAATGCTAATTTCCTTTGAATCCGCTAAAAAAATCTGTGAAAACAGAATCGAATATGTTGATATAATTAAATTAGAAAAGAGTCCTGTTACCGCAAAAGATTTTGACGGCAATATTTGGGAGGAAGTAAAGCCCGACAGCTTTATTCTGGTTTCCGGGGCAAGCAAAAAAGTTTATATGGGTCCGGACGGAGGGCAGAAATTTATTATGTACAAAGGTGTTGGCGAGAAGGCGTACTGGCTCGGCTTGGATGAACATTATGGCAAATTTTATATAATGAAAGACACTTCTCTTCAAATAGCAGGCTTTTCGGAAATAAAAGCTCGCGTCACTCCGGAAGGCGCGGGACTAATTATGACCAGAGGAACCGGGAAAGAGGATTATTATGCAGGAAGTTCATTTGGCAAAATATACAGAGCAAAAGATGAACACGACGCGGAACAAATAGGTATTTTTGACGCGTTTTATATCCCGGCAAAAGACAATCCCGAAATCAAAAGATCAATAATGATGACAAAGGGTATGAAAGAAAAAGATAAATGGTGTGGTGAACAGGACGGGATAATTTATATAGAAAAATAAATAAATTAAGGGAGAGAAATATGGTAAGATGTAGCAGTTGTGGTAAGGATTACGAGGTAAGTCTGGATTTTTACGCTCCGGGAGAAGTAAGAGTCGCGAGCTGCCGCGCCTGTCCTGTAGACAATATATACTCGATTTGCGAGAAATGCGAAAACCTGAGCAATGTCGAAATGGATTCCTGCCCGGGCTGCGGAGCATGGAATATGTGGGAAATCAAAAAAATGGTTCCGGTGGATTACTAAAGAATAAACTTAAACTGAGGTAAACCAAAAAACATCATAGTAAACGCCAAAATTCTTACG
>CAZVXD010000047.1:0-14258 GCA_964631335.1 uncultured bacterium
GTTTTTACGCTTCGGGACGATACATAACCGGTTCCGAGAACGATTTTGAGGGCGCTATCTTAGATGCTTCCTTAAGGTTTGGTTTCCGTTTAACGGATTATTTAAACACATTTTTAAATGTTCGATATTTAGGTGGGGGGGCAAGCGGGACCGAAGAAGACGAGAATAAGTACACGGATAACTGGCTTAAAACTTTTTCTGTTTCTCTGGGGTTTTATTTGCGGTAAAAATAACGAGCTCGCCACTAAGTCACAAAGACGCCAAGAAAATTAATTTAAGTTTTCGTAATTAGATTCTTTAAAAATTAAGTTGCGTCATTAATTTGTTGAATGGTTAGAAAAAAACATTTGGGCTATTTGCCTGCCCTGTGGAATAGGTGAACACCCTGGGAGAGCTTCTATTCCATTGGGTAAATTCCATAGGGAAGTATGGCTGTATCGGGGTGTGATTTGTTGTTTGAACTTAAAGTTGATGAGATGATGAGTGTATGGGTGAATGGGTTGATTTTTTTACCTCCTTTACTCATCTACTCATATACCCATATACCCATATACCCATATACTATTTCTTCTTTGTGTTCTCTGTGGTAAAAAATGGTGAGGTAGGGGGTAAAATTACCCGCTTGAAAATTTAGGAAAATTGCATATATTTATTTTTTAAAACATTCATAATCAAAATTATACAGGGGGAACAAAATGACGGAAAAATTTTTATTGTTGATTTCTTTTTTATTGTTTGGTATCGCTGTCTTTGAATCAAAAGCGCTCGAACTTCCGGCTATTTTCGGAGATAATATGGTAATGCAGCAGAAAACTGAAAATCCGATATGGGGCAGAGCGGCTGCCGGCGAAAATATAGAAATAATTGCATCATGGGGAGAGAAAGCCACCACTAAAGCAAACTCCGGCGGCGATTGGACTGCGAAAATCAAAACGCCCAAGGCAGGCGGTTCCTACGAAATCAAAATAAAGGGAAATGATACAACTATAATTTTCAAAAATGTGTTGTTGGGAGAAGTATGGATATGTTCGGGGCAATCTAATATGGAAATGCCGCTTATGGGCTGGCCGCCTAAAGATACAATTAAAAATTCCGCGGAGGAAATAAAAAATGCCGACTACCCGAAAATTCGCATGTTTACCGTATCGAAGGCGGTTTCTGTGGAGCCCGAGGAGGATTGTAAGGGATCGTGGGAAGTTTGTACTCCGGAAACGGTGAAAAATTTTAGCGCGACAGCCTATTTCTTCGGCAGAGAACTGCGTAAGGAACTTGGAATTCCTATCGGTCTAATCCATTCAAGCTGGGGGGGGACTCCCGCCGAATCATGGGTAAAACCCAATTATATCGGCAGAGTCGATGATTATAAGGACTTCGCTGCTAATATCGACAAGCTCGTTTCGCTCGACGAAAAATATAATAAATGGTTGTCTTCTCATCCCGTGATTGTTCCCAAAAGCGATGACGAACTCGCGGGGAAAGGAGTATCTTTCGGCGATACGAATTGTCATCTTTTGAATTTTGACGATTCCGCGTGGGAAGAAATGAATCTGCCAACCCTGTGGGAGAGCAAAGAACCGGGGATTTTTGACGGAGTGGTATGGTTCAGGAAAGAAATAGATATTCCCGCCGGATGGAAGAACGACGATTTAATACTCGAACTCGGTCCGATCGACGACATAGATATAACCTATTTTAACGGTACCAGGGTCGGTGGTTATGAGAGTATGGGCTTCTGGGAAACCAATCGTAAATATAAAATTGCTTCCGAGCTTGTTAAAGAAGGTAAAAATGTAATAGCGGTAAGAGTGGTAGATCTGCAGGGCGGAGGAGGTATTTACGGAGATAAAGGACAGATGAGAATCTACCGGGCAAATGAAAAAAAGGCAAAATCTATCAAATTGGCAGGTGCCTGGAAATATCTTCCCGTGGCACAGTATAGAAACGGCAAATTCTACGTTTTTGGTGTAGAAGAAAATAATTTTTATACAACAAAACCCGCTTTCAAAGGAATCGACCATTACACGCCCACGGTTTTATACAACGCCATGATTGCTCCTATCGTTCCTTACGGAATAAAGGGAGCCATATGGTATCAGGGAGAATCCAATGTCGGCAGACACGAACAATACCAAAAACTTTTCCCGATAATGATGGAAAGCTGGAGATCCGCGTGGAAGCTAGGGAAATTTCCGTTTTACTTCGTTCAGATAGCCCCTTATAGATACGATGATCCTGAGGATCCGGTTTCCGCTAAACTGCGTGAAGCCCAGATGGAAACGATGCTGTCTGTTCCCAATACCGGAATGGCTGTAACTCTGGATATAGGAAATGCCGAAAACATTCATCCTGCGAACAAGCAGGATGTCGGGAAGCGACTTTCTCTGTGGGCTCTTGCTAAGGATTACGGAAAAAAAGACATCGTATATTCCGGTCCCATATATAAAGATATGGTTAAACAGGGAAGCAGAATAACATTGTACTTCGACCACATTGGCAGCGGTCTTGTCGCTAAAAACGGAGAACTAACCGGATTCCAGGTTGCGGGTGAGGACAGCTTATTCGTGGACGCGGAAGCCTATATCGACGGAAATATTGTCAGAGTTTACAGTAAGCAAGCTTATGACCCGATCGCGGTCAGATACGCTTTTAAAAATGCCTCAGAGGCAAGCCTCTTCAATAAAGAAGGTCTTCCCGCTTCTTCATTCAGGACGGATGATTGGGATCAGTGAGAGTGGTTTATTTTAATAGAAAGACCGTAAGTGTAGCTATAAAGAATATGGTTATCACCAACGAGTAATAGAGTAAACCAATACGTTGATAGGTTTGTTCGCCGTTAGTCTCTTTTACTTTAAAGTCCATCCAGGATTTTGTGTAAGTATTTGTTTTAATTCTATAAATCAGATGAACTACGGATGCCAATACTAAGATAATTAAAAACCATATAATGGTTTTTAATAAGCCGAAAATTTTCCATATTGTGATTGTTCCCGTAATAAGAATAAAAACCTTGGCTATTTTCCACCAAAAAGGCTGCAATGTATGATTCTTGAGGAAATCGATATCTTTTTTAATTTCTTTATGAATCAATATTCTTTTTCCCCTTTTTATATTCAAAATACGAAAAAATAATTGAGTAAACGGTTACTGACAGCGCCGGAACAAGAATAAAAAACACTGCGTACTCCCGGAAAAATATACCCATAAGAGCGATAACTCCCGCAATCTTAAATAGTTTTCCGCCGATTTTATGTGTTTTGTCCCAAACTCTATCACTGCTTAATGTCCAGGGGGTTCTGATTCCTATAAAGTAGTTTCTTTTCGCGTTTTCACAGAGAATCCCAATGTAAAAAAACAAAAGACCTGTTCCTGCAGGCATAATAACATTTGGGCTTATCTTTATTCCTGTGTTCCAGAGAAGTATAAACAAGTGCACAGACAGCATAAATATCAAAAAGAAGACGATAAATCCGTCATAAAACTTTCTGAATTTTTTGATGTTGTCTTTCAACGGGTCTATCATTGGAATAATAATAAAAAACAATGTCAATCCAGACAGAATGAAAGGAAACAGAAATGCTCCCCAGAATTTAGACATATAACCGTCAACCTCTCCTTTCGCGTTCCAATGCGCAGCCATTTTATCCGGTATTTGCGGGTAAAAATAAAAGCTTACGGCAAAAGATAAAAGCACTAATAGCAGAATAATTATCTTGGTTTTTTTGTTCATAAATTTACCTCCTTTTGTTATATATATAAATAAAAGGTCTTTTTATTCAAAAAATTTTTTAAGTCTCTTTATTATTACCCTTTTGAAATAAATGGAGTCCAAGCTGTTTTTTAAGGGAAGAAGAATTAAATTTTATGAATTTTTCCCGGGTTATTTCCGGATGAAGGATAAGCCCAATGATTAAAAGAAAGAAAGCCGCAAAACCGCAGTAATCGGCTATATTGGCAATACCCGGTCCGAACCAGTCGATCCAGTCCCTGGTATAACCCGGAAAAATACGATCCGGCAAACCTCCGAGAATAGAAGCGACAGTCAATATAAAAAAACTTCTCAAAGATAAAGTTAAGTATCGGTGCAATTTTGCATAATAAAGAAAAGCTAAAAACAACAATACAAAACTTAACAGTAAAGCGGAAATCCGGAAGAATCTCCAGTCACTTCCGAAGCCCAGTAGTCCGCCGTAATTTATTCTGTACGTAAGTCCCAATACGCCCCTGATAACCCATAATGTCTTATCGGGGTCGAAATAAACCTGCGCGTTGCGCCTGGTAATCACGTCTACAGCGGCAATTAGTAAAATACAAAATACCGTAATAACGTGTTTATTTATTTTTATCGATCTTTTCATAGTATTCATAAAGTCTCTTTTTGACATCGGAGGAAAGATTTCCTTCTCCCGATTTTTCTACAACCTTTTCTAAATCATAAAAATCTGCATCCATTTTTATTTCACTTTCGGAAAGAAACCCCCTGAGGAAAATATCGAGGGATTTCAAGTATCTCATGCGGCTTATATCTTTCTGTTTTTGCGCTTCGTAAACTTCTCCTTCTTCTTTTAGTAAAATGGCGATTATTATACATTTATTTATATCCGGAACTCCATCTGTTGAAACGATCGATATTAAATCCTCTGTGCCATAAGAATTTATGAATAAAGAATTAAAACCGAAGAGTTCGTTGTATGTTTTGTCTATAGCCGATAGTGCTTTTTTGTAATTTTTTTCCTTCTTTAGTTTTAAGATTTTACTTATAGCTTCGGCAAACTGTTCTATAAGTCTCATCAAATAGTCTCTTCTAATCATAGTCTGTCTTGTGATAGTATTACTTTAGTTTTTCCCATCGCCGCTCTACCTTCTTTAAACGCGTAAAACGCGATCCCCAGAGCGCCGATAGAATCTATATAACCAATTTTAAATATTTCATACAAAAGACTCGAAGCAAGAAGTAATATAGACAAATAAACGCAAGTTTTGGTGTTGTTGGCGTCAGCTATAACCGCATCGGAACGCAACCTTTTTCCGACATTTAATTTCAGAGAAGTTAGAACAATCATAGTTATTATCGATATCGATGATACGATTATTCCCCAAAAAGTGGTTTGGGGTTTGTGTTCCGTGTAAATATTATAAGCAACAGTTAGTATTAAGCTTATTGTCAAAATATAAAAAGATATTCCGGTTATCTTTAAAGCCGTTTTTTGAAAATCGCCGATATTTTCACCTTTGTTATTCCTTATTCGAATGACCATGTGCCAGATACCAAGTCCTGATAATACCTCGATAACCGAATCTATACCGAATCCAAACAATGCTAAAGTTTCGTCTGTGACACCAAAAAAAACAGAAACAAATCCTTCGATAATGTTATAAAAGACAGTTATAACGGCTAATAGCAATACTGAGTTCCAGAGATTTTTATTGTTCATGAACGAAACATTAACTCCTTTTAAGTGAAGATAAACATTGCTCTGGCATATTCCCTACTTGTTTTCTTCCATGAATTTAATTATACCGTCTAATCCGGGAGCGTTTAGAGTATGCGGAGACGTGAGACAAACACACGCGGAAACTGCCGAGGCAAAATCCACGATCGATCTGTCGTCCCATGATTTCATTAAACCATAAATTACGCCGGCGCGAAATGAGTCGCCCGCTCCTGTCGTATCCACCGGTTTAATTTTATAAGGTTTAAATTTTTTTATCTTTTCTTCTTTGCGCCCGTACCATAATTCGTCACTTCCGAAAGTGAATATTATTAATCCCTTACAGCGTTTCTGGTAATTAGTAAAAATATCGGTCATATTTTTACCGCTGTAAGCCTGATCACGCAGTTCATGTGAAATTATAACAGCTTCCGCGTTTTGAGCCAGGAAATCGTTATACTTGCAATCGAGAGTTACATAGGGCTTTTGATTATCTAAACACAGCTCTGCCGCGAGCAGAGACTCATTTTTAAGATAAGGATCCAGGGAAACAAACATCGCGTTTTGAATATCGCTTTCCTTGGGGGTATTCCATTGTTTTTCTCCTTTGTGAAAAGTCGCGTAGTTGCCGAAGACTGTGCGCGAAATTTTGTCGGTTATAACGATCTCTTCCGTTCCGTAATTTTCTTTTATCGTTAGACGCGAAATATCGATGTGGAAAGATTTTAAACGACTTTGTATTTTTACCGCGTGTTTTTTATTAAGCCAGTTGCCGTCGAGTTTTGTTTTTATACCCAGCTTTGACAACATTATCGCCGAGTTGGCAGCTTCGCCCCCCACAGAAAATACCGATTTATCGATTTCCGCGTATTCGTTTGGACGGGGAAATGCAAAGTCCTTATCCAGAACGTAAACCGTGCTCATAGATACCATGCCGTAGAGATAAACTTCATGCATACGAAAATCTCCCTTTAAAATATTATCCGCATCAAATGGACATCCAATTGTTTATTAATCGACGTCATTATATATTTCGGTTATTAGAGGTATATCTCTTTTAAGCGCGGTTCTTATCTCGAGCATATAAGATGGAATTTTTATATCACCTCGGGCAACACCGGTTTGTTAAGTTTCTATATCGGAAATATATGTCCAGCATTAATCTTTCTTTCTTCTTATTTCAAGATTTACTATAACTCTTGTAACCGGGGCTCTTCGCAGGACTACAAAGTCACCTTTTTTTATTTTTAGATAATGATTCAATCCCACGTGGTGTATTCTATAGTCCAGAGTAATCGTACATACAGGGATCTGGGATTTGTAGAGGATATTATCATCGTTTTCTGCTCCTATACGACCTTTGAAAATTTCAACAGTCCCTTTTTGTAAATCCTGCAGATGTTTTATAAGATATAAAAATAGCAGAAAAGCTATCAGTGTAAATAATATCGAGGAAAGTATAATTATAAGATCGATTTCTTCGGAAGCGACCATACTGTTTTTTAAAAAAACAAATATAGCCGAAATCGCTATTAAAAGTGCTGCGCAATTGCGAATCAGTTTTAGCTTCTCAAACAAAGTTAATTTTCCGGTTTCAACAGGTTTTTCGAGATTTTTATAATTAATGTCTTCTTCGGAGGTAACTTTTTTATTTTGTTTCTTTTTATTTTTTTTATCTTTTTTCATTGATCCTCTTTAATGATTTAACTATTAAAAATCCAAGCGCTATAACCACAAAAACAACCATTGGCCATATAAAAAAAGTTTCATCTTCTTTAATTACTTGCTTAACTCTGCTGAAGTCAGGATTGAGTTGTTCTTTACCCGGGTAAGCCACAATGCTCTTTTCGGATTCCATAAAAGGAAGCAATTTCTCAAATTCATAAATAGGTTTCTTCGCGGCAGGATTTCCGTAGAACAGGTAATATTCTTTTCCTTCTTTTGCGTCAAAATAAATAAATCGTCTACTGGCTTTTATTGAGATATCTTCTATTTTAAGCGGAGGGTCGTCCTGATTGTATATCAGTAGTTTTAAGTATCTGTTCCCTGTTTCCGGTAAACTTATAATATTATTCTTGTTTTTATTGTTGTACGTGTATATAACTCCGGAATTGATGCGCTGCCAGTCATTCGCGTTATCCGATCCAAAAACCCATACATTCCTGTGGTATCTATCTGATGAGAATTTTATGGTTAGCTCTTTTACAGGAATATTATTATAAACGAGATCGAGAATAATCTCCGTCCTTTTTTTCTCTTTATTTTCTTCTCTCGATACAATTTTAAAAGGGACTTCATCTGATGGAGCTATGATTTCCTTTTCAAAGTAAACCCTGCATCTGTTTATTGCCAGAGGTCTTTCTCTTTCATTAAATATAATGATTTTATAAAATCTTCGTTTGCTGTCGGGAATTTTAACATCGGTTAACGCTGTTATATAGTCTTCGGTGTAGAAGCTGAAAATGTAAGCGTCGCCTCTAATTTTCAACCAATTTATACCGTCGTCGCTTCCCCAGATTTCTGCTTTTCTCCTGAAATTTCTGCTTCCTGTTACAATATGAAGTTTGTTTATAATATGATTTTCTTCCCCCATATCCAGGTAAAATTCTGTGTGTTTATCGGTAATATCGGAACGATTATACAGTTTGGGTTCAAAGCAAACCTTTTCGCTTTTACTCTCCGGAACCTTTAACCCGTAAGAGATTTCCTCTCCTTTATTACTTATAATCCTTAAATCGGAGAAATCATGCTTGGAATTGTTGTATACTTCCGCGTCGAGTTTAAAACTCGCTATACCTTCAATATCTCTGACTGCGATTTTCTTGCGATACTCCCAATCCGCCTTTGAAAAGTTCGCTTTAATCGCAAGGGCGATAAACGCGAATAAAATAACGTTTTTTTTACTGATCATCACCAATCTTTCTGATCTTTTTTTGGTAGATAAAGGAAATGGTGAGCAGAATAATGCCGAGAACAACAAGGGACAGGATTCTGTAGGTTGTTTCAAGAGACGATAGATCGTAGAAAAAAACCTTTATTATAGTCATAGAAGACATAATAAATCCTGCGATCTTCGCGTGAGAGCTTTCTTTTATAATACCCGTTACAAATAAAACAAGCGCGTACAAGCCCCAGAGAACAGAAATTACAAGAGAGCTCATTTCTTTAAGGTTGGTAAATTTCATAAAAAATTTGTCCGTTCCCGCGACCGTAAACCAGAACACAAGAAACATTGCCAATATATTAAGAGCAATAGCTAACTGTATGTTTTCGCTCTCCTCTTTTCTGTGCAAGAAACGAGAGCTAAGCAAAATAGCCGCTATGGTAATAGTCGAATTTAGAAGAAAGGGTAAAGTTTCGAGAAATAAAGAGTCTATAAAAACCATTTTGAACACAGCTATGCCAAGCAGGATGAGAGAAAGAATCCTTAAGACCTTTTCTTTTTTGTTAAGAGAAAGAATGGCGGTCGCTTCGATTGCCCACGCGCAGGTGGACCAGCTCGACTTTAAAAAGATGGGAATTGCTATTGTCAGAAAGAAGACCGCAAGGGTTGTATAAGCCCACGCGAAATCCAGATTTTTTCTCTTTTCAGAAAACGAGCCCTGGTAATAATAAAAAGCCGACAGTGCCAGTGACAGAGTACCAGCAATATAAGGATTTATTTTGTACGTTATAAACCATAGAACAAAATAATAGAGGAATGGATTTAGGAAAAGTATGGTGTATGATTCGGCATTTTCTTTCCGAGGGATATAAAAGAACAGGGCGAAAAACACTGTTGAGAAAACCAGAAAAACCCAGGGATAACCGGTTTCAGACGCGTGGTTAATCATAATAAGAAGCATCATCGCGGTCAGAGCGAAAGCGAGGATGTTCAGTCCTTTCCATTCTTTGAGTTTTGTTACCGTAAGTATCCACCCGTTTATAAGGGCAAGATAAGAAAAAAGAATAACAAGAGCTAAAGGCGTAAGTTCACCGCTTCTGAAAACAAAAGGTGTAAGAAACGCACCGATAACGGCAATAAACGAAATAACGCTGGAATCATACCGTAGTGATAACAATACTCCAAGAACCGTAACAAGAAACATTAAAATAAATGCTACACCAGGAGAAAATAGATCATAGAAGGCGGAACCCGCGTAAAAAGAAAAATATAGTATTACAATTCCGCAGCTTGAAATACCCAGAGCGTAGGGTCCGTACCTGGTCGTCAATCTTTCTCCCAGATAGAGCAATCCAGTACCTATAAGAAGGCCTATAGCTATTCTGCCCCAGAGTCCGATGTAAGGGAAAGAATATTTGATAAATAATCCCACGCCAATTATGAGGGCGAAAATTCCTATTTTGTGTAAAACATTAATCCAGAATTTTTCGCGGTCCCCTGAGGAAACCGCGGTAACTTTCTTTTCTTCTAATCCACCGGGTTTATCATAGACAAATGTTTTCTGTCCTTTTTTAATCGCTTCCTTCTCTTCAGGAACGAGATAAGCCGTTTCTTCCTTCTCTTCGGAAAACTCTTCTTCAGTTCCTTTAAATTCTCCGGAGCCTTTCAGGAACTCTTCGATTGAATTCAATCTACGGTCGATACTCTTTAGTATTTCTTCAATTGAATCATCTTTGCGATTCATTATACCCCCGTTTTGGTATATATATCATAAGAAATTTACACACATAAGTCAAGAGTGTTACTTTTTTTGTTTCCAGGGTTTTTTTCTCAAAAACTCACAAAATATTATTTTAGCGTTAGCCAAGAAAGATTCTACTCAAGAGAAACTTCTCAGAGATCTAGTAGCGCGGGGGTTTATCCCCCGCAAATTACCTGTTGGGGACAAACCCCAACTCTACTTGTGTTTCACCTGGAGTGAAATTGGGCGTTGATTTTATCCCCTTGCAAAAACCTTAAAACCATTGCGATTATTTCCTTACAAAGAATAGAGGCTAAAAAAATCATGAAACTCCAAATTATTTTAACGTACACCTGCCAAATTTCTACAACAGAGAATACAGAGGAAAAAAGAAAGCATAGAGAAACAATAGATAATATTTATTTTCTTTGTCACCCAGCCCAAAAGCAAGGAGGAACAACAAATTACACGAATAATTTTATGCTTTTTGAACTCGATACGCGAAACCCTGAACTCGAAACACTTATCCTCACGAAGGCTCGCAGAGCCCGCGCATATTTCCATTTATTGTCTTACCATATCTGAAAACCCTAAATCTTGAATTATCAAAAAAAACACCCCTTGACAAATTCAAGAAAAAGCTTATAATACTTTATGGAACAAAGTACTTTGTTATAAACGAAAGTTAAAACATTAAAAGTTAAGGAGGAGTAAAATATGAATATAGTAAAAGATAGTTTAAATCTTTTAAAAATTAAAATCCTGATTTTTTTATCTTGTTTATCGCTGGTTTGCTCGGTTTATGCCGTGCCTTTTGAAGTGTCGAGAACTGTGGAAAAAGGTGAGGGGGAGCTTATGTTTGGATGCAGTTCGATGTTGAATCTAACTTTTAAGGGCAGCTTTAGTGTTGCCGAATATTTAAGCCTGGGTTTCGGTATCGATTTGCCGTTTGTTAATATGTGCTTAACTGGTAGGCGAGAATTTTTTTCGTTCGGAAAGGAGCCGTATTTGAATTTGTCTCTTTGTGGAGCATACGGTATAACGGGTACGGATATTCCGTATTATCATTATACTCTATTAGCCGGGTTAAATTATAAAGAAGGGGAAAGCTTTACCTTTGGTGTCGGTATGATACAGGACCCGCGTTTTGAATTTAATCCTTTTGAGACGGGCCCTTCGAGTCCGCAAGAAGCCGGAGGGCGTTTCCATATTCTTTTAGGTAGAAGTGACAGCAGGTTTATAAAACAGCTGCAATTTGTTTTTGATCCCTCTGACCGGGATGATAAGGTTAGAGTGGTTTTTGGGTTTGGGGTTAGAAGTATCCGGTTGTTGGTATAGATAATTAAGAGTAGATGTTTTAATAATCGGTTATTTTGATTTTGGTTAATATTAGTTTAGCTTTTTCTTTATATGATGTTAAAAGTTCTCCTTATATTAGGGAAAATCTTTTACATAGAACTTGCTTTTTAAGGGTAATTGTTTATTTATAGTATTATGTTTAAAAGGAGATTTTTATAAATGAGCAAAAAGCAGAAAAGGTATCTTTTTATATGTGATTTTGATAAGACTTTGAGTTTCGATGATTCCGGTGTTATTTTGAGCGAAAAAATAGGAATCGACGAGGAAACTTTTGAGGAGAAGCTTGTCAAGGTAAGGGATAGAAATATTGTTCAGCTGGGTGGGGAGCTTGCGCAGCTCATAGTAACGGACCCTGATTACAAAGGCAAAGTTTCAAAGAAGCTCTTTGGTGAGGTAGCGAAAAATATAAAGTTAAAAAGAGATGTCTCTAAATTGTTTAAAGTTTTGGATAAGGGCATAGGAGAAAATAAATTTTATTGTTACGTGGCTTCCGCGTGTCCGGTTGAAATTATAAAAAAAGCTTTGAAGGGAATACTCCCTCCGGAACATATTTTCGGAACCACTTTTGTTTATGATGATAAAGATTATGTGCAGAGTATCGAAAGAACCGGCGCTGGGCAGGGTAAAGTAACCAACCTGGATTACTTGAGAGAAAAGAATAAAATTCCGCGCGACAGAATAATTTATATAGGAGATGGATCGTCCGACTTACATGTAATGCTGCATGTTAACGCATACGGCGGATATCCGATAGCTGTTTCCTCCTCTCCTTATCTCGGTCATATTTCTAAAAGAACCGTGCTTTCAGACAGTGCCCTGAGTATTCTGACTCCCATTCTTGAAGATATATTGGACTATAAAGAAAAACAGATTAAAAAATTCTTTATCGATATCGGACACACTATATCGGAGTGGAGCAGAGTCAAAACCGACTGGATAGCGCTGGAATAATCAAGTTTTAATTTTAGCGAATTTAACAGTATTTTTTCCTGAAGTCTTTGCTTCATATAGGGCGGAATCCGCGGCAAATATAATCTCGCCCGAATTTTTTGCGTTTTTAGGATAAGACGCGATTCCCAGGCTTACACTTACGATTAAATTAGGCTGGCTTAATTCTTCCCCTTTAAATTTCTTTTTTTCTATTTTGTGGCGGATTTTTTCCGCGACTTCCGCTGCTTCTTTCTCATCGGTCTCCGGAAGCAAAACCACAAATTCTTCTCCTCCGTAGCGATATAATTTATCCGAAGACCTTATGTTTTGTGAAATAGTTTTAACTAAGTTTCCAAGGAGCTTATCTCCTTTTTGATGCCCGTGAAAATCATTGTATTCTTTAAACCAGTCGATATCTATCATTAGGACCGATAAATTATTATTATATCGTTCGGCGCGTTCAAGTTCCTCTTTAAGATCTTCTTTCAGTTTTCTGCGGTTGAAACATCCTGTAAGTTCATCTGTAATAGATTTTGTAATGTCTTCGAAAATTTCAAGGACATACTTTTTTCCGTGTAACTCGATTGCTTTGTGCATTATTTTAACTGTTTTGCCGCCAAAGGCACCCTCTGCTTCGATTACCTTGTTTTCGCCGGTCGCGAGTTCTCCCTTTAAAGGACAATACTCGCACTGCACCTTTTTATCTTTATAGACTTCGAAGCACTTTTCGCCTACGGCGTTTCTGCCTACTTTTTCCTTTAAAGCATCATTCATATAAAGAATATTGAGATCCTCATCTACAATGTCTATCGGAACAGGAAGAACCTCCATAATTAATTTGAAATCTTCCAGATTGATTTTTTCAAATTTCGAACTTTCCAAATTCTTGAATAAAATTAATATACCCCCTGTTTGATCGTATTATTAAGGATAAAATTTTTACCTCATAAGTCAATAGTGGAAAATCGTACTCCCCGCCCCAACTCCAAAATTTAAACCACAAAGCCCGCAAAGGACGCAAAGATAAAATTGTGTTTATAACCAAACCACCGACCCGAATAGGAACCACAAGATTATACGGGTTGTTAATGATTTTTATTTTACAGACGATTTTAGACGCATAACTCACGACTGTTTTTAGATTCATTAAATCTAAAAATGCCTTGACATAGTTTCTATTTTTATTTATCTTTCATATATAATGAGCGGAAAAATTAGTAAAAGATTAAGAAATTTTGCGTTATACGGTTTACGTTATTCCTATCTAAGGTTCCTCGACAATTTCGGAGACAAAATAAAATTCATTCACCCGGATCTAATGAGTTTTATTGCTTTCTTTATTGCTATATTAATAGGCTTTTTTTATTACAAATCAGGAGATACGCCTGTTTTTCTATTGATAAATATCTTTTTGATTTTTACCTGGATAACTTTAAATACTTTAGTCGAAGTTCTATCCATGAAAAGAGCTCGCTTTACAATTGTAAACGCAATAATTTATGCTCTTCCGGATAGATATGCAGACCTTTTCGTTATTGTGGGAATATCTTTTTCTTCTTTGTGTGATATAGGAATAGGGATGGTAGCTTCCGTTACAATATTACTTATTAGTTACACGGGGATGCTGGGCAAAGCCTTAGGTGTTTCATGGCAGCATCAGGGACCTCTGGATAAGACGGATAGATTGGTAATTCTTATGGCGGCATCGTTTTTACAGTACTTGTTGAGTGAAGTCGCCACCCCATCTGTTTTTATTCTGGGAAGAGAATATTCTATTATGGAATTATGCATGGTAATATTTATCCTGTTAGGGCAAATTACTATACTGATGCGCGTAAAGGGGATACTCTCAGATATAAAAGAAGTAAATAGAACATTGTATCGAGAAGATACCCCGGAAGAAAAGCTTTAGTTG
>CAZVXD010000048.1:0-13998 GCA_964631335.1 uncultured bacterium
AAAGTAGGTGTGGAATACAAGAAAAATAAAGAAGGATATTATACAGCGGATAGTGTTGAACTGGCTTCGACTTTAATTTCCAAATGCGTTAAGTCGGGCGTAAAAATCTTCAATCTGATAAAAGTCGTGGATGTAATGTTCAGAGAGGAAAACGGAGTAAAAAAAGTTAACGGTCTTGTCCTGCAGTGGTCTCCGATCGAGCATATCGGTTTACATGTCGACCCTCTGACGGTGAGAGCGAAATATGTCGTGGACGGAACCGGTCATCCGGCGGAGGTTTGTTCCGTCCTTTCCCGAAAAATGGACGTGAAGCTCGATAGCAGAACCGGCGGAGTTATCGGTGAAATGTCCATGTGGGCGGATAGGGGAGAGGAACAGACAGTCGAGAACGCTTCGGAAGTTTTTCCGGGTCTGTTCGCGACGGGTATGGCTGGAAATGCCGTTAAAGGAACTCCCCGTATGGGTCCCATATTTGGGGGTATGCTGCTTTCAGGAGAAAAAATCGCGGGAATTATTGCCGGAAAACTGAGGAAATGAGAATAACTGAAATTTAAAAATCAAATATCAAAATGGAAAAATACAAATCAAAGTTCAAAAATAAAAAAAAGCAAAATGGTAACGAAATCCCTTGGTAATACAAATGTTTTGTTAGTTTTTGTAGTGAGGGGTAGGGAATAATTTTACATTTTTATATGTAATTTTGCTTTTTAATTTTTAATATTTAAATTCCGAAGGAAACGAAGTAATATGAGTTATATTTCTGCAAAAAAGCAAAAAGGGTAATACGCAGAATGAGATACCCTTTTGGCGCTTACGTTATAACAAGTAAAAATCATGTGAAAATAGCCGGAGAAGCATGCAAAGGCGGCGCCAGGGTTATTCAATACAGGGATAAAAGTTCCTCCCGCCAGGATATGCTGGAAATAGCGGATAAAATTAGGAAAATCACAAGAAAGTCCGGTTCATTGTTTATTATCAATGATTTTATAGATATCGCGCGTATGTCCGGAGCGGATGGGGTTCATCTGGGACAGGACGATATTCCCATTCAGAGAGCGAGAGAGATAACCCCGGAGGGTTTCATTGTAGGTATTTCCACGCATTCGTTGGAACAGGCTAAGGAGGCTGAAGAAAAAGGGGCGGATTATATAGGAATAGGGCCTGTTTTTTCAACCCCCACGAAGGAAAATTACACACCAATAGGACTTTCGACCGTCGAGGAAGTTCTTCGAAGTGTAAATATTCCCGTAGTTGCTATTGGTGGTATAAATATTGAAAATTTAGTTCATTTGATTAAAATTGGCACGCGAAACGTCGCAATGGTAAGGGAATTTCAGGAAAACACTCTCGAGAAAGTAAAAAAAGTAAATTTTTCACTAAAAATGTAGGAAAATCCCTTGACATTAAGGCAATACGATATAGATTTGACTAAAAAGGGAGTTAAATAATGGCTAAGGATTTAATAGAGATTAGATGGCACGGCAGAGGAGGACAGGGTGCTAAGACAGCGGCATTACTTTTCGGTGAAGCGGCTATCGATACGGGTATGTATATTCAGGCTTTCCCTGAATACGGCCCGGAGAGAACCGGCGCGCCGGTGAGTGCTTTTAACCGTTTGAGTGAGAAGCCCATAAGATTACACAGCGGTGTTGATAGCCCGAGGATCGTTCTGGTACTCGATCCGACCTTACTTGAAACGGTGGACGTACTTGCGGGTCTGGAAGAAGGTGGTATTCTTATAGTTAATACCGATGATTCTCCCGAAAATATCAGGAAAAGACTGTCCGTCGCTCCTAAAATAAAAGTTTACACTGTGGATGCTTCAAAAATCGCGATGGATAAGATAGGGCTGAACAAACCCAATACTCCTATGCTGGGAGCATTATCTAAAGTTACGGATATTCTGGATTATAAGAAGATGCTTAAAAGTATAGAACACAAGTTAAAAATTAAATTCAGAGGAAAACCGGAAGAAATAGTTACGAAGAATGTAGAAGCAATAAAAACAGCTCATGAACAAACGAAGGGAGAAAGCTGATGGCTAAAAAGAAGGAAGGATGGAAGGAACTTCCTATAGGCGCTATTATAATCGAACCCGGTTCCAGTAAAAAATTTAAGACCGGGGATTGGAGAGAAGGAAAGAAACCGTCTGTAGATAAAGAAAAATGTACGAATTGTATGATTTGCTGGATTTCATGTCCCGATTCGGCGATTAAAGTTAAAGACGGCAAAATGGTAGGCTTTGATCTGGATTATTGTAAGGGATGTGGAATTTGCGCTGCTCAATGTCCGGTTAACGCCATAGAAATGATCGACGAGGAGGAAGAATGAAAGTTGCTGCTAAGACTGCGAATGAAGCTATGGCAGAAGCGATGAGACAGATAAATCCCGATGTGGTTGCAGCATATCCTATAACACCATCTACAGAGATTGTTCAGATTTTTTCACAGTTTGTTGCCGATGGTTTGGTGGATACTGAATTTGTACCCGTAGAATCCGAGCACTCGGCGGCGAGTGCCTGCACGGGAGCGGCCGCGGCAGGAGCGAGAGTTATGACCGCTACCGCGTCTCAGGGGCTGGCTCTTATGAACGAGGTTCTTTTTGTTACAGCAGGACTGCGGCTTCCGATGGTGATTTGTGAGATAGCGAGGACTCTATCGGCTCCGATTAACATTCACTGCGACCATTCGGACACAATGGACCAGAGAGACACGGGATGGATGCAGTTTTACGCGGAAGATTCTCAGGAAGCTTATGATCTGGTTATACAGGCTATGAAGATTTCAGAAGAGGCTTTTTTACCCGCCATGGTGTCGGCTGACGCTTTTATTCTTTCTCATTCCCTTCAGAGAATAGATATGCTGGAAGATAAAGAGGTGCAGAGTTTTATAGGTAAGCATAAAACACCATATAACCTTCTCGATACAGATAAGCCTATCACTATCGGACCTCTCGACCTGCAGGATTATTATTTCGAGCACAAGAGATCGGAAGCTGAAGCAATGAGGGAAGCCGGGAAGGTTATAAAAAAGGTTTTTAAGGATTTCGGCGGTAAATTTAAAAGAAAATATAATCTAATAGAAGAATATAAGATGAAAGATGCTAAGAGAGCTATTGTTATAATGGGTTCGACCGCGGGAACGGCTAAAGAGGTGGTAGATAATCTTAGAGCGGATGGAGAAAAAGTCGGTATGGTTAAAATATGCGTTTTCCGACCCTGGCCGACGGAAGAAATTAACAAAGCTCTTAAAAATGTCGATTACCTGGCTGTAATGGATAGAGCCGAGGGTATGAGCGGTTTCGGAGCTCCTTTATTTACGGAAATTCGTTCTTCTCTTTATGACGGGGAAAAGAAACCCGATACTTATGGATATGTTTACGGTTTGGGTGGACGAGATGTGCCAACTGATGATATAAAAAAGGTTTTTGACGACTTGAAAAAAGTGGAAAATGGTAAGAAATTAGCCAGAAATAGTTATTTAGGTGTTAGAGAGTAGGAGGCTTTATGGGAATAAATTTAAAAGAACTATCAAAACAAGAAGATTTATTTGCCTCCGGTCACCGTGCTTGCGCGGGTTGCGGTCCGGCAGTAGCAGTAAGACAGGCTCTGCTCGCTTCAGGCAAGGACACGGTGGTAAGTTTCGCGACGGGTTGTATGGAAGTGGTATCCACGATATTTCCTTATACAGCATGGGAAGTGCCTTATATTCATTCTCTGTTTGAAAATTCCGCGGCTACTATGAGCGGTGTGGAAGCCGCTTACAGGGCTTTAAAAAAGAAAGGAAAAGTAAAAAAGGATATTAATTTAATAGCTTTTGGCGGAGACGGAGGAACTTACGACATAGGTTTACAGGCTTTGTCCGGAGCCATGGAACGAGGTCATAATATGCTTTATATATGTTATGATAATCAGGCGTACATGAACACGGGTATTCAAAGGTCCGGAGCGACTCCTCACGGAGCCAGTACGACCACTTCTCCGTCGGGAAAGGTTATTCCCGGGAAAACTCAATGGAGAAAAGATCTTACGGAGATTATGGCGGCGCATAATATACCTTATGCCGCTCAGGCGTGTATTTCAGAGTGGAGAGATTATATGACCAAGGTGCAAAAAGCTCTTTCTATCAAAGGGCCTAAATTTATCGTTGTTTTTGCTCCCTGTCAGCTTGGATGGTATTATAAGAAAGAAGACACTATGAAGATTGCCGATATGGCTGTGAAATCGAGATTCTGGCCATTGTACGAAGTAGAGAATGGTGTTCATAAAATAACAAAGGATCCCAAGAAAGTTATTCCCGTGGAAGAATGGTTGAAATTGCAGGGAAGATTCAGACACTTGTTTAAGGGGAATAACGCGAAAATAATAGAAGAAATTCAGGAAGAGGTAGACGCGAGATGGAAAAAATTGAAAAAATTAGAGGAGGCTGGCATTTAAATGCCCGATGAAAAAGCCGAGACCTTCGAGGATGAGTTCCAGACTATCAAGGATAATTTAGAGGAACTCTGCAGAGAAACCAAATCTCTGTCGGTCCTACTTATCGATAAAGCGGGACAGCTTATTACTTCAGCGGGCAATGTTTCATCTATAGATATTCCGTCTTTTGCCACTCTTTCCGCGGCTGATTTCGCGGCGACTTCTAATTTAGCGGATTTAATCGGAGAACATGATTTCTCGACTTTATTCCATCAGGGTGAAAAAAAGAGCATTTATGTTTCTTTGATTGCGGATAAGGTTATTCTTGCGGTTATATTTACAAAAGAGACAACTCTTGGGCTGGTGCGTATTAAAGTTAAAAAGACGGCTGAAAAACTTGGAAGTTTGTTTGAAAAGATTTTCCAGACTCTCGAAAGTGAATATTCCGGAGCGGTCGACGACGATTTTATCAATGAGGCGGAAACGGAACTGGATAGTCTTTTTGAGTGATATGGAGAGCAAATGGCGCTTATAAATTATTCTTCGAAAGAAATAAATTGTAAAATTGTATACTACGGCCCGGGGCTCGGCGGTAAGACGACCAATATTAAACACATATACTCAAAAGTGAATCCCGATAATCGAGGAAAATTAATGAGTCTGGATACAGAACTGGACAGGACGCTCTTTTTTGATTTTCTTCCTGTCGATCTGGGTACTGTTAAGGGCTTTTCAGTCCATTTTCATCTTTATACCGTTCCGGGTCAGATTTATTATAACGCTTCCAGAAAACTTATATTGAAAGGTGTGGATGGTTTGATATTTGTTGCCGATTCTCAAATCGAAAGATTCGAAGATAATATAGATTCTATCGAGAATCTCGACGACAATTTAGCCGAATATAATAAAAAGGTTGAAGAAATACCATTGGCTATTCAATATAATAAAAGAGATTTGCCCAATATAGTTTCACTCAATGAGCTCGAAGACGCCCTTAATCCGAGAGGAGTCTTTTCATGTGAGGGTGTCGCTACAGAGGGCATAGGTGTTTTCGAACCATTAAAAGAAGTCTCTAAAAAAGTTCTAAGAAAACTTCGATAGGCTTCAAGCGACGAAGTCGCTATAATGTAAAAATCAAATATCAAAGTGCAAAATTACAAATCAAAGTTCAAATATTGTAAAAAAGTCACGCGCTTTTAGGTTAGAAAAATTTTTGCATTTTAATATGTCATTTTGCTTTTTAATTTTTAATATTTAATTTCCGAAAGAAACAAAAACTAATTAATAATTTAAATTGTGTTGATTAAAGGGATTAGTTTGTTTTTTAAAATGTTGTCCCAGCTAAAATTGTCTATAATAGTCCTTCTGTCCTGAACGATTTTGTTCTGTTTTAAAAAGGTATCGA
The DNA here is from genome assembly GCA_964631335.1 of uncultured bacterium. Lineage (GTDB taxonomy): Bacteria > Hydrothermota > UBA3072 > UBA3072 > UBA3072 > JAFGHJ01. Next base: position 5,820 of record CAZVXD010000048.1, read on the forward strand.
TTTTCTTCGCGATTTTTAGCGGTTTTTCATCGAGGTCGAAGAAAATATGGGACTGAAAGTGTTTTTCTATTTCTCTTAAGGGCGGAATATTTGAAAGAGCCGCCGGCATTCGAAATAGTGAAGCTTCGATAGCGGGCAAGCCGAATCCTTCCATTTTACTGGTAATGAGAAGAAAATCTCCCAGAAAATAAAAAGTTTCAATATCTTTTATGGGGCAATATTGCGCGAACATTATCATTTTCACCCCTTTTTCTTTGGCTCTTTTTTTAAGTTCGTTTTTATAATTTAAAAAGGCGGGGTTGTGTGGGTCGGGTGGAGCGGATAAAAGAAGTAAGGGATTACCCTTTAGTTTTGAAGTTATGTCTATTGCGAGCTCGAAATTTTTTCTCCTTGTTAATCGGGAAGGAAAGAGCGCTACCGGGTAGTAAGAAAGAATTTTTAATTCCTCAGCCGCTTTTTTCATGTCGGAAGGCAGTATAACATAAGGGTCTATTCCGTTATGTATTACCTCTATATCCTTTTTTTTGATGTTGAAAAAATCCGAGAGCAGGTTCTTCCTGTAGTTTGTTATCGTTACCCATTTTATTCCGGGATTGGAAGAAACTATGAATTTTAAGGGAGAATTACCCGGAGGAGGTAAGCCATAAGTAGGATCCACATAGGAAAGATCGTGTACCCACCCTATGGTTTTGATTTTTTTTGATATTTTGGTCAGCGCCGCGGTCGCCACAAGATTAAAATGCATTGTAAAGAGGTTGTGGACAATTAAAACATCGGAATCCTTTAAACTTTTAAGGATTTTTTCTTCTACTTTGCTGACTTCGGAATCGAAATCACCGGGAGTTTTAGCTTTTAGTATTTCTTTAGACATTTCTCCGTAATAGGAGGATTTTAATTCGGGTATTAAAACGTCGGGGTTCCCGGCTCCCGCTATTATTCTAACTTCAAAGTTGTGATTTCTTAATAGCTTAGCGTGTGTGTCTAGAGTTAGTTCTACGCCTCCTATTACCGGTAGAGTGGAGTAGTGAAGAATAGAAACTACTCTTCTTCCCATCTTTTTAGCAGATAAGGTTTATTCCTTTCGAAGGTAAGCGCGGCTTCCTCCACGAGTTTTTCAAATTCATCGTTTGGCATTTTCACAGAGGACTGATAAAGAGAAGCGACTCTCAGGTTGTATAATGGCAGCATTGTATTTATGATCTTTGCGTGATGTCTTCTTTGATGATGGAATACGGCGGCAAAGTCATACACGATTTTAGCCCAGTTTTCGTGGTTAAGCAGTGCATAGTCTTTTTCTCTGATTATTGTTTTGAGAAGAATAAAAGATTTTTGATTGAGTACGTCTTTCCAGAGTGAATGGAAATTTGCCCATCCGGATCTAAAAGATTCCGCTAGAGATTCTAAATCAATGTCAAATTCTTCCGGTTCTAAACCTATTTCCTCCCCCAGTATGTCTACCAGTTCTGAACCTTTAATATTCTCCCATGAATCTTCATAGTCAGCCATCAGTTCGAATGTGGTAATAACTACCTGGCGGAACATCGGACCCAGATGATGTGAAGGGTCTTTCGCTTCATGCAGTTTGGCTCCCAGCCTGGTTTGTCCTAACTTATATCCGTTTTTAGCCGCTGTTGTGGTTATCCATGTGTCGATTCCGAACCTGGCTACATCCGTGTCCCATCTTTCGTCCTGAAGAAGAGAATTAACCAGTTTCGAGGAAAACGCGAAATCTCCTCCTATAGGTTGACGGACTCTTTTGCCCCAGATGGCTCTTATCAGCATATAGGCGATGTTATTTGTGATTGTGGCGTCATATTTATATCTCTTATAGTATGGAGCGATATAGTCGTAGTCGTCTTCGATTATCGGACTTATGAGATTTTTCATCCATTTCGGTTCGATGGAGCGAAGATCCGAATCTATCATGAGTGTGGCTTTCGCGTTCAGGAAATTAGAAGCTTCGAGAATAGCCCTGACGGCTGTGCCTTTTCCCGGAAGGCCTCTGTAAATACTTACTATTTTTTCGATATAGGGAGGAACCTCTGCTGCCTTGGAAACTTCTCTTGTGTCGTCCACAGAACCCCCATCCATAATAAGTATCAAACTTTTGCAGTCACTCCAGTATTCGTTTAAACCTTCGCCTATCTTTTTTATTACAAAATCTATCGTATCATCGACATTATAAGCAGGAAGTCCAACGATTATATCTGCCGATTTTATTTCTTCCAGTCTTCTTCTTAAGTCTTCTCTGATAGCGGTAATCAGTTTCAATTCTACCTCCCGTTTAATTTATCCACTATATCAGGTAATTGTGAGTTAAGTAAGTCGGGCATTGCGCTGTCTATCCTTCCCCAGGTTGGTATTAAATGCGAACCAAGAGGATGTTTACTAAATTCTTCCGCTGCTATATCGAATGACGTAGTAAACTTTTCAATTGCTATTATTTCTCTGTTTCTATCGTATTTAAGGTTATTTAGTAAAGCCAGGTTTTTGTACTTTTCCACGAATTCCATGGCATAATCATAGTATGTTATTTTAAGAGTCCGAACCGTTTCATCATTAAATATTATTCCGTCTTGAGAGAGTACTCTGAAAAATGTTCTTGCGATATCTATTGCCATTCTCATTATTCCCGATGTAATATTATCGGCGTCGAATTCCTGGTGTTTATGGTCATACTGGTCTATTAAATCTACCTGACAAATACTGGATAGATCCAGGTTTGTATAAATTTCCCGTAAGAGTCCGATTTCCAGTCCCCAATCGGAGGAAAAACGAACTCTTCTTGTTAACTCCGTTGTCATCGCCGCTTCCCCGGAAAGAGGATAGCGGAACGATTCAAGATAATCGAAAAACTCTCTTTCTCCGAAAATCTTCCTGAGAGCTTTCAGCAGAGGTGAAAAGAAAAGACGAACTGCTCTTCCGTGCAGCACATCCGCGAACCTCGCGTAATATCCTTTAGCAAAGTCATAATTGAGACGTTTTGAAAGTACCGGATAAGTAAGGCGGGCTAAAATATCTCTTGAATAGGTTCGTATGTCGCAATCGTGCAGAGATATCATATATACTTCACCTTTAGACAATATATAGCCCACTCCCGTCCACACTCCCCTTCCTTTTCCTCTTTTTCCCGGATCGAGACCATTCTTCTTGAGTTTTTTATATATGGCTTTGATTTGAGTCGAATCGTTCCATATTACAGTTGTTTTCGTTGGTATTTTTTTAAAAAATTCTTTCGCGTGGTTAAACTCTGTTTTGCTCGCTCTGTCGAGTGATACGACAACTTCGTGTATATAATCGGCTTCTTTTAACTGTTTTACGATTCCCGGAAGAGCTTTCCCCTTTAGTTCTGAATATAGCGAAGGAAGAAGCAGGGCAAATTTTCTTTCTTTTGTGATTTCCTTGATACTGTTTTCTATCTTTTCGAGAGAATAACTTGACAGTTTATGCAGTGATGTGATAATTCCGTTTTGAAAAAAATCAGACATTTTTTCCCTCCAGAGCTTTCTCTACCGCTTTTTTCCATATATTTGGACCGAACCCTTCGAAGCTCCTGTATTTTTTATTCTTTTTGCCTCCCAGTAGAATAGGATAATCGCATTCATCCAGCATAGGGTAATCGTTTATCGAATCTCCGATGCCGATCGAGAAACCATTCTTTTTTTTCTTTATTATTTGTACCGCCCTACCTTTTGATGAACCCCTGTATACCTGGTAGAAATTTCCCCCCCAGAATATTGTGTAACCGAGAGATTTTATTTTTTTCAGAAAATTTTCATCCGATCCGGAAACAAACCGGAAAGGTTCGGAATAGCTTCTTTCTTTTGCCAGTGGAATTAAATGATCGGGTAATCCCGTGAGTTCCTTTATTCTTTCGCTTTTCATCTCAGAAAAAAGTTCTATTGCTGTATTCATTTCTCTGGCTGTATTTCGTAGATCACGTTTGATTATTTCGGATCTGGTCGCCAGTTCTTTTTTTTCTTTATTGATTACCACAAGTCCCCCGTTTTCCGCGGCGTAGGGACCGAAAAAGTCCATTTCGTTGAAAAAGAAATCTATCTCCGGGGAGGTTTTACTTGAAATAACGGAAATTACGATTCCTTTTTCTATTAAATTATGTGTGAAATCACGAATCGAGATTGCCGAATAAGAAGAATCAAGAAGGCAATTATCCAGGTCGGTGAAGATTATCATGAGAGTACCCTTTTGAATATTTTATCCTCGTTTTTTAAATAACTTTTAGGATCAAAAAGTTTTTTTAATTCTTCTTTATTCAGATGTTTTTTAACTCTTTCGTCATTTTCTATTTTTTCTTTAAAACTGCCACCTTTCTGCCAGACTTCCATCGCGTTTTCCTGAACGATATTATAGGCTTCGTCTCTTTTTACTCCTTTATCGAGTAACATTATGAGTACTTTCTGAGAGAAGACCAGACCGTTGGTTAGCCAGATGTTCTTCTCAATATTGTCTTCGTATATATTTATATCCTCTATAATGAAGGCGAGTTTTCTGAGCATATAAACGGTTAGAGTTATAGCGTCCGGGAAGTAAATTCTTTCGGTGGAGGAGTGAGATATATCCCGTTCATTCCACAAAATTATGTTTTCCATAGCGGTGATAAGATAGGATCTAAGAAGACGGCTCATTCCCGAGAGACGTTCGCAGAGAATGGGATTTCTTTTATGCGGCATCGCGGAAGAACCTTTTTGTCCTTTTTTAAAAGGTTCTTCTAATTCTCTTATTTCCGTTCTCTGGTGATGTCTTATTTCATGAGCGATGTGTTCCATTGTCGTACCGATGGTGGCAATCGCGAATATATACTCGGCGTATCTGTCCCGGGGTACTATCTGCGTGGATACGGGTTCCGGTTTTAAGTTTAATCTCTTTAAAGCTATTTCTTCTATTTCGGGGTCGAGGTGCGCGAAATTTCCCATTGCTCCGGAAATTTTTCCGTATTCGGTTTCTTTTGAAGCTCTATCGAAGCGCTCATCAGCTCTTTTCATTTCCGAATACCAGGATAGAAATTTCAGTCCGAGAGAAGTCGGTTCTCCGTGTACGCCATGGGTTCTTCCCATTATAGGAATTCCTTTGAATTTCAGTGCTTTTTCTTTCAATAATTCGAGAATATTTTCCAGATCCTTTTTTATTATTGAAGAACATTCTTTGATCTGGAGAGCGAAAGAAGTATCGCCTATGTCTGAGGATGTCAGACCCTGATGGAAAAACCTGGTGGAGTCTCCTCCTTTTTCTGCCACAGCGGTTATAAAGGCGACCACGTCGTGTCTGGTTTTCTTTTCTATTTCCTTTATTCTATCTACGGATACCTCTATACCTTCTAAGGATTTTACCGTGCCGGCTGGAATTTGTCCCAGTTTTTCACGAGCTGACAGAACAGCGAGTTCTACTTCAAACCATTTTTTGAATTTATTATCGTCCGACCAGATTTTATCGATTTCTTCGACTTTATATCTGGAAATCATTATGCCCTCCTTGAATTTTATGTTGTTTCATCGCTTTTAGATTATAAAAGCATATTGTGGAATGTCAAGGTTGCCTATATATAAAATTAAATATTAAAAATTAAAAAGCAAAATGACATATTAAAATGCAAAAAAATTCCTTATTTCTAAAGAAAGCATCTTTTTTCTATTTTTGAACTTTGATTTGTAATTTTACACTTTGATATTTGATTTTTGCATCCCGGCGGATTTACTGTTATGAATCTCCGGAATAAATCTTAAAATATTATCTTACCAATATAAATTTACGTGATTCGGTGAATTTGTTCTTGTTTGCTTCCATTCTTAAGATATAAACTCCAGCGGGTTTATCTGTCATTTCGATTTCCATAGAATAAAATCCCGGAGTTTGTTCTTCTGAAAATTCCTTAATTTTTGTTCCTTTTATATCATAGATTTCAAATCGAATGTTCGCATTTTCGGGTAACGCGTATTTAACTTCCAGATTATTTCCTGTTGTTACCGTTTTAGCAGTCATAGAGTAAATCTCAGGTAATTCAGGAAAAGGAACTGCGACGGGATAAGTAATAGTGAAGACATCATCGCTTATATCAGAAAGAAGTCCGTTTGTGTCTGATACTCGAACCATGCAGCTATCTGAAGGTGTTTCCGGTACTGTCCAGGCATAAACACCCGTATCGGGCATACTTGTAATTATGTCCGTCCAATCTGTTCCGTTATTTATGGAATATTCGATTTGTACTTCTCCGCTTGTACCGGAAGAAGTCCATGTTATATTATAGATGCTGTCTCTTTCCCAGTTTTCACCACCGTTGGGATTTGTAACCGTTATGAATGGATGAGGAAAGATCACAAACAAAGAATCACTTATATCCGCGGGACTTCCGATTGTATCTGTAATCCTTACCAGGCAGCTGTCGGAGGGTGTATCAGGTACTATCCAGGGATAAAAACCCGTGTCGGGCATACTCGCGATTATTTCCGACCAGTTCGAACCGTTATCCGTTGAATACTCGATGCTAACACCACCGCTTGTGTTCTCTGAAGTCCAGGAGATATTAAAGGAACTGTCTACTTCGAAGTTTTCGCTTCCGTTGGGGTTTGTAATGGTTATAATGGGCGTTGGGGATATTTCGAACCAGGCGTCGCTCGTATCCGAGATACTTTGGTTTGTGTCGCTTACTCTTACATAGCAGCTGTCAGAGGGAGTATCGGGTACTGTCCACGTGTAAATACCCGTGTCGGGCATACTCGCGATCACATCCGACCAGCTTGAGGCGTTGTCTATGGAATATTCTATTTTAACACCTCCGCTGGTGGCAAACGAAGTCCAGGTAATATTATAAACACTGTCTATAAGCCATTCTTCTCCGCCGTTCGGACTTGTAACCGTTATGGCAGGTACAGGATGAGATATTTCGAATACCGCGTCGCTTGTATCCGAAGGAATTTCGATTGTGTCTGTAATCCTTACAAGACAGTTTTCTGAAGGAATATCTGGAATAACCCAGGGATGAGAACCGTCGTCGGTCGTACTCGCGATTACATCCGACCAGCTCGAACCGTTGTTTGTTGAGTATTCGATTTTGACAGCTCCGCTCGTTCCGCTGGAAGTCCATGTTATGTTATAAGTGCTGTCCACATACCAGTTTTCTCCTCCGTTAGGAGAGGTAATCTCCAGGGCAATATCATGCATGACAACTTTTCCGTGACCGTAGACATTATCTTTTCCGGATGTGCCCAGATCGACAGTACAGTTATTATATAAATAATTTCGTATATCGGTATCACTGAAGGAAGAGTAGCGCGATTTAATAAGAGCGCAGACGCCGGCTGTATGAGGGGCTGACAGGGAAGTCCCGGCCCAGTATCCTGCCCCAAAATTTCTATAAGTAAAAGAACTGCAGTAATCGGGTGCCGCTGCATCGGGTTTTGTCCTGCCGTCTGTCGTAGGCCCCCGTGAACTGAAGGATTCTATTTGTCCTGTAGTGTTATAGTAAAATCGATTAATGGCACCGACAGATACAACGTCAGTGACTGTTGAGGGGTCGGTTATACTGCTCGAGTCTATATTATAATCAAAATCTTCTTCCAGACTGAATATTGTAAAATCGGCTTCGGCAGAAGCAGTAGCTTTTTTTACAAGAATACCGTACATTGCGTCATCATCCGGGTTCGTGTAGTCTATATCTTCCTGCGGAGGATACGAACTGCCGTCCTGTATGTTTTTTGAACTATCCACCAGAATCCATTTTGAAGTAACGCTGCCTGTATCTCTTGCCAGGTAAAGATTGTAATCCTGATCCCAATCTCCATAATTATCCCAGTTCATGAGGATTTTGACTGATTGCCCGTCGGCATAGGGACCGGTTGGATTAATAGTGTCGTTTGTGCCGTTGAAAATATGGTGACCACCAGAGCCGTATTCTACAAATCCTTCTGCTCTGTAATGGTATTTAGCTTCGTTGCCGGCCGAGTTAACCCATAATATGCCGTGGTTTATTGCGCTATCGGCTTTGCGGCATATAACACCCGTTCCGTCATAATAACCTCCCGTGTTATACCATCCGCAGGAATGATTGATAATGTCGACACCTTCATTGATGCAGGAAGCTACCGCCGCTCCAAGATGGTTATCAGTAAGTATTTTGTATAGATGATATGTGGCGTTAGGCGCCAGATCATAAATTGCTTCTGTT
>CAZVXD010000049.1:0-4242 GCA_964631335.1 uncultured bacterium
TTACAAAAATACTTGGAAATAGGAGGTGAAAGGTGTATGTAATTATAGGCGGTGGCGGTCTTCTTGGGACGAACGTCGCAAAAAAATTGAGTGCTTCCAAGCACGATGTTATAGTTATAGAAGAAAATCCGGAAGTTTGTGAATATATTTACGAAAGGTTGGGAGTTGTGGCTATCAAAGGAAGCGCTACTGAAATAAGTACTTTGAAAGAAGCGGGCATTGAAAAAGCGGATGTGGTTGTTGCTTCGATGAGGTCGGACGCGGATAATCTTTCGCTTACGGTTATCGCCAACAGTTATGGGGTTCCGAGAATATACGCCAGAATGAGAGATCCTTCGTATAAACCCGTTTACGATAGAGCGGGCGCGACAGATACCATAGACGTTGTAGAGCTGAGCGCGACTCCCCTGGTTTTTGAAATAGAGGAACCCGAGGTTTCGATTGTTTATTCTTTCAGAGGAGGGAGTGGAGCTATAGCTATTGTCAAGATACCCGAAGATTCGAGTGTTGTGGAAAAAACAATCGCGCAAATAGCTTCTGACGATAGATTCCCATCAGATTGTCTTATAAATGGAATTTTCAGGAAGGAAGAGGATGAATTCTGTGTTCCTCGAGGTAATCGTAAGATATACGCGGGAGATGAAGTTTTTATAACGGCGCCCCATGAGTCGATTAGAAAGGCTGCCAAGTTTATGGGAATAAGAAAAAAGATAAAAATTTAGTGATTATATTTTTCGACTAATTTTTCCAGTTCTTTTCTAAGTTCTTTTTTGAATGGTTCGAGTTCCTTCTCAACCGCGAATCCCGATGCTGTCCTGTGTCCGCCGCCCCCGTATTTTGCGGCGAGTTCCTGAACGGGAACGTTATTTTTAGACCGGAGGGAAACTTTTAGTATTCCCCCTTCTCGTTCTTTTATTATGGCTGCGGTTTCGATACCTTTTATAGAAAGACCATAGTCGATAAATTCTTCTGTATCTTCTTCTTTCGCGCCGTGTTTCTTAAGCATTTCCTGTGTTACGGTCATAATGCTGATTTTATTATAGAGATTCATGGTTCTGAGAACGTCACCTAAAAGTTTTATTCTTGCTTCGGGATCTGTAAACCAGATGAATTCTGAAACCTGAGAAGCAGTTACTCCGTATGACACAAGTTCGGAAGCGACACGTAGAGAATGAGACGTGGTGTTAGGATATCGAAAAGCTCCGGTGTCTGTAAGTATTCCTATATAGAGATATGTGGCGATTTCTTTATCTACCTGAATCTCATCTTTTATGAATTTATAGATAATTTCCGCCGTCGATGAGTAGTCTGGTTTTATTATATTTATGGTGGCGAATTTCGTGTTCCCGACGTGATGATCGATATTTATCGAAGGTTTTGAGAAGTCGATATCTTCTTTTATTCTTCCTATACGATTTAATTCCGCGCAATCTACGAAAATGGTAACATCTTCTTTGAAATTTTTCTTTTCTGTTTGTATGAGAGAAGCTTTTGGGAATTTCGAGTATCTCTCCGGTGGCGGATCGGAATTGTAGATGTAAACTTTTTTATTAAGCTTCATCAATGCCAGAGCAAACGCTATTTCTGAGCCGAGCGAATCACCGTCAGGATTTTTGTGCGCTACGATTAAGAAATTCTTGTTTTTATTTATTAACTCGTAAGCCTCTTGCCAGCTTTTTTTCAATTTTCCTTCTCGCTTTCCTGGTTTAAAAGATTTTCGATCTTTTGTGTTTTTTGCGTAAGCGGACTGTATTTGAAGTTAAGTATAGGAGTATTTTTCATTTTTATACGCCTGGAAAGTTCATGCTGTATAAATCCGCTCGCGTGATTTAAAACCTCACTGTGCATTTTTCCGGATTTTTCTCCGCCGTGAACGGTAAAATATACCGTAGCGTGTTTCAAATCCGGACTGCTCTCGACCGACACAATTGTAACCAGACCAATTCTGGGGTCGTTTAATTCCTTTTCTATTATTTCAGGTACTGCTTTCATTATATACGAATTTACCCGTTTCAGTCTTAAATTCATTGTTTATTCTTATACTCCAATCTAAAACGTTAATATCTCTAAACTCTTTTATTCTATCTACAATTTTTGTAAAAGATGATTGCAGAAATTTAGAATCATTTGAAACGCCAACGATTCCTATTAGTGTGTGTTGCCATTTATCCAGGAAGTCAATTTCACTTATTCCTACGTTGTATTTAGACCGTATTTTCCCTTTTATGCTGTTGATTATTCTCCTCTTTGCTTTAAGAGAATTTGATCCCGGGAGGAAAATTTCTACTCTCATTACGCCTACGAACATTCTAATTAAAGTTTCGTTTCTTTTTCAACCAGTTTGTAACTTTCTATAATGTCACCCTCTTTGAACGAGTCAAAATCTTTAAGCCTGATTCCGCATTCGTACCCCTCTTCCACAGATTTCACATCTTTGTCGAATCTTTTAAGAGTTGCTATTTTTGTTTTTACGAGTTCTTCCTTATCCCTAAAGAGATAAGCGATGTCATTATTGCGGACTTCGCCGGATAGAACGAAGCATCCTGCTACTTTTCCTATATTTGAACCTTCGAACGTCTTCCTGACTTCTATTTCTCCGCGTTTTACTTCCTCTTTTTCGGGTTCGAGTAATCCGAGCATGGCTTTTTTGATATCTTCCGTTATTTCGAAAATAACATCGTAGGTTTTAATCTCTACACCCTTTTTCTTTGCCTCTTCCCTGGTTTGCGGATACGATTTTACTTTAAAGCCTATAATTATGGCTTCAGAGGCTTCCGCGAGCATCACGTCGTTTTCCGAAATCGGTCCCACAGCCGCATGAATTATTTTAACTTGAATTTTTTCTTTCGGCAGGTTCTCGAGCGAATTCTTTAACGCGTCCACAGAACCCGCATCGTCGCCTTTTATAACCAGATTTAAGGTTTGTTTCTTGTCTTCCTGGATTTTTTCGTATAACGAGGAAAGGCTAACTGTCGTTCTTTCTTTTTTTTCTTCCATAGAGTTTTTTCTTTCCTCGCTAATATTTCTTGCGGTTTTTTTGTTTTTAACGACTTTAAAAATATCTCCGGTTTGGGGTAGGCAATCAAATTGAGATATCTGAACCGCTGAAGAAACATCGGCGGTTTTTAACCTTTTATCGTGTTCATCCAGAATCAAACGGACTTTTCCCGAGGTCGAGCCGGCGATAAAGGAATCGCCAACTTTTATCTGACCTTCTTTAACTACCACAGTCGCCACATTGCCTATTCCTTTTCTGATATGAGTTTCCAGCACTATACCGCTGCCGGGTCCTTCCCTCGGAGCTTTCAAATCCAGATCTTCGGTTTGCAGTATAATAGCGTCAAGAAGTTCATCTATTCCTATTCCTTTTGCCGCTGATATATTTACGGCTATTACACTTCCGCCGTATTCGTGAGCCAATACATCTTTTTCAGCTAAATCCGCCAATACCTTGGGCGGATTGGCTGAAGCTAAGTCTATTTTATTAACTGCCACAATAATTGGTACCTTTGCAGCCTTGGCATGGTTTATCGCTTCGATCGTCTGAGCTTTTACTCCTTCATTAGCCGCTATAACCAGGATGACAATATCGGTGACGTTTGCTCCTCTGGCTCTCATAGAAGTGAAAGCTTCGTGTCCCGGGGTATCGATGAACGTGATTTTATGGACATTATAGTCTATATGGTAAGCTCCGATTTTTTGTGTAATACCCCCGGATTCCTGACTGGCTACCTGTGTTTTCCTTATATAGTCGAGTAAAGTTGTTTTACCGTGATCGACATGTCCCATAACGGTTACGACCGGAGGTTTCTTTTGTACATTGAAGGTCTCTTTCTTTAGCTGTTCAACCTCGGCGGGTTCGGCTAATTTTGTTTTATACCCGAATTCTTCCGCTATAAGATTTGTTGTGTCTAAATCAAGGGTTTGATTGATGGTAACTCTCATGCCGAGTTTTAGACAGGCTTTGATAATCTCGCCCGCCGATATATCCATTTTCTTTGATAATTCTTTAATAGAATTTGTTTCGTTTACTTCAATTACTTTTTCTTTTTTTGTTACTGTCTGCTTCTTTTCTTTCGGTTCTTTCTTCTCTGGTTTTTTTTCTTTTTTTGGCTTCTTTGTTTTAACTTCTTTCTTCGCGGTTTTTTGGGGTGCCGGTTTCTTTTTTTTATCTTTTGCTTCCTTGACTTTCTTTTCTTTTTTCTCTTTCTTTTCTTTTTTCTCTTTCTTTTCTTCCTTATC
>CAZVXD010000049.1:4342-13975 GCA_964631335.1 uncultured bacterium
CTTTCTTTTCTTTTTTCTCTTTCTTTTCTTTTTTCTCTTTCTTTTCTTCCTTATCTTTCTTAGTTTTTTTACCCTGAAGTTTCTTTTTTATTTCTTTGGCTTCACTTTCCGTTATTGAAGAAAGAGCTGATTTTATTTTGAACCCTTCCTTTTTCAAAACATCGAGCAGTTCTTTGCTTTCAATATCCAATTCTTTAGCCAATTCGTATATTCTTAACTTTTGCTCTTTCTTTTTTGGCATATATCTTCCTATTGTATTTTATCGAGAATAGCTTTATGAATTGCTTTCAATTTTTTCTTTCCTATTCCTTTTATCTGTCCAAGTTCTTCATCGGTTTTCGATAGTATATCCTGCGCGTTTTCAAATCCTGCTTTTTTAAGTATTTTTCTTATATGATCGGTTACGTCCAGATCATCTACAGTTATTTTGCTTCTTTCTTCGCTTTCTTTTTCTTTCCTGTATTCGCTTTTTACTTTTATATCGATTTTGACTCCCGTGAGTTCAGAAGCCAGAGCGACATTCTCTCCCAATTTTCCGATGGCTCCGGTTAATTCGTCGTCGGGAACTATACACAATACTTTATTTTTATCTATTTTTTTAGATTCTACAACTTTTACGGGAGATAAGGCTTTTTCGGCGTATTTTGCTTTATCTTTTTTCCAGTGTACGACGTCTACTCTTTCGCCGGAAAGTTCTCTTACAATAGATTTTATTCTGCTGCCTTTGTGTCCCACACAGGACCCAACTGCGTCGACTTTTTCATTTTGTGAGTAGACAGAAACTTTCGCCCGGACACCGGGTTTTCTCGCGATATCTTTAATTTCTACCTTAGAATGAAGCACTTCAGGTATTTCAAATTCGAGTAAACGAGCTACGAATTCGGGTTGAATCCTAGAAAGATATATAATCGGACCTTTTATCCTTATTCTTTCTTCGTCTCCTTCTTCAGGACTGGAGGTTATATTCTTAATAAGAGCTTTTATTTGCGATCCTCTTCGAAGACGTTCGTTAGGTATCTGTTCCTCTCTGGGTAGAAAAGCTTCGATATCTCCGATTTTAATATATGCTCCGGTCGAGTATATTCTGGAAACGGTTCCGGAAACCAGTTCTCCTTTTCTGTTTTTGTATTTTTCGAAGAGCATTTCTTTTTCATTGGTTTTTATTCTCTGGATAAGGGTATTTTTTACGATATTTATAGCGTTTCTGCCGAATTCATCTACCGGTATTTCTTCGTTGAAAACCGAACCTAATTCAATCGTCGGCTTAATTTTTCTGGCTTCTTTGAGAGAAATTTCAATATCCGGATCAGTAACATCTTCTGTAACTGTTTTTATCAGGTAAAGCCTGATATTCCCGGAAGCTTCGGAAATGTCACAACCGAGATTATCGGTTCGGCCGTATTTCTTTTTAGCTGCCGTGATTAAACTTTCCTTAAGTGTTTCGAGCACAAAGTCTTTTCCCAGGTCCCTTTCTGTCGCTAATTCTGTTAACATTGTTACTATACTTTTATTTATCATTTTGCCACCTTTTTTTCGATTCCGGGGGAGGAAACCTCAAGTCTGTAAGAACCGGATATAAAACCGTCGACCTCGAGGTGCACAGACATTTTTTCGGAGATGCTCGCGCAATCATCTATTGTTATGCCTCCGGTTTTTTGCACGTAGATTTTAATCGAACTTGTTCCGTTGGTAGTCTGAATATCCAGACCTTCAAGGGAAAAGTTGCCTTTCATGCTTTTTAGCACTGCTTCTGTTTTTTCTTTTATTTTTTCTTCAATTCTTTCCATTTGTATTAAATTCTTTTTTTTATTCCACATAATTAAAGATGGGTAGACCCACCTTTTTTTGCGCATCCACCCATATTTCTTATGTTAATTTATATAAATATTTACATAACGCAACCCCCCATAAATTTGTATGCTTTTCCTTAAATTCTTTGTTTTATAAGAAAAAGTATGACATCAGGTTTTAGTTCTTCTATTGGTTAAAATATTGAAATTTAAAAACAAAATGAATAATATAGTTGGTCTGTGGAGAAATTAGTTTTTTTAGCTTGTTTCTTTTAACTCTTTAACGCGCACACGCACTAACGCTCTGACAATTTTTGATATATGGTTGACAAAAGTTAGGTTAAAGTTATTATTTAGCCGCTATGTTTAAGGAAATTTTGAAGGATCTGGAAAAAATTAGTACACCCTATTATATTTATGATAGAAGGGTAATAGAAAAAAAAGCCAATATATTAAAGCAGAGTTTTTCTGACTTCTCAGAACTTTTTTTCGCGATTAAGGCAAATTCTTCTATTTCGCTGTTGAGTATTATAAATGATAACAATATAGGCGCGGAAGTGGTTTCTCCCGGAGAAATTTTTACGGCTTTAAAAGCCGGAATTCCGGGTGAGAAAATTCTTTACGACAGTCTTGCGAGAAAGAAAGAAGAAATAGTCTATGCTATCGATAAGGGGATAAAGTTTTTCAATTTTGAATCTGTCTATCAAGCGATTCTTCTCGATGACTGCGCTAAGGATTCGACTCAAAAAATCAATGCCTTTGTAAGAATAAATCCCGGAATATTCCCGAAGACGCATTCTCATCTTTCAACCGGTTCTTCCTGGAGTAAGTTTGGAGTACCACTGCGAGATATCGATAAGGTATATGATGTAGCAAAAAATTTTAAAAATATAGAACTTGTTGGCATTCATTATCATATAGGTTCACAGCTTCTCACTGCAGAACCTTATTTTGAAGCTCTTGATAAGATAGAAAGCACGATAAATTTTTTCAATAACAAGGGTTTAACAATAAAGTATATAAACCTGGGTGGTGGGTTCGGAATTCCTTATAAAGAGAAAGAAAAAGGATTCGATCCGGGCCTTCTCAGCCAGACCTACAGGGAAATCTCTAATAAATATGACGTAGAGGTTTTTCTTGAACTGGGAAGATTTTTAGTTGGAGAAGCGGGTTTTATTGTTACCAGAATTATCGATGTAAAAGAGAGAGAAGGTGTACCTCTTTATGTTGTCGATTCAGGGATGAACGATAATCCACGTCCCGCGATATATGACGCCTATCATCATATCAAACCTCTTTTTGAAAAGACCGGTAACAGAGTAGAAACCCGTGTTGTCGGTCCCATCTGTGAAAATTCTGATGAATTCGGAACTTACGAGCTCCCTTCTCTGGACATTGGAGATTTTCTTATAATTTACAGCTGCGGTGCTTATACGAGAACCATGGCGTCTAATTATAACGGTAGACTTTTCCCCGCCGAGTATTTGTACGACGGAAAGGAAATAAAACAGATCAGGGAACGTCAAAAGTTAGAAAACTTGATAACAAACGAGAAATTATAAAACCGGAAATTTTCACACAGAGACACAGAGTACACAAACTGATTGAACCACAAGGTGCACAAAGACCACAAAGTCCAACGCACACAGCCATTTTTTCGTTGTTTTTTTACTCGAAACTTTAAACACGAAACCCGAGATTGCAATTCACTTCTAAGACGCAAGGAATATAAACTGTTGGTCTGTGGGTCTGTTAGTTCATTTGTTAATAAAAAAAACACACCAACACACTAACGCATTAATCCCCTAACTTTTTTAATGCTTGACAAAGTTTGCGATATGTTTATATCATATATATAAGGAGTATTAAATGAGAAAAACGAAAATAATCGCCACTATAGGTCCATCATCCGAAGATGGTAAAGTAATTAAAGAGATGGTAGAAAGCGGGTTGAATATAGCCCGGCTTAATTTTTCGCATCGGACACAAAATGATGCGAGAAAAACTTATACAACTTTAAGAAAAGTAGTACCTCATATAGGAATAATTATGGATACTCAGGGGCCCGAGGTTAGACTCGGCAGGATACAGGAGGGTACGGAATTATTTAGAGGTGAGCAGGTTGAGATTGTCAGAGAGGATATTCTGGGTGGCGAGAAAAAAATATCCGTCGATTATCCAGAGTTGTTTGGTTATCTAAAAAAAGATGATACGATTCTTATATCTGACGGTAGCGTTGAACTCAAGGTGAAAAAGGTCGATTCTTCTGTTAAATGCAGAATTGTTTATGGCGGGAAAATATCTACCAAAAAGTCTGTAAATATTCCCGGTAAGAATATCGATCTTTACGCTCCGACTAAAAAAGACCTTGAGGATATTAGGTTTGGCGCGCGCCTTGGTTTTGATTTTGTGGCGGTTTCCTTTGTTAAGAGACCTCAAGATATTAAGAAAATCAGGAAAGTTTTAAAGAAAGAAAATTCAAGCATGCAAATTATTTCCAAAATAGAACATATAGAGGCGGTTAGGAATCTCGATGGAATACTCGAGCTTTCAGACGCGATTATGATAGCCAGAGGCGATCTCGGAGTAGAAGTACCGGCTTCTGATGTACCGCTTTTGCAAAAGACAATAATACGTAAATGCCTTGAGAGCGAAAAGCCAGTAATTGTTGCTACACAAATGCTGATGTCCATGACCGAACATCCCAGGGCGACGAGAGCCGAGGTTTCTGATGTGGCAAACGCGGTCGAAGACGGAGCGGATGCCGTTATGCTGTCTGAAGAAACCGCGGTAGGCAAATATCCGGTAAAATCAGTTCAATTTATGGCTGAAACCATCCAAAAGATGGAAAATTATTTGAAGGGGAGATTGCCGGAGGCTTTAAAGTCGGATAAATCTGAAATAGCAGATATAATAGCGAAAAATGTTTGGCAGGCAGCCAGAGATAGTTCGGCTAAATTTATAATCGCTCATACTTCTTCCGGTTACACGGCAAGAAAAATAGCGAAATTTAGACCGGATATCGATATACTTGCATTTACGGATAAAGAAGTTGTGGAAAGGCAGATGAATCTTATACGTGGTGTAACACCTTTTATTACTAATTTTCATAGACACGTCGACGAAATGTTGTGTGATTCCGCCGAGTTTCTTTATGATAAAGGACTGGTTAAGAAGAAAGATGTTGTTATTTTGACAGCGGGAGAGCCTGTGTCTGTTTCAGGAAGCACAAATTTGATGGAAATAAGAAAAATAAAATCTTTATTAGACCAAAAAAGGACTCTTGGTGGTAAAAAGAAAAGGTAATAGTACTTTATTCTGGAATCAGATTAAGTCTCCGGTTGGTAATGTCCTTTTTGTATGGAAAGAAGAAGGCGTTTTGAAGGTTAGTTTTATGGATAGAAATTATTCGGAAATATTATCTGATTTTATTAAAGATGATGTTTGTATGAAACGGTCCGATTCTACTATAAAAGAACAATTAATTGAATATTTTGAAGGTATCAGGAAGGATTTTGAACTTGATCTGATAATGAGTGGCACCGATTATCAGAAAAAAGTCTGGAAGGAATTGTTGAAAGTGCGTTACGGGGAGACGGTTTCTTACGGAGAACTTGCCGGAAGAGTTGGGAATCCTCGGGGAGCAAGAAGTATTGGTATGGCTGCACATTTTAACCCAATCGGAATAATTATCCCCTGCCATAGAGTGATAATGAGCAATGGTGAAATCGGAGGATTCGAGGGTGGGGTCCACAGGAAGAAATGGCTTATTGAACATGAAAGATCCTCCGGATCGGTTAAATAGTGAAATGGTTTAGTGTTTGAATAGGAAAAGGCAAAACTACAATCCCTACATTCTTACATGTGAGAAATAGGTATTAGGCCTGGGTTTTAGGTTTTAGATATAACATTGTTAGTGTGTATGTGCGTAAAAGCGTTAGTGCGAAAAAAAAGAGTGCGGAGTGCCGAGTTTTTTGAGTTTGTTGGGTTTATTTAGTTTGTTGAGTTAGAACAAGCAAAAGAATCCGTGTCTAACAGTATAAATAATTTAGGCATTAGTCATTTGTCGTTGGTCGCTTGTCAAAAACAAAAGCCTTAGTTTCTACATTTGAATTGGTGTTGACCTTGGACTATGGACATTGGACCAAATACTTTTCTTTGAGTCTTTGCGGCATAGGAAATCCTGTGTTTTCTGTGTAATCTCGTGATTGCAGTTGTTTTAATTTTATCGACTTGACTGTTTAAGTTAAACAATTATAATTGTTATATGGTTTTATTTTTTTTAATTTTGAGTAACTGGGTAAACCTCCAATCTGAAATTTCCAGGGAAATTCAGTTTAATGTTTCCGGTAATAATTATGAAAATACGCGTTTGGAA
This sequence comes from uncultured bacterium, assembly GCA_964631335.1. GTDB lineage: Bacteria > Hydrothermota > UBA3072 > UBA3072 > UBA3072 > JAFGHJ01. Next base: position 10,511 of record CAZVXD010000049.1, read on the forward strand.
TTGACTTTTCCCGGTTTTTATCTCGATACTGTTATAATCGATAATAAAGGTTATTCGAGAATTAATATGCCCGGAGCCGTCGATTATATGGCAAAAGGATATCCCCGGTTACCCAGGATTACGAAAAGTCTTATTATTCCCGATAATGCAAAAATGAACTTGAGAATTATAGAAAAAGAGATGGAAAGAATAGATGTTTCGCCTGTCGTTCCCTCAAAAGGAAATATTTCTCGAGAGGTTTCTCCTTCATCTGTTGCTTATACATTCAATGATTTTTATTCTTCGGAAGATGTTTTTCCGGCTGAAGTAGTAATTTTATCGGAACCTTTTATTATACGGGATTTCAGGGGGATATCGGTTTATATTAATCCTGTACGTTATGACGCGGGAAACCAACAGCTTATATTGCTCAAAAGATTGGTAGTCGAAGTTTATTCTGAGGGTGTTTCTTTATCCAATATTAAAAAAAGATCAAATAAACGTTCTGTTTCGCCGTCGGTTGAAAACCTGTACAAGGAATTTTTTGTTAATTATAGGAGAGAAAAGTTGAGATATGAAATGCTGGAAGAAGATGCCGGAAGGATGATCGTCATATGCGCTGATCAGTATGTTTCTGAAATGGATTCTTTTTTAGTATGGAAGAGAAGGAAAGGAATTCAAACGGATTTATACAGTTTGTCGGATGTGGGAAACGACACTTCTTCAATTAGAAATTTTATTAAAAATCAGTACGACAGTTTGGGAATTACTTTTTGTTTATTGGTTGGTGATGGGTACGAACTTCCTACTCCTGACGGAACTATTGGTATGGCTGTCGGGAATTCCGCCGATCATATTTACGCTTATACCGATGGGGAAGATTATTATCCCGATATTTTTATAGGTAGATTTTCATCTGCCGGGGGCGAGGCTATAAATATAAGAAATCAGGTAATGCGAAGTATAAATTATGAAAAAAATCCCCAAATGGGAGGGGATTGGTATAGAAGAGGATTGATGGTCGCGAGTGACGAATCTGACGATTATGATTCAATAATGGATAAACAGAGGTGCGAATGGTTGAAGGATACTTTGCTTTATAATATTTCACCTTATTTTACATATACTTCTATAGATTCGAGTTATGACCCCTGGGGTACAAGATCCATTGTTACTAACGCTATCGATTCCGGGGTTTCTATCATAAACTATATAGGGCATGGATATGTGAACGGATGGCAAAGTGGGGGAGGATTAAGCATAAATAGTATAGCTAATCTTACTAATTATGGGATGTTGCCTCATGTGATTTCTGTTGGTTGTAGAGTCGGAGATTTTGAGAATTATGACTGTTTTTCTGAGGCAGCCATGACCGCGGGTACGCCCGAAAATCCCACAGGTTTCATTGTGACATTGGCTCCATCGATAAATCAGACCTGGGTTCCTCCATGCATAGGGCAGGAGGGGGCCGTTAACTTACTGGCGCACTACCAGGCTAATACTGCCGGCGGTGTATATTTTAATGGTCTTTGCTATATGATCGAACAGTACGGAGGTGATACGGTCAAACACGGAGTAGAAATTGCTCAAACCTGGAATATTTTTGGTGATCCTTCTCTTCAATTGAGAACGGATATACCTCGCAATCTTGAAATAGATAAGTTGGTAAATCAGTATTTTGATTCTCTTGTGGTTGAAATAGACGTTTATGAAGAGGATTTATTAACCCCGGTTGAAGATGCTCTTGTGGCTTTATGTAAAGTTGAGGATTCATTAATTGCTTCGGGATATACAGACGAATCCGGTAATTATCAATGTAAACTCGATCCTTATGATTATGATATGGACGAGTATCTTTACATAACGGTTACTGGATTTAATTATAAGCCTCGAATGGATTCGATAAATATAGGTGATTTTATTATACCTCCTGATTTTTACGCTTATGATGTGTCCAAGTTGATAAACGGAAATTTTCTGGAAGTGAAGTATATCGTTCCGCAGGAAATGAATGTGGAATTTATTATTTTTGACGCGCTGGGAAGAAGCGTTACTTCTGAAGAATCAGAAGCAAGTAGAGGCGGAAGTTTTACAAAAGTAATGGATTTGCAGAATTTATCTTCCGGTGTTTATTTCCTTATGATGGAAGCAGGGGATGAAATAATGACACCCAAAAAGTTTATTCTGATTCGATAGTAATAAATCGCTTTCGGCTTACCGCTGAGACTGTGCCAAAATCCCCATTTTTCATTGTAGGGCAAACCTTTAGGTTTGCGAAATAGATGGTCACCAGTATCTTAGCACGGCTAAAGCCGTGCCCTACGAACTAAATTGTTAATTTTGAACCAGTCTCCGTTTACGGCTGACAGCAGTTTGGTGTTAGGTTCTGGATTTTAAGTATTGGTTAAGAAAACGACAATTACTACATGCTCTACATGTCAAAGAATGAGGTAGGGGAAGGTTAATTCAAAATTCAACACTCAAAATTCAAAATTGACATGGTGTTTTTTCGGTGTAATTATCAGAAGCGATGATTGAATAGCAGGTAAGTGTGATTGTCGTATTCTTTTAATTCTCCGGGCAAGGGAAAATCCAGTTCTATACCCTGTTTGACAGAGATAAATGTTGTTTGGTTAATTTTAAAATCAAGTCCCGCGATACCTCTTGTCTCAGTGTTTTTTTGTTCGTTTAAATTTCGCCAGGATTTTTGTATTCCAAGGGTTAAGTCTATAAAGTGAAAAAATGAATAAGTGTATAGAAAATTTAAGCCCAGGTATTTTCTTTTGTAATCCAGTGTATCATTTTTAATATATTTCCGGCTCATCGGAAAACCTATGTAAAAAGAGCTCTTTTTCGAAATTTTTGTTTTTATAAATGGTTCCGCGAATAAGTTTTTTATATTGGTTTTATTTGTTACAGTATCTTCTGAGATTGGTATAAATATAGAATCTTTTTCCGAGTAATTTAAACGTATGCCCGGAGAGATCCGGGAAAAAAAGCGATAAAATATAGTATTCGTTAGACCCATGCCGCCCGATTCACGCCGTCCGATTTGTTCGCTGTTTTCAAGGATATTTTTTTTACCGGGTATTGTCTTATAATATTTGTAATACAAATCCGCGTTGTCGCCGTAGAGTGTCCCTGAGAGTTCAATATTCAATGGTAGTCTGTCAAAAGAATCCTCGAATTCATGCAATGTTATATTTAAAAAATGATTATTCTTGTTATTTTTCCAATACCCGATTCCGATACCCGCGTATTCTTTGTTCTGAGAAGATTGAGGTGAAAAAAGAACAGAAAAAGAAAGAGGTATTCCCGTTTTTTCTTCAGGTATCCATAGGAGTTTGAACAAATGTTCTTCGGTTTTAAATTCGTAGTCGTTTTCGTTGTTCAGATTGTATTCGAAAAACATTCTTGAAAAAAGAGGAGTCCGAATTTTTATTCTGTAAAGTTCATACAGGTTTTGCGAGTCTCTTAAGCCGTATG
>CAZVXD010000050.1:0-13686 GCA_964631335.1 uncultured bacterium
TTATTGGAGATGTTTCGGGAGTTGTTTTCCCGACAGGCGCTGTCGTTAATAAAGAAAAAAATGAACTTAGATTGTATTACGGTGCGGCCGATTCTTCAGTCTGTGTCGCTTTTGCTGAAATGAATGATATTCTCGGATATTTAAAGAATTGTCCGGGCGAATAGAATTACTTTTATATAGAGCTTTTATTCTTTCGATATCATAAAGATACCTACAAGAGCTAAGAAATTCGGAAGAAGATAAGTTTTTCTTTTTGTTCCTAAATATGTTCTTTTCTCTATTTTTATTTTTCTTTCTCTGCAATATTCGATGAAATCAGAAAGACTCAAAAAGTGAAGGTTTGGTGTGTTATACCAGGCATATGGTAGGGAAGGGGTTACGGGTGTTTTTCCTTTCAAAAAAATCTGGAGTCTTGCTCTGAAATGAGCAAAATTAGAAAAACTTATTATTACCTTTTTCCCGACCCTGAGAGCGTCCTGTATTACCCTATCGGGTTTTTTTACTACTTCCGAAAGGCTTTGCTGTAGAACTATATAATCGAATGATTTGTCTTTGTATTCAGACAGACCGTAGTCTATATCTTCATGTAGAACAGAAACTCCTTTTTCAACGCATTTGTATATTTTCTTTTCGTCTATTTCTATCCCCTGCGCTTTTATATTTTTGTTTTTGACCAGACGATAAAGAAGTTCACAATCTCCGCAGCCGAGATCCAGAACGGAAGAGCCTGCTTTAATATAATCACATATTGTCTGAAATTCTATCTCTCTTATATAGCGGAGCATTTTTAACCTGCCTGTACTATTTTTGCCAGGAAATGTTTTATCAATTCCGTTTCTTCTTCTATTTCCAGAAGAAAGGCATCGTGCCCGTATGTCGATTCGATTTCGCAGGACGTAGTGTCTATTCCCGCCAATTTACAAGCTTTTACAATTTCTTTGGATTGATATTTCGGATAAAGCCAATCTGATTTGAAAGCTATAACCATAACCTTTGCTTTTATTCCATGTAAAAGTTCGGAGAGATTTTTGCCCTCAGAAGCATCGTAGCAGTCGATGGCTTTTGTTATATATAAATAAGAATTGGCGTCGAATCTTTCTACAAAGGAACTGCCTCTATAGTGAAGATAATTTTCAATCTCGAAACCGGTGTTGAATTTATGCCTTTCCTTTACATTTCGGATTCTCCTGCCGAATTTTTCCATCATAGATTTATCGCTCATATATGTTATATGCCCGACCATCCGCGCCAGAGCCAGTCCCCGTGCCGGTATTTCTTTTCCGTAGTAGTTTCCATCATTCCACGCGGGATCGGAAATTATCGATAATCTTCCGACTTCGTCGAAGGCAATCTGCTGCGGTGAGTGTTTTATCGCTGAAGCTATTATTATCGCGCTTTTTATTTTTTCGGGATGTTTTGTGAGCCAGGACAATGCCTGCATGCCTCCCATTGAACCGCCGACGACTGTAAGCAGTTTTTTTATTTCTAAATGATCGAGAAGTTTGATCTGCAAGTTTACCATATCGTTTATGCTTACAAGAGGGAAATCTAAACCATAGGGTTTGCCAGTTTTAGGATTTTCCGAAGAAGGTCCAGTTGTTCCGCCGCAACCTCCCAGAACGTTGGAACAGATTATGTAGTATTTATCTGTATCGAATGCTTTGCCAGGTCCTATCATACTATCCCACCATCCCGGTTTTTCATCTCCCTTATGATATCCCGCCGCGTGAGCGTCGCCTGAGAATGCGTGAGTTATAAGTACAGCATTCGTTTTTTCTTTATTAGGCTCTCCATAAGTTTCATAGGCGACCGTAATGGGGCCTAATTTCTCTCCGCTTTCCAGTTCCAGTTCGTGTGGCGGCTCCGCGGTGATAAAATATTTGGTTTCTGCTATTCCCAGATTTTTTTCGCTCATTTTTTTCTTATTTTACGGCTTTTTTTAAAGCTTGATCTATGTCTTCTTTTATATCTTCTATATTTTCAAGCCCGATTGAAAGTCGAATATAATCTTCTGTTACTCCGGTTTCTTTTCGTTCCTCTTTTGTGAGCTGTTGATGAGTGGTTGAGGCGGGATGAATTACAAGACTTTTGGCGTCCCCGATATTGGCAAGGTGAGAAAGCAGTTTGACGGATTCGATAAATTTCTTTCCCGCTTTAAGATCTCCTTTTATTCCAAAACCCACAAGACCGCCATATTTGTTTTTCAAGTATTTTTTCGCCGTTTTATGACTGGGATGCTCGGGTAAACCGGGATAATTGACCCAGTTGACATCCTTATGTTTTTTTAAAAATTTTGCTACCGCAAGAGCGTTTTCGCAGTGTCTTTCAATTCTCAGGTGAAGCGTTTCGAGACCCTGAAGGAAAAGGAAAGCGTTGAAAGGACTTAAACACGCTCCGAAATCTCTCAGCATATGACTGCGTATTTTGTTAATAAAGGCTGCGTTACCGTATTCTTTCCAGTAGCTTATTCCATGATAGCTGGGGTCGGGGTCTACAAGTTCAGGAAATTTACCGTTATTCCATTTGAAATTTCCGGAATCGACTATTACTCCGCCAATGGAAGTTCCGTGTCCTCCGATCCATTTTGTGGCGGATTGAATTATTATGTCAGCTCCGTATTCTATAGGGCGTACAATACCCACTCCTACCGTATTATCCACCACGAGAGGTATCCCTGCTTTATGTGCTATTTTCGCGATCTTATCAAAATCAGGAACGTCGAGTTTCGGGTTTCCTATAGTTTCGATGTATATTATTCTTGTTTTTTCAGTTATCGCGTTTTTGAATTCTGCGGGGTTTGAAGAATTTACGAAAGTCGTTGTTCTACCGAGTTTTGGCAGCGAATGATTGAGTAGTTGGTAGGTTCCTCCGTAAAGATTATTTCCCGCTACAATTTCGTCGCCTAATCGTGTTATTCCTAAAAGAGTGAGTGTTTCCGCAGCCATTCCGGAAGATACAGCAACAGCTCCTATTCCGCCTTCTATATCTGTTATTCTTTTTTCGAAGGTTTCGATTGTAGGGTTAGAAATTCGAGAATATATATGCCCGTCTTCTTTCAGAGAGAAGAGATCCGCTGCGTGTTTTGTATCCCTGAATACGAACGATGTGGTCTGGTAGATCGGAACGGCTCTCGATCCAACCTCTCTATCGACTTTTTCCTGTCCCGAATGTAGATTGATTGTTTCAAATCTTTTCTTTTTTGTTTTATTTCCCTCCCTTATTTTTATATATATTAGTTTTAATCTTTTAATTAGCAAGACCCAACCTCATATTAGTTTTGAAGAAACTATAGGAATTTTGAATTTTGAGTGTTGAATTTTAAATCTTTTATTTTTCCTAAAACCTAAAACCAAAAACCTAAGATATAATACCTATTTTCTACGCATTATCGGTATCTTGACAACAATATGGAAATATATACAATAATAAATGAAGGTTTTTTTATAAATGATTATAAGTTGGATTGCCAAAGTTTTTGTAGCTATAAACTCCAATAAGAGGACGTCGGAGATAGCCTGGGCTATCTCGGTTGCTTTTATTCTCGCTTTAATCCCCAAGGGGAACCTTCTCTGGATTGCTCTTTTTGTTCTTACTTTCTTCCTTAAGTTAAATCAGGCTGTGGAGATGGTTTTTATTGTTATTTTTAACTATAGTTTTAAATTTCTGGACAGAATTCTGGACAGGATAGGATACATTATATTGACCATTCCTAACCTGGAAGACTTTTTTACAAAACTTTTTAATAATCCATTTTTTTACTTATCAAAATATTATAATTCTCTTGTGATGGGTGGATTGGTTGTAGGTCTTATTATGGCTTTTCCGATTTATTTTTTATCCAAATTTTTGGTCGAGGTTTATCGTGATAAAATAAGAGATAAGATAGCAAGCAATAAATTTGTTAAAGCTTTTATGAAACAACCTCTTATTGTCGGTATTAAAAGAAGTTTAGGCTCGGCTGTTAGATTTTATGAGAATGTAAGGTAAGCGATAATGGCTAATTTAAAGGGAATACCAAAGTTATTTAAACGAAAATTTACTGAAAATGAATTCAATAAGAAAATTCTCCGTAAACTCTATATACACGAATACAAAAATTATATCAACAAAGTTTTTGTTAGAGATGAAGAAGGATTTTTTAAAATAAAAGAAAATCTTACAAAGAAAGATATTAAAAAGCTGAAACTTATAGCAAAGAGCGTTAAAAGCAACACGGGTTTTGTTTTAAGAGGCAAATTGGCACTAATTGGTATTCTGCTCGGTGGAGTATTGGTCTTTAATATTCTGTTTATGGATAAAATAATCGAGAGGGGGATGGAAATAGGCCTGCAGAAGATTTTCGAGGCAAAAGCTGATGTAAGAGATTTAAATTTCGAGATTTTTGATGGTCGGATTCGTTTTAAATCGCTTGAAGTCGCTAACAGCAGAAGGCCTTATCGTAATTTATTCGAACTCGGAGAGGCAGATTTACACCTGGATTTACAGCAGCTTGTCAGGAGTAAAGTTGTTATTAACAATTTGAAGTTTCAGGAAATCAGATGGGATACAGAGAGAAAAACTTCGGGCGCTTTACCGGGAAAGGAGATTGCCGAAATCGGAGAGGAAGAGGAATCGAGGTTGAAAACCTTCGCGGTGGGTTTCCTGGAAGACGCGCAGAAAGTCGCGGCCGAGATTATAAAGAATGAGATGGAAAACATTAAATCACCCGAGCTTCTAAAGGGTTTGCCGGAGAAATATGAAAATCTGGATGGGAAATGGGAAGGCATTTTAGTTGAACAAAGAAAAAAATTAAAAAATATTCCGGAATTAATAGAACCTGTTAAGGCAATTAAATTTGATAGTATAAAGACTCTGGAAGAAGCTGTGAGCGCTTATAATGTAGTCGATGAGGCTTATAAAAAACTTAAAGCCACCGAGGAAGGTTTTGTACAATCCTTTGATAAGTTTAAGTCGGATTTGAGCATGGCCATCGAAGATAAGAAAAAAGTAGAAAATACAATAAAGTCAGATTATGAACATCTTTCGTCTTTTATAAAATCGCCGGAAAAAAGGGGAGAGATAGGTAGCGCTATTTTAGACCATTACGTAGAAAAGTACCTTGGTGAAATATATGAAAGGTTCAAAATGTGGAATTATTATTTGGAGAAGTTGCGACCAATGATAAGAAGAAGAGAAGGCAGGGAATTGGTACTGCGGCATCACGGTCGTGATGTTACTTTTCCAAGCGTTCAGATTCCGAGATTCTGGCTTAAAAATGTGGATGTTTCATTGGGCAGTATAGCGGAGCGAGATCTTTATGGTGTTAAAGCGGCAGATATAACCAGTAATCAAAACCTTATAAACAGCCCGACCACTTTTTCTATAGCAAGAATTAAAGGTCTGGAAGAGATTAGATGGAGCGGTTTAATAGATAGAAGAGAAGAGAGGGATAAATCGGCGGTTTTTGATTTTAAAGCTGAGAATTTTACTTTTGTTTTAGGTGAAGGAATTAAAGCGCTTAAAGTAAATGAAGCAAAAGGTTTTTATAATCTCGACGGACAGATTTCGTTTGATGAGTTGAATAGAGCGGGGGGAACTCTGTCTTTGCATCTTTTTGATATTGGGTTGGACTTGAGCGATAAAGATGATAGGATTGCTGTAAATGTTAAAAAGGTTCTTTCCCGAAACCCTGTCGATATCCAGGTTTCTTATAACGTTTCCGAAGACGGGAAATATAGTTTCGAGATAAAAAGTAATTTAGATGAACTAATCTCCGGAATTATTGGCGGACTTGTAACGGAATGGGTCGATGAGACGAAAGCAAAACTTCATACGGAATTGAATAATGTAATTAGATCCAGGTTGAACGAATATGAAGAAAATTATAAGGATTTTATTTCCTTAGAAGATGATCTCGAAGGGGATCTTTTAGATATAAAAACTTATGAGCAATTGGTTGAAAAGAAAAAAGAAGAATTAGAGTCCAGGGTAGAAGAAAAGAAAGCTGAAGTAAAGGTAAAGATAGAAGACAAGGCAAAGGAAGAGTTGGAAAAAATCAAGGACAAAATTAAAGTTCCATTCTGAGCTTAATCTATTGTAGCCGCGAAGATGCCATATTAATTTTGAGTTTTAAGTTTTAAATTTTGAATTAACTTTGAAACACTAAACCTTTAATCTGGCGGAATGTTAGTTTGTTTTTTGTTGTCACTACTAACTACTATCTACTCCCCGCTCCCTATTTCTACTTCCTTTCGCCGAATATCAAAGAACCAATCCTTACCATGTTCGCGCCTTCTTCTATAGCCACTTTGTAAGAATTGCTCATTCCCATAGAAAGAATTTGCATTTTTGAGTTGATTGTGTTAACGTCTTTCATTTTTTCAAATATTTTTCTTGTTAATGTAAAAAATTTTCTGGCATTTTCAGGATTGCCCGTGGCGGGTCCCATGGTCATTAATCCCCTGATTTCTATATGTTTTAAATCTTCCATTTGAACCAATGCTTCTTTTACTTTTTTTATAACCGGCATGAAACCTGTTTTTTCTTCTTCTTTTCCGCTATTTATTTCTAATAGAACAGGGATAAATATCTTTCCCGCGTTTTCGACCCTTTTGTCTATTTCAATTGCTTTTTTTACTGAGTCTACGGTTTGAATTAAATCGAAAATCTGAATCGCTTTATTTATTTTGTTGCTCTGGAGATGACCTATTAAATGCCATTTTAGTTTTATAGATATATCACCTAATTTTTCATATTTCTCGAAAGCTTCAGGGTAAGCGTAATTCTCTCCTATGTGTTCAGCTCCCGATTCTATCACTTCGGTTACTTCATTAATGCTTCTTGTTTTTGTTGCTGCCACTATTGTTACGTCGTCTTTTATGGAATCTCGTAATCTTTTATAATTGTCACTTATTTTTCCCATTTGTGATATCCTTTTTGAAACTGCGCAAAAAAAACTTTGTTTTTCCGAGTTTTACCATTTTTAGTTCTCCTTTGGCTAAAAGGTCTTCAATTATATTCCAGGTTTTATCTGCTTTATACAGAATATTTTTTACATCTTCTTCGCGCATTGGATGAACCGAAGTTATGTTTAATATTTCTTCACGTACGTTTTTTGTGGCGGGGAATTCGATAGGGGAGTATCCGCTCAATAATTCGACGTTTAGTTCTCTCCGGGTGAATAAATTGTAAGCTGTATTAATCGTTTTTTCGTCAGGAACTCCAGCCGATTTACTGGCAGGGGGTCTTGTGGGGATCGAGATATAAGCTCTTTCAATTTTCAAAGTACGGATAAATTCGGCAATTTCTTCTATTTCTTTTTTGTCGGTATTTATGTTTTCTATCAACATTGTTTCGGTATAAAGTTCTCCTTTATATTCTTTGCTGAATTTTGAAATCCCTTCGAGTATATTTTTTAATGATAAATCGGGATGAGGACGATTTATTTTTCTCCATATTTTTTCAGATACCGCGTCGATTTTTACGGAAACCCAGTCGGCTTTGCTTAAATCTTCCCGGACATCATTCCGGTTTATTAAGGAAGCGTTTGTTATGACAGCTATTGGGATTCCTGATTGTTTTAGTGTTTCTATTTCTTTGCCCAAATTTATATCCAGCGTTGGTTCTCCGTCGGGAACAAAACTTAGAAAATCTATTTGTTCGTTTTGTTTTTTTAACTCTTCGATTTTTCGAAAAACCTGAGTTTTGATTTCTTTTACTTTATAGAATTCTTTTCTTTCCGCGGAAAGGTTATAAGTTTTTCCAACCTGACAATAAACACATGAATAGGTGCAAATTTTTGGAGGAATATTATTTATTCCCAGGCTTCTTCCCAGTCTTCTCGAGGGAACGGGTCCGAAAGGTATTTTATTCTTCATCTTCCTCTCTGCGCAGGTACTTTTTTCTTTTCTTCTTAAGTTTTTTTACCAGTTCATGTTCGAAGATTTCGGCGGAGTAAAAGCCGACATTCTTTCCCAGGTAATCCATCGCGACGACTTCGGCGATAGTTGTGATATTCTTGCCGGGTATTAGAGGAACGCTTATTTTTGGGATAGGGACTCCCAGTATTTCGGTTTCTCCTGTTTCGAGCCCGGTTCTCGTATAATCCTTTGTTTTTTCCCATTTTACCAGCTCCAGCTGCATTTCCAGTCTCTTTTGTATTCTTACAGCTTTTATTCCGAAGAGTGCCGCCGCGTTCAAAATTCCGACTCCTCTTATTTCGATATTGTGCATGAGGATGTTTTCCTTCTCTTTCTCTTCTCCTACCAGAACGTCTCTTTTTCTTTTTACGCAGACTATATCGTCAGCTACCAGACGGTGCCCTTTAGTAATCAAATCCAGCGCGAGTTCGCTTTTTCCCATTCCGCTTTCCCCGGTAATCAGAAGACCTATTCCGAAAACATCGACAAGGTTTCCATGCAGATAAACAAATTCCGCCATTTTTTCTTCCAGGTAAAAATGTATTACTTCCGATATTTGCGATGAAGTCGCCTCTGTTTTTACCAGAGGTATATTCAGATCATTGCACCCTTTAACAAGAATTTTCGGAGCTTTGTAGTTACAGGTTATGACTATTAGCGGTGATTGAAAAGAAGTAAAACGATCTATTCTTTCCTGTAACACATCATCAGAAAGGGTTGCCAGGTAGCCTATGTCCCTGTTGCCGATAATCTGAACCGCGTCCGCGGGGAAGTCTTTGTCATAACCGGCGAGTATATATCCGGGCCTGCTTATATATTTTTTGCCGATTTCTCTTTTAAGTCCTTTCTTTCCCGCGATTAGCTTTAGAGAAAAGTAACCTTTTATTCCTTCGATTAAATCATTAACGGTGATTTTATCACTTTCCATGATGGTCGGTTACTTTTCCCTCGTATTTTTTTACCTGCCTTTCGACCTTATTCAGAGCTTCCGCTACAGTTTTATAAGCATCGTCTCCTTTGGCTTTCGCGTTTATTTTCTTATGATCCATTGTGACATTTATTTCCGTGTCTCTTCGATCTCCTTCTCCGTCTATTATAATTTCTATATGTTTTATCCATTTGGAAAACCTGGTGAGTTTTTTTGTTTTTTTTGAAATGTAAGCTTCGAGTTCCTCTGAAGAATCAAAGTGACGTGTTATAAGTTTATAATCCATTATTCCTCCTTTTTTAAAAAAGTGTGTTTTTTGAACTTTTCTCTTTCTTCGGGGTGATCTTTATTATAATGAAGTCCCCGGGACTCTTTTCTCTCCAGGGCCGATTTGGTTATTAGATAAGCCACGGTGACCAGGGAACGGAGTTCTATAATGTCTTTTGAGATATAACTGTTTTTGTATAATTCTTCTATTTCCCCAAGATAAAGATTAAATCTTCTCATAGCTCTATTCAGCCGGTAATCTCTCCTTACAATACCTACATAATCCCACATTGTCTGTTTGATTTCCTTTTTTGTATGAATAGCCAGAACGCTTTCTTCTATTCTGGCTCTTGTTTTATCTGGAGGTTTGAATTCCTTCGGATAGGGATTGGTTACTTTCCAATCTTCTGCTATATTAGCCGCCCTTGTAGAGAAGACCAGCGCTTCGAGTAAAGAATTGCTTGCGAGCCGGTTTGCTCCGTGTACACCTGTAAACGCGACTTCTCCCGCGGCCAGAAGACCTTTAAGGTCTGTTCTGCCGTTAAGGTCTGTGTATATGCCTCCGCACATATAGTGGGCTGCCGGAACAACAGGTATCGGTTCTCTGGTAATATCTATGGAGTGCTTCAGGCATTCTTTGTAAATGTTGGGGAAAGTCTTTTTTATAGAAACGGAATTTTTATGCGATATGTCGAGAAGTACATATTCACATCCCTTTTCTTTTAACACTGAATCGCAGGCTCGAGCTACGATATCTCTGGGGGCGAGTTCCGCTCTTTTATCGAAATCTTTCATAAATCTATAGCCTTCGCAGTCCTTAAGTACTGCCCCTTCACCGCGAACAGCTTCTGAAATAAGAAACTGTTTTTCCATATGTTCCGCAGTCCAGAGTGTGGTTGGGTGGAACTGAAAAAATTCCATATCCACTATTTTGCTTCCGGCTTTGTACGCGAGAACGATGCCGTCACCGGTCGCAACAATTGGGTTTGAGGTATGCTGATAAACCTGTCCGGCGCCTCCTGTGGCAAGCATGGTAATTTTCGCGAAAACCTGAATAATTTCTCCCGTTGAAACATCAAGGGCTAATACTCCCTGGACCTCTCCGTCTCCGGAAATAAGTTCAAAAGCGATGTGATGCTCGAATATCCTTATGTTTGGATGATTTTTTATAGCTGAAGTCAGGTTTTTTTCTATCTCTCTTCCGGTGAAATCTCCGGAATGAACTATTCTTCGCTCGGAATGTCCGCCTTCTTTCCATAATTCCAGGTTTAAATTTTTGTCTTTTGTGAATTCTACGCCCCACTCGATAAGATCATGTATTAGTGCCGGGCCTTCTTTTACCATTATTTCGACTGCTTCTTGTACACAGAGACCGGCTCCTGCTTCACAGGTATCCTTTATGTGAGAAGAAAAAGAATCGTTTTTGTTTAGAACCGCTGCCACTCCTCCCTGGGCGTAATTTGTGTTCGCGTCGGTTTTTTCTTTTTTCGTGAGAATCAAAACATTTCCTCTCTCACAAACTCGAAGCGCGAAATTTAGAGCGGATATACCACTTCCTATTACAAGAAAATCCGTATTTATTCTTCTTGTCTCCATATCCTGGCGCCTAATTTTCTTAATCTTTCTTCTATGTTTTCGTAACCTCTGTCTATGTGATAAATTCTCCTTACTTCGGTGGTTCCCGACGCCGATAAACCAGCCAGAACAAGAGCTGCTGAGGCTCGTAAATCGGAAGCCATTACTTCCGCCCCGTAAAGACAGGGTACACCTTTTATTACCACATAATCACTTTCTCTCTTTATATCCGCTCCCATTCTAACGAGTTCCATGACGTGCATAAATCTTTCCTCAAAGATTTTTTCCCGCACAATAGATATCCCGTCGGAAAGTGAGAGTAAAGCCGTAAATTGAGCCTGCATATCCGTGGGGAAGCCCGGGAAGGGAGCTGTTTCAATATCCACGCTTGTGATTTCTCTGTCCATTTTTACGGCGATACCGTCTTTTTCTGTAGAAATATCCGCTCCCACTTCTTTTAATTTTTCCAGAGATGATTTAACATGAACTTCTTTAGCTCCCTTTAGAAAAACTTCACCTCTCGATATCGCGGCTCCTACAGCGAGTGTTCCGGCTTCTATTCTGTCCGGGATGATTTCATATTCACAACCGTGGAGTTTTTTTACGCCCCTTATTTCTATTCTCCGTGTTCCATACCCTTTGATTTTTGCTCCGCATTTGTTAAGAAAATTGGCGACATCTTCTACTTCCGGTTCCATTGCCGCTCCTTCTATGACGGTGAGCCCTTTAGCCAGTGTGGCGGCGCTCATAACGTTTACCGTGGCGCCTACAGAGGGTCCGTTGGGTCCTTCGAGGAAAATAGGTGACCCTTTTAATTTTGTTCCGTAGGCGTCTATATATCCGTGAGTGATCGAGATATTAGCCTTTAGTCTTTTTAACCCTCTAATGTGAAGATCGATAGGCCTGGTTCCTATCGCGCATCCTCCGGGAAGGGAAACCATAGCTCTCCCCAGTCGAGCGATAAGAGGTCCCAGTACGTAATAGCTCGCTCTCATCTGTTTTACCAATTCATAAGGAGCCTCATAACCCACTGCCCCTCTCGTGTCCACTTTTACCCTGTTTCCTTCGATGGATATAGATACCCCGAGAATTTCAAGTACTCTTTTCATTGTAAAAATGTCCCGGAGCTGCGGTACATTGTCTATAACGAATTCATCTTCGCAAAGTAATGTCGCGGCAAGAATGGGGAGGGCTGAATTCTTTGACCCCTTTATTTCCACTTCACCTTTTAGACTTTTTCCGCCTTCTATTATAAATTTATCCATTTATTTTTAAAACCCTCAGGAGTTCATCGAGCTTATAAGTATTTATGACAGAATTACTGTTAATCCATGCTCTTCTTGCTATACCAACGCCTAAATCCATCCATCTAAACATCTCAAAATTGTGGGCGTCTGTGTTGATACAAAATTTAATTCCTCTGTTGTTTGCTTCCTTAGCATTGAACTCGTCCAGGTCTAATCTATCATAATAAGCGTTTATTTCAAGTATTTTTTTTTCTTCTTTTGCTTTATTCATTACCCTATCTAAATCGACTTCATAACCGGTTCTGTTCGATATTAATCTTCCGGTAGGGTGAGCTAATATTGTGAGATAGGGATTTTCGAGAGCCGTTTCCATTCTTTCGGTTACGTTTTTCTTAAATCCCGAGTGTATAGCTCCTATTACAAAATCTAGTTTTTCAAGTATTTCATCCTTGAAATCCAGAGAGCCATCCGATAATATGTCGCTTTCAGTACCTTTAAGTATTTTGAAATCATTTAAATTTTCGTTCAAAGCGTCTATTTCGTCCATTTGCTTTTTCAGTTCATCTTCGGTTAAGCCATTAGCATAAGCGGCGGATGATGAATGATCTGTAATCCCTATATATGAGTACCCGTATTCTCTGGCGTATAAGGCAAGTTCTTTGATACTCTTTTTACCGTCGGAGTATTCTGTATGAGTGTGCAAATTTCCTTTAATATCTTTGTAATCTATTAAATCGGGTAATTTTTCCTGCAGGGATAATTCTATTTCTCCCCTGTTTTCTCTTAGTTCGGGCGGAATATAATCCATTCCAAGCAATTTATATATTTCTTCTTCGCTTTTACCGGCTATCATTTTGTCTTTCTTGAAGACTCCATATTCGTTGATTTTAAGGCCTTTTTTTATTGCCATACTCCTTAACTTAACATTATGATCTTTCGAACCTGTAAAGTATATAAGAGCAGCTCCGTAGGACTTCCCGGGAAGAATACGCAGGTCCACCCGGATGCCGATTTCTTTTAAAAGAACAGAAACTTTGGTTTTTCCGGACTCCAAAACCTTTTCTATCTCGTTAAAAGCAATGAATTTTTCTGTTACCTTTTCCGGGGATTCTGTCTTTATAAGAATATCGATATCTCCAACAGTTTCTTTCCTTCTGCGCATGGAACCGGCGGTAGAAACTTTCTTGACAGATTTTAAGTTTTTTAGTTTTTTTATTATTTCTTCTACGGTAGGAGTAACTTCTCCCAGAGTAAAACGCCGGTTTTCTCCCATTTTTTCTTCATAGAATTTAATGTTTTCAAGAATTTTTTCGGCTTTTTTATCTCCCAATC
Source organism: uncultured bacterium (assembly GCA_964631335.1). Classification (GTDB taxonomy): domain Bacteria; phylum Hydrothermota; class UBA3072; order UBA3072; family UBA3072; genus JAFGHJ01. The sequence continues at coordinate 13,248 of CAZVXD010000050.1, forward strand.
CTTCTATTTCTGCAAAAGAACCGTCCTGGATTACTTTTTTTAAATCTTTTAAATCGTTAACCCCTAATTCTTTATGTAGCAGGTGAATGGTCCTTGGCCCCAGATCTCTGATATTTAGGAGTTTGAAAAGGGATTCGGGAATGTCTTTTACGACTTCTTCGAGTTTTGTCATTTTTCCCGTGGCTAAATATTCTTCTATTTTCTTAGCAATACCGGCGCCCACGCCCTCGATATTTGTGAGCGTTCCGTTCTTATAAAATTTTTCTATGTCTTCGGGTAGGTCTTGTATAACGTTGGCAGCTTTTCTGTAAGCGCGTATTTTGAAAAAGTTTTCTCCCGACAGGTCTAAACCGTCAGCGATTTTTAATAGCAAATCTGCAACCTCGCGGTTTTTCATTTAATAATATTATAGAAAACCTTAAGGTAAAAGTCAACCGGG
>CAZVXD010000051.1:0-13400 GCA_964631335.1 uncultured bacterium
ATCATTGTTGCAAACATTTCTCCTGTATTTTCTGCGGCAGTCTCAGATACTTGTTCCCAATCAATCAATTCTTTTTTATTTGCCTCAAGTTCTTTCATCCAATTTTTAAATGCTTGCCTTGCATCTGCCCATTGTTTATTATTATCTTGCCATAATTCTGTTTCAAGGGCTAAAAGCGAACCTGTCCTTTCTATTTCTTTATTTAATCCATTAATTCCACCACCAGGATTACCCCCATTTGGAGAACCCGATAATCCATCTATTTCCAGCTTTGTCTCTTCTAAAGTTTTTTTACCTCTTTCAAGATTTAGAATCATTGTATTATATTTTTCTTCATTCTCTTGTAATGCTTTGCCCTGTTCTACAAAACCAATATTAAGCATTCTTACACTATGTGCAGCATCTTCAAATTTACTACCCAATCCTGGAATTTTTGTCATAAGTCCTAAAGTATTTGCAATAACATTTGTTATATGTGCACCGAAGTCAGTCATCGCTTCTCGGGTATTATTTACAAAGCGCATTAGGATAATCCCGGTTCTACCTATCCATTCGCCTACATCCTTTAGCGTAGCCCTAAAACCTTCTGTACCTTCGGCGCTTTCTTTCATCTCTCCGGTAAATTCATTCAAAGCAGGCATAAGTCCAAAAACAAATTCACGTTTTGCCGCATTGACGGTTTCTTTTAAAGCTGTCATTTTATCATCGAATGCTTTTGTAGCTTCTACATCTTCTTCCGACATAATAATACCGAGTTTATGCCCTTCGTCCGCCATTTTATTAAACCAATCAGAACCTTTTTTAAGTAGCGGAATTAATTGTCTGCCTGCTCTCGCTCCGAATAATTGAGTTATTGCTGAAAGCTGTTCTGTTGACAAAGAACCTCTATGAGCTACATCGGCAATATCTTTAAAAACCTCTGTCGTATTTCTTAAGGTGCCATCGGAATTCCTATATTCTATCCCTAAAGCCCTGAAATATCTAAGATAAGTTTCAAGTCCATCTCCGGCGTACCCTAAACGTACTGTCAGGTTCCCGAGGCCTTTTTCTAAGGCTTGAACATCTGCGTGTTCTTGTTTAGCCGCATAAGCAAGTTCCTGAAATTCCTCGACTGCTGTACCGGTAGCAATAGCGGATTTTCTTATTTCATTATTGTATCTGACTGTGTCCGCAATCATTTTTGAAATTGCCACGCTCACACTTACAAAAGCAGCTGCTAAAGCCACCGTGATATTTTTAGTTACTTTTTTAGCATTCGTTAATCCGGTTTGATATTGTTTATTATCGAGTGAAAGTTTCGCTTTTAGATTCGCAAGATTAACAGACCCGCCACCAAACATTTATCCGCCTTCTCGTGGTAGAAAATTCAGCTTTAAGAAAGGAGTAACTTCAATACCGACATCCATATCAATATTTAAAAGAAACGTCATATAGAGCCTTATTTTAATCATTTGCCTCTGAATAATTGGTTAATCGCTTTTTTGTACGCTTTATCATCATCGACAAGGTCATCTTCCGTCAATTTCTCCGGGTGTCGAACTCTATCTCTTTTTTCAACAGCATCGAAAATTTCCCATACCTCATATACCGTCAATTCTTTTTTGATTTCTCGCCAGCTGAATCCAAAATCGACTTTAAGAGAGAAGTCGATGTCTCCAATCGTTGACCTGATGTAGCCGCTGTCAGCAGATTTCCGCCTGTCAATATATCCTTTATAAAAAAATCGTGGTTCTTCTCCACCACCGAATCATAGAGGTCGTAGAATTCTTCATAATTCATCCCGGCAAAATCTTCTTTTGTAATTTCTTCTTTGACCCCATGTCGGACTATTTCTTCTTTAAGGGTTTTAGTTTCAGGTAGAATTTCTTTGAGAAGCCCGTAGACAGTTATATGTTCTTTACTCATAATTCTCTTAGTAGTCATTTCTTCCAGCCCCCCGATAACCTGTTTAACTACATCCTGCAAGCCTCTAATTTCTCCCCAGAGAAATTTTATGACAGTATATTTCTTCAAGTATACCTCCTATGAGTTGGTAATTTTCATATATCCGAATTCCGCTCCACTATGATCATCATCCTGTAATCCAGTTATTTCTAATGGGATAGCGCTGAAATCTTCTCCGAACGGGATTTGAAATGCTCCGGTTATTACAGCTTTCCAGAGTTTGATTTCCAGAGTTTCACCATCTTTAGGGAAGGTTTTTGTCAGTATTATTTCCTCTTCCGTATCGATAACGGCTTTTGTCAGGTCGAATCTCTTTGCGTCGACTGTGGTATAGGCATAGCTGATATAGAGTGTCTCACCATTAGTAATACTTCCGCCATCTATGAAAGAAATTTTCCCGTTTGCGTAATCTATGATGTAGTCGGTATACTCGGTATAAGTATTTCCAGAATCGTCCTGTATAAAGTCTCTTACAATTACGGTATCAGCATTATAAATTGTTATAGGAGATTCAAGCCCTCTGCCATGATTAAGATTAATTTTATATCCGCTTTCATGGTCTTCACCGCCATCGATAGTGGGTGCTGTTACTTCCTCGTCGAGAATATCCTGTGTCCCGGCGCTTTCGTTTGTCGCCGTGATTCCCAAAATTTTAGCGAGAACATCCGGATGTATATCGATTGTCTGTCCTGTTATTTTCGGCTGTTCATGGAATTCAAAATATGCTATCGCATTATTGCTTGCTGGGTCGGGAATAGGAATCGCCCTTTTCCCCATTTCGATTTGACCGCTTATGGCCAGACGACCAGCGTTTTGCCCACCTATTGTCAAATCGAACCCATATATTAATTTATTACTTGCGTGTGGAACTGTTGTACCCGGCATTTTCAGTTACCTCCTTTAGATACTTCAGATATCTTTTTTGTGATCGCCACTAACTCCTGTCGTGCTTTTTCTACTTTCTCTCTTGCTTTTTGCTGTTCTTTCAAAAGAGGTTTAAGCTTTTCTACCCTGCTATCTTTCTTCACCTCTTTGATTTCTTCTTTTTTTACATCTTTTTTTTCTTTTTCATCAGCCATTAAAAGCCTCCTATGATCTATTGTGTTCATAAATATTTGTTTCACCCGAATATTTAAGAATGCCCCCCCTTGCGTAGAGATTGTCGACAAATAAAACATTAGGTAATTCGTACGCCTCGGGATAACATTCAACATCACTCAATAAATATTCTCCGTCATCATCCAGTAAAAGGTCGTTTTCGAGTAAAGTCTCGATGGTTTTTATTAACGGTATTAAACCCTCTGTCGCATGTGTTAAACTTTCTTCTACCGTTTTAGCCCAGTTTTTAATCACTACAAGGTCGATTCTATGTATATGCCTAAAAGTGCATTCCTGAGCCCTGTTTTTCGGGGAAGTAACAGGGACTATAAAGACAGTTTTTTGAGCGGATGGGGTAACAAGCGGATAAGTGCATTGTTTCACTTCAAGATTTTTGTCTTTCGCTTGAATCTTTGTTTTCAATTGAGCCATTATATTATCGATTCCTACCATTCCGTTCATCCTGTGTTCCTCACTTTTCTGGCCATGTTTTTAATCCAATATTCCGTTATTTTCTCCAGGGCCTTTAAATCTTCTTTAAAAAATCCCAGGAATTTTCTCTGCATTTTCTTCTGTTTCGCGTTCTGATGATATATTCCGTAACCAATGCCCCTTCTTGGTCCCCATTCGACAAAACTTTTACTGAAGCTGCCGACAATAGATTTTTTCAAGGTCCCAGTATCCTGTAGAATTTTATAAGGCGGATTACCTCTGCGTTGTTTTTTTGTCGATTCCTTCAAAGGCAGCCAAGATTCATTGTTTGTAAAATCGGATTTGCGGCCTTCCTTACGAAAAGTTTCATGTGTCGATTTAATCATTTGCACTCTCATTGCCTTAAAAATAAACGACATATCCCGACTGTACCGGATAGCTTTGTTGAATACCGCATCTACTTCTCTTGAGTTTATTGTCAATTTAACCGGTTGTTTCATTCTCTGTCATCCTCGATTTCTTCGAGCAAATCGGAATCGGCATCATAATTTTCTTCATCATCGAGATTAAACACGGGAGAATACCCCTTCGTAGTACTGTTCAAACCTATATGTTCTGCCGCTACATCGGTTATATTCATCTTGCCATTTTTAAGGGCGTCGAGCCATTCGAGAGCGAGCTTATAATTCGCTTCAAGTCTTCCCGGCGTACCTTCCGGACCGCTCATAATCGGGTTTTTATCCGCCGCGACCATATATGCCGATATGTTCTTCGAGATTGCCTCGATTATAGCTGGTGTGGGGCTAAAAGGTACTGTATATTTTCCTTCGAGCTTAGAATCTATTAGGGCGTCGGCGTCGGATATACAATCCTCTACAAAAGCGTCAAGTATTTCGGTCTTACTTTTATTATTGAGTTTCTTTCTTGCCTGATCAGCCGTGCAGTAAGCCATGATGTTCTAAATTCTCCCGGGGAAATCCCCTATCATCCATTGCCTGTTCGAGAATGCGTTGCCGTGAGCCATGATATTCTTCACTTACTTTCGCCCGCATTTCCTCTATTTCTCTGAAATCGGTAAATTCAAGACATCGCCAGTATTTATAGATTTCTTTCTGGGTGAGATAGACGGTTTCGCCTGGGAGGTGTTCTTTACCCCCCAAGCGTAACCGAGAATTCTCCTTTATTTTATAAGGACGTTTCATCACTTATCCTTCTTATCCCCTTTTTTGTCGTTGTCGTTTCCTTTGTCTTTATCGTTATTCTGGTTGTCGTCGTTTCCTTTATCGCCTTCGAGTTCTTTAATTCGTCTTTTAGCTTCTTTTTCAGGGATAAGATTCGGGTTGCGTTTTGCTTCTTTTGCTGTAAGCGTCACCCATTGCCCTTTTAAAACAGGGCCTTTATCTGTTTTAACCATATCGGTCATACCGTTTGGATCAATTAAATATTTCGGCATAGTTTAGCCTCCCGGATTTATGTAGACTTTAGCCCGGCCATCTGTATCAATAGCCTGCAAAAGTCTGCCTATAGTTGCGCTTGTAACTGGTGTAATGTCTGGTATAGCTTTTTTCTTTGTTCCGCTAAGATGAATGACATAACCGGGTAAGCCTGTTGTTGAACTACCATCGATTTTAACCGAATCCATAATCCCGCCGATAGCCATCCAACCCCAATCGGCAGCCGCTATTGTGTCGTTTGTGCCAATAAGGTCTACTCCGAATATAACCCCTGCCGCTAACTGATCGTCTGCAGATGCGACATCTTCAATCGATTGTAAAAGGTATCCATCTAATTGGAAATCTTCTCCTGCTGTAAAATCGGTAGCAATAGCGTATGCTAATGTATCCCAAAAATGAGAAGACAATACAACATCATTTCCTGTAAAATCTAATGTTTCCGCGACAGCAGTACCATCCCAATCAATACCTTTTAAAATCAAGCTGGTATTGTTGGAATGATCCGTATATGCGACATTAATTTGCATAGGCGTTTCAATTGCGCTTCCGCTTAATGCGATTGTCAATGTTTCTGGAGTTTTTGAAAAGGGTTGTTTTGTGACTAATGCCTCAATCGATTGATCCCATGCCACACAATCACCTCTCGCCAAAGCCCCGCCTGAACCGTTGTAAACCGGCATAAGAATTAATTGATCGAGAGTATCGGCATATACACTATCCCCAATTGCGATATTCCCCATTTTAAGTTGAATTCTCGAATTCTTCTGTGTAGTCCTTATGTAACCCGATAGGATAGCCGATCTAAGATTCTGCGTATACCAGCCGACAAAAGTTAGAGAGAAAAGAAGCAATAAGCAAAATAGTACATATTTTTTCATTACCACCTCCCTTACGCTATTACTGTCTGCGCTATATATGCCGCTTTTGCGTTTAATAGTACATTATCAAGTCCTTCTTCCCATACCAGTACTTCAACACCGCGAGGCGGGTTAAAGGTATTTTGGGTATAGGTCTGGCGTCCCGGGGTAACAGAGAAAGTCGCGAATGCGGATTTTGTTCTAAGTCCCGGCTGTCCCGGTTCGATGTAAGCGAGAACTAAATCCGTACCCCATACCGGCGATAAGGACATTGTGCCACCTTCATTCGAGGTATCGTACATTATCCTTCCGATATAAGGTTCGAGGTCAAAAAATGCTCTGAACACTTGAAGCATTTTCTCTCTTGAAAGTGGTCCCGGACCTGCTAATTTCGAAGTCACAATATCCGGATGACAGGAAAGCGTTACCGCCGTTTTCCAATCCATAATCATTGAATTGGGGGCAGTACCTCCGTTCGTTCTTGCCGCGCAAACCCAGTCTTTAACATCCTCAAAAGGATGGGAAAGTCCGTTAGTATAATCCGACCATTGAGCTGTACCAGTTAATTGGGTATTGGATATCGAGGCTGTATTCGTAATCGCCGCCGCTGTTCTAATTTCATGGGCTATCTTCATAACTTCCGTTAAATCTCTTGTCACGTCTTCCTTCACATTCATCCCGCCTTTAGGACCGTACAAACGCTGTTCCTTCGGGGATATTTCAGCCGCGAGTCCGTAAGGATCACAACTGAAAGACAGAGACGTATCCATGTCGAATTCGAATATCGGGGCTTTCCCCTTAGCCGTAACAATTGTATTTTGCTGTCTTAGATGATTGGTTCCGTATTTTCTAATTTTACCTGAATCGACCGCTACCGGAATGCGTTTGCATACCGCGTCCGCGATCTGATCTTCTGTCGCAAGTTTGACCGAGATATTGGTCAAATGAGTATCAATATATCCACCTGGTTCTCTAACTGCCATAATTCACCTCCTTTATTGACCATCTTGGTCAAGTATTTTTGAACCCATATCAATAGTCACCCATTCGTCTGCATCTCCGCCGCTAACAAAGATTCCGCAATGATAATCGTTCGAACCGTCTACATCGGTAAACTTCCCATTTGCGTCAACTGTCGCGCCCCCACCAAAAGTAACAGTAGCACCAGCGAGACCTTTTACCCTTCCGCCTTTAGCAACAGTCACGTGTTGCCCATCAGTCGCGCTATCCTCCGCGACACCCCAACAAAATTCCCCAGCTGAGTCGCATTGCTGTACATATATCGCCTCTGCGCTTTCCTGATATAATTTAACCCCTCTGCCTGCGGTAATTGTACCGTAAGCGATACAGGGGATTAAAGCTCTTTCTTCTCCTTTATGTGCCATAATTCACACCTCCTACTCGATTAAGTGTTTTTCTCGGCAAATTCTCGTTGCCTCGTCATAGCTTATCTTGTTATCTTCCGCATATTTCTGGACTATCTGCGCTGTCTTCTTATGTGTATTATCATCTTCGGTCACAGGCTCTAAGTGGCTTGTCTTCTCGTCAAAACTGATTATCTTCGGCTGGTTCTCGACGTAGTCCCTGAACAATTCGCCAACCGATTTATTAGATTCGTTTTCTCCATCAGAAAAAAGAATCTCTTTCTCTTCCTGCATTAAAAGGGCTTTTGCGACCGCTTTCTTTGCCGGAGAAATTTTCTCCTTGTTATCTTCCATGAACTTTTCAGCTTTTCTCTCGATTTCTTTCTTAGCCATTTCGGCTTTTTCTTTCTCGGATGCTTCGATTTTCTTTTCAAGTTCCTCTTTGTCTTTCAAGAGCTTTTCTTTCTCGGTATCCGTAGCCTCTGAATCTTTCTTAAGCTTTTCTACTTCCTCGCTTAATTTTTGATTCTTTTCTTCAAGTTCTTTTAATTTCGGATCCATATCATCACCTCCGTTTTTGGTTTCTGGATCTTCCTTATCTTCTCCGTACTCAATAACGACATCTTCCGAAAAATCCACAAAAAGCTTTTCCCCTTCCTCGACTTCATCCCTTATCGCTCCATCGGCATCACCGAAATGGAGGTCCCAAAGGTCGTCTAAAGTTCTTATTGCCTTGTGTTCGGAAGAAAGCATTGCCACATCTGAAAGCACATGCGGATATATCTTGCCTGTCGATTTATCTTCATAATTAATTTTTACTTCCGGGGATAACCCTTTAATTTTCTTAGCTGTAAATGCTAAGTCATAAGTTTTTTTAGGTATTTCGGTTAAATCTGCGAATAGTGTATCGCCCTCAACAAAAAGATTGTTGACCCAGCCAAGAGAAAACACCCCGTCTTTTTCATGTCTGAATTCTTCTCCACTGTCTTTTAAAATTTCCTGAATATCGTCATGTGTGAATTTAACCCGAAATGGAATATTCCTTTTACCTGTTTTTGTCAGTTCATCGAATGCGGTAACCATATCGTTCAAACTATCCTGTGAAAAATAATATCCTTTCCAATTACCGACTTTCATAATCGGTTGTTTAGAAATACTTTTTGTTTCCATTGTACCCTCCTCATCTAATTTCAGGCTTTGAGCGTCCCAGTATTTGTTACACATCAAAACCCTCTGGTTGTTTGATTTATATTCTTTCTCCATATCCGGATCGCCCATACAATAACTCATCCATTTATTTTTATCTTTAAATTCTTTCGGACTTCTACGCGGCATATTGCCACTCCTCAGAAAAGTCTTTATATGGTGACCTTTCCCATTTTGAGTATTGATAAGTTTCCCATTCGTAAATCGGTTCAAATGTAGAACGACAATTGTAATGAGCTGGCGGAGGATTGAATTCCTCGACCGTGAATATCCTACCGTTCATAGATTCGCAATATTCGGTAGTACGTCCGTCGAGAGTCGAATCCCACATGTACCCTACGATTATTCGTTTAAGTTCAGGGTTTTCGAACATCGCATATCGACCGCCATTGACCGCTTCGCTTGTATTTTGCCTTATGATAAGGTCTAATTGTGATGCCTTGCTTAATTCGCCTTTATCGTTAAGCTCTCCTGTCATACGGTATTTTTTCCAGATATCCCGAAGATTGTTTTTAGCCTTAACTGTATCACCATCTCTCAGGTGCTGGTATAAGGTCATTTTGGCGTCTGATAGAATTCTTGTTGTCTTTACGTCCGTTATTGTAAAAGCTTTATTGTAATAAAAGTCGAGTTCCTTCTTGGTGATTGGTATTTTATTTTTGAAATATTTGTAAGCCTCTTTCGCCTCTAATGCGTCCCCTACCGTAAAGCCTATCGAAAATTTTAAATCCTCTTTGAATTTCAATTTGTCCGGGAGCTTACCTTTCATAGCTGTTTTTACTTCCTGATAAGCTGTATGCTTAGAATTTAAAAACGCGTTGACAGACCAGTTATGTATTACACGTTTTAAATCGCCTTTATACTTTAACGGTAATTTTTCGACAAGTTTAGTCGCATTGGGAGCGCCTGAGAGAGAAGCATTATAAAAGTTTTTATTATCAAGATATTCGTACATCTTTTCTTCCATGTTCGTAAATACCTTAACAAGCTCACTTCTGAATCCGTTCTCTAATTCATCCCAGCTTTTCTCAAGTTCTTTGTGATTGATAGCCTTTCTACCTGCGAATTTATTCGGGTCTGTTTTTGGTTCGGCATGTTTTTCTGTATGCTTTTCTGTAAGAGTATTAAAATTACGTTTATTCTGGTTTAAACTCGGTATTATCGGCTTACTCGGTTCCGTAGGCATTCCGAGATTTTCACGGATGAATTTTTCGTCATCCTCTGTCGGAGTAATAGCGCCTGCGGTAACAAGAGCCGACCAGGATGTAGCGACTTCATGTATATTTTCATGTGTTAGCGGATTAAACACGAAAGATGGGGCCGGTATATTTGTCCCGAAGTTGTAATCGACTAAACGCCTGATTAATTGTTCTCCGATTATTCCTTCCTCGGATATCGCCTTATTCTTATCGAGGACCATCAGAAAGACATCAAATTCCTGTTTTGCCTTAGCCCAGGAACCGAAAGCCACACTTGAAAATCCGAGCGAATCGGGCATAAGCAAGCCCCTCGAAATCATCATGTTTTGCTTGTCGATTGCTTCTTCGAACGGGCTGGCTCCAGGAGTAGGATTAAGAGAACCTATTTCGCAAGTATTCGGTATTGAAATACCTGTTGTCGATTGAATTGTATCCATAGTTTCAAGAGCGTCTTCTTCAAGATCGGGCTGGTCGGGAGGATATCTAATATACAGTATCCCCGCGCCTCTGCGTTCAAGAGAAATATTCCAGAACCGTAAAAGCCATTTCTTTGAGATATAGTGTTTATAAATATATACCGGGTCGGGCGTACCGTAAGGATTTTCAAATTCCGGGTTATGCGTATAGATAATAGCCTTTTCTCTCGGTACAGGTTCGGCTTCTATCTGCCCTATACCCTGCTGTCCTATTTCTTCTATATTCCCGTGTTTATCGAGTTTAAATTTGATGTATGAAGGGTATCGCGTTTTAATCGATTCGATACCAACCTTCCCACTCCATTTGCCCGATGTAATATTTCTGTATTTATTCAATCCGAATAATTGCCAGTTAATTTCGGAAAAGGAAAACCCGTAACTCTGAGCTGAATAAACCTTTTCGAGAACATCCCGGAAAGCTCCTCTCATTCCTTCCCGTAAACAAAAATCGATAAACTCCGCAATAGCCTGGTCCCCCTTGTCATTCGACCAGGGTTCGATATGCCAGCCTGTCGAAAGTCTTGCGTAATTCTTAAGCCTGAAACAAGTATTATAAACAGCGTCCCGCGCCATTTCGTCAAGGAAAGCCCATCCGCGTTCTTTGATTAGAGTGTTTGGATTAGACATCCATATATTCCAATCCAAAATGTATTGTGGGCTTATGAGGAACGAGGTTATTTCTCCATAATTGGGTTTAGATTGATTGTTTTGCTTTTTTGTTTCCGCGTGTTTTATACGGCTTAAAAAATTTTTCTTTTTCTTCATTAAAACACCGCTAAATCCTTCGCGAATTCATTCTGTCGTGACCCCTTTCTGCCTCTTGTCGAATCGCTTTTAATGTTTCCGGTTTTTAAATCGCCTTTCCCATATCGCCTTGCCACATTTGCGAGGACAAAAGAATCTCCGAAATCGGGAGACCTTCCTAACCGCTGGTTATATTTCGCTTTTGGTTCAACTGAAATTCTGCCCTGTCTGTCTACTTCTTTATGTCGCTGAGCTAAATCTGAAATTAAAAATTTTGTGTCCTGGATAGCCGTTAAATCACCACTCTTAACCGCCTCATCCACCCAACACCAGGCTTCCGCCGATTTGTTGGCGTATACATCGGGTCGTAACGCATTCTCAGAACCTTTGTAATAAATGACCTTGCCCCGTAATTCCCTACTATCCGCAAGACCGTTGGCTACACCGATACCAACCCCGAGGGCGTCGATTGCTATTTTGCTTATCGCATAATTCCTTGTGATATCCAATACCCTGCCTTCCGTCTCGGTTGTCTTTGCTTCCCATGAAAATGAATTGACATGTTGACCGTTTGCGTCGAGTAGAGTTAATACTGTTAAATCACCACCGAGGTCTGCGACATCCAGTCCGGCATAGTAGGGTTTTTCGTGGGTTATTTCGTTAGCTTTTCTAACAATGGATTTTAAAGCGGCATAGGATATTACTCCTCCGAGAGAATCTTTCGGACATTCCGCCGCTACCCTGGTCTTATAAATGAAACTATTCTCTCCCCATTCAAGTTTCATATCTTCAATCCAATCCTTCGTTGCCAATCCCGGTACATACATCTCACCTGTTATATTTGGAGATTCCCAGGAGGGTATAGTTGCCGATTTCCATATAGGAGATTCAAAGAGATTAACAAACTTAGAAAGCGGATCGAGCATATTCCCGAGAGCCACAATCTTAAAAACTTCCGATTCCATCGATAAAGCCCCTTCCCATATCTCGTTGCTTATCCCTGAAGCCTCATCGATAAGAATCATAGCATAGGGCGCGTGGTATCCCTGAAAAGCTGAAGAATCTTTGTCCTTCGTGGCAAATCCAATCGCGAAGGAAGTATCTTCCTCATCCATGCGTAAGAAGGTTGTCAAACATTCTGAATTAGGAAAATAATTTTTAAAATTGGATTCGGCATATTTCTTTCTAATTTCCTTCCACATCTGAAACTTGACCTGTCTGTTATCGTGCGCTGTCGTTATCACTATCGAACCCGGATAACAAAAGAGGAACCAGAGAACCAAATCGGAACCAGTAAAGGTCTTCCCGACTTTGTGTCCTGAACCGATGGCGACTCTATCATGTGCTGCGACCATGCGATAAACTTCTTTTTGTTTTGAGTATAACTGATGACCTAAAATTTCTTCTGAAAATAAAACAGGGTCTTGCCGTAAAGCTAAAAGAGTTTCCTCAGTCATTTTTTCTTCGCTTCCTTAATTTTTTGGTCAAGGATTTTTAATTCATCAAATAAATTAAATTCAAATTTCTTAGCTTGCTCTGGAATCATCCCAACCGATTGAAGTTTTTCGAATAATTTTAGATCTATTTCAAAAGCCTGCCTAAATCTATTCCGGGAAAGAGCATCTTGTCTGGCTAATGTTGCAGATTGAATTATATGCCCTATCCATTGTTCTGAACTTCCAGAATATTCTTGCGCAAGTTTTTTCTTCGCTTCCTTAAGTCTATTTCTAACTGTCCTTTCACACCTACCAATCACTTTCGCAATTTCAGTAGAAGGTTGTCCTTTATTATCAAGATAAAGACAAACATCTTCTTCTTGAGATAAAGTCAAAGCATCTGGCAAAATCTTTCTGTTTTTAAGCTCTTCAATTAATTGCTTTAAATCTACTTTCTTCATTCAACTAACTCCGTTTCAATCTTCACCTCAACAAGTTGGCTTCCGATTTGCACATCGGATAAAGCCGCCATCACCTCGTTTTGTTTTTGTGGAATATCGTAACAATCGATTATTAAACGTATCTGAGTATCGCCACTTGCCAGAGCTTTTCTGTTGAATTGTTTTATCTGTGCAAGAAAGGATATTTTCGCCATTTGTAGAATAATAGCGTTAAGCTAAGGTTCAAATAAAGTAGCAAACAAGGTTACAATAAGGTTCAAATAAGGTTCAATTTTGTTACTCTTGTTGGAAATAAACTATTTTGAATATATGATTCTTTTGATAGTTCCTACTGATAAATTGTGGTTTTTGCTTAATTCTTCTAAAATTTCCTCAACGTAAAGCTCTCCATTCAGGTATTTTTTATTGTAAAGAAATTCAAATTCTTTTCTGATTTCTTCATTTCTTTTCTCAACTACCGGATGGCTCATCCCTTCGTTACCGTTTCTCCGTCATTAGGCTCTGGCAAAACTGTTTTCTCTTCAATCCCATCATATGGCATTAAAGCATATTCTATTATTTTTATTTTCTCAATAACACGCTTTAATTTCGGATTTTTAATCTTTTCTTCTTTAGTCGGTTTTCTCGATTTTTCTATTTTACCTCCGGGTGCTAATAAATATTTACCGAATTGTGCATTAAATAATTTCTCCGCTTCTTGCTTTCTTAATACGCAAAACGGGGGTCTAT
>CAZVXD010000052.1:0-13379 GCA_964631335.1 uncultured bacterium
ATTTGTAGGAGGAATTTCCTAATGCCTAAGAAGAAGGTTTTTATGGTAAACCGGCTCAGAATACTGAGAAAGAACCCTGAGCCGGTTTTTGTCAGTTTTTTGTTTTTTTACGCTCTAACGCATCTACGCACTAACGCTCTAACCTTTTTTATTTTAGTAATACCATCTTGCGGTGATCCTCGAAATCATCCGCCCTGAAGACATAGAAGTATATGCCCTGAGGTACCTGTACTCCCGCGCTGTTAGTTCCATCCCAGCTGATCGATTTAAATCCTGCTGATTGTTGTCCGTCGACCAGGGTTTTTACTGCCTGTCCGGCGAGGTTGAAGATCGTCAGGTTGACATTGGTGCAATTTTTAGGTAACCCGTATTTGATGGTGGTGTTACGCATGAAGGGATTAGGATAGTTCTGCGCGCAGCTGAAGACGGTGGGGATGGGCTCTTTTTCTTTCTCGGAAAGAGTTAAAGTTTCAGTGGTGGATTTTTCTGTAGATGCGAATGATTCGGAGAGAGCGCTTAAAGGTTTTTTTTCTTTTAAATCATAAGACAATGGTACAGCACTACCTTTTATTTCCTTGGAACTGGCTATGAGTGATGTATTAATGAAAGCATGGAAATCACATCCTTCTTGCGCTGCGAATCCCGGGTATAAGTTTATAGAATTTCCCGCTTCCATGGTAACATTCCCACCGCTTGAACCATTTCCTCTAATTATGAAGGGTTTATTTGGATCGGCTGTATATATATTATTTACTGCTTTATATGATTTTGTTTCCCCTATGGCGACTTCTATATTCACGAGTGTAAGGTTAAAAGGTATGATGAAAACAGTACCTTCAAAGGGTCTATAGTTGTGTTTCGTTACGGTTACATGTATTAGTTCTGAAGGATTGATAGAGAGTGTTGCTTCTCCGTTTCCATCTGTAAATTGTACGTCCATGGGTAAGCCGCTTAGATCTTCTGTGCAACAAACCCGGGCATTGCTCACAGGATTTCCTGAGTATTCCACGGTGACTGTAAAATTAGAAGGTCCAGAGGGTACTTCTGGAGGATATTGAACAGTCAAATTTAAGGGTTCTTCTTCTCCCGTCCACATTGGGAGTTCAGGGTCGCCAAAGGTATTGTAAGTCTTTAAAGCCCAGTTCCACTCACCATTTGTTAAAAGTTCGCCTGTAAAATGGTCTTTAGCCTCGGCAACTGCTTTACCCAATTGATAATCAGAATTGTTGAAAGCATGTGCGAAAAACTGCCATACTAATCCATTTGAAAGAGTGGTGGGAAACGCTTCACTATTGGGGTCGTGAAATCCGTATCTCGAATTCCATGCACCCCCTATAGAACCCTTATCATAAATATCTTCTGCTATACAAGGGATTGTTTGATCAAAAGCACCTACAAAACAACAGGCACCTGTGTGTATGCCGACTTTATCTCCTGGCGATAGGCCATTTACAGCATCATTAATATCTGAGCTTGAAATAGATATGTTTGGAGGACATGGGGAATCACCATATTTGGACATTATTAAATTTTTATCTCCGTGGGAAGCTACACAAACAAAACCGTACCCCATGTTCATTGAATCAATTATTTGTTGGCCACTTTCATAGTTGTTTATTTCTATTGGTTCTTGAACGTAATCATATTCTTTGTAATGATAACCCGGATGGTCCGCATTTCCACCTGTAAACCAGCTTGATGGTATTTCTTCTGCGCAAACGTCGGTTACGAGAAGTCCGCATAACTTATATCCGAGTGTCATCCTGTAGTAGCTTGAGTAGAATAAGGCTTTTCTAGTATAGTTATCGGGTGGGTTTTTCTCATATTTCAGGATGCGTCTGACATATTTACCGGCTTCACCATCATTATTTGCGAACATCCTGCCTACATATACATCCGAATACCAGTCAAGTTGTCCCCCGCCCGGACCATCTGTGTCTTCTCCATATTTAGAATCCTCATCGAAATTCCATTCTTCCACATCTTCATAATACCTTTCACAGGGTAAACTCCAATCTTCATGACCACCGGAAGGGGCCTTTGCGAAAACACCTCTGCATGGTATGGAATTCATTTGATTTGTTCCGTGGTCTGCTCCAAACAACACCCATATTGTTCCGTGATTGTTCCACATATCAATAATAAAGTTTTTTATTTTTTCTGGGTTATCATCCCCATCATATTCGTTATATATATCGTGTAGGTTTTTAATCGCGCAACTTACACCTTTTTTATTTTTCCATTCTTTAAGAATAGCAAGAGAATCTATCCAATCGTCATTATTGGGAGAAATTATTACCATTTTCCAAGTAGGCTCATCACGTGTTTTTCCTTTGGTCTTAGGTGCATACGTTTCTATATCCTCTGGATTCATTACTATTTTTCTTACACTATTGCCAAATTCATATTTTTGCATAGGTGTTATTTCTTTCCTGGGGCTTTTTTCATAATCGTAATGAAGTCTAACTGTAAAATCCTTAATCAAAGTAAGTTTCTTCTCCGCAGGCGTGTATTGAATTGGATAAAAAGAAAAAGAAACTATCCTATAACCACATTTAGTTCCCGTGTGTGTTTTGCTGGCCAGATTTTCGGGATACGGGTTTTTTGATTTATAGACATCAGTATTGGGTTCTACGAAAACTATTTCTTCTGCATTTGCGCTTAATCTGACGGGTGGTTGTGACGGCAGGATGTTGAATTCTCCCGGAATGACTTTCTCGTCATTTACTATGACGTCTACTTTTTTTGCGGTCGCGTTGGGTGGTATGATAAACTTAAGACCAAGCTGGGGTAAGGACGGATAACCTAGCTTAACAAGAGGCACAGCATCGGGGATATATATCATATCATAACCGTTTACTTTCTTAAAAGTTAAGAGACTTTCTTCAAAACTGAAAGTTTTCTCGATAAAAATCGAAGAATTATCTGAAGATGAAGAAAGCTCCGCAAGTAGAATGAGAGGGAATAATAAACACAATATTTTAGTTTTTAACATTGCCCCCCCTTCTTTTCTTTCTTTATCACAGGGTCTCTCCCTGGAATTATATCTTTTTTTAATCGTAAGATCATTTTAACTCCTATTTTTGAGAGGTTAAGACAGCAAATTCTGTATTAATTATTATTTTTGAGCTTTTCATTCTCTTCTTTTAAATTTTCAACTTCTTTCTTCAATTCGTTTAACTCTTTGTCCTGGTTAATTACATACAGAGTTAATTCTTCGATTTTTTCAAGGAGTTTTGCCTGCATTTCGCCAAGTTCTACGCCATTTTTAAGTACTTCTTTTTCAGTAGGAATACCCGGAAGACTTTTGTTAGCTTTAATATGTTTTTCAAGTCTATCGAGGGACATGAGTTTGTAATTGTCCGCGAAAACAAAATCAGACCAGCCTGTTTCGACTTTTATTTCTTTTGCTCTTATATGACCATTAACGGCAAGTTTGTAATCTCCGGGATTTGTCGTCCCGATGCCCACATTACCAGGGAAATATTGTATAGTTGGCCTAAGCTGCATTGTGGACGTCCAATTGCTTCCATCGTATGCTTGAACCAAGAAATAACCATCCCGACTTATTAAGTACTGACTATGATAATCTTCGGAGGTATTATTATCATGAAGTTTTATATATGGGTTTTCATGCATACACTGTATTTGTCCATCAACGTCTAATTTGTAGTCTGGATCCGTCGTCCCGATACCGACGTTGCCTGAAAAATAACTTTTTCCAACAAAAAACCCACCATATCCATTTGAATTATAATTACGTCCATAAACAGCTTTGCCGTTGCTTGCATTTACTCTTCCATATACGCCAATTGGACCATAAGAGGTAGCAGTATTGCAACCATAAATAGCAGCCCATTGTTCTTCAGGTTGACTGGGTGCACTTGCTTCGCATTCTACATGCAATTTGCTTGCCGGTTCCGTCGTACCAATGCCAATATTGCCAGTATTTCTCTTTATATGCAAACAGGCACTTTTCCATGATCCATCATCTTTTCTGCTGATAATTGTAAAATCTGAGCCTGTGTCATTACCGGATTCGGGCTCTTGCCCGGCTCTCAAAACCCATCTCGGATGATTATAATCACCTGTGCAAAAATCCAGGTCTCTCACTTTTTCCTCGCCTCCGATAATAGATATTCCAACCGCGCTCGAGGGATCACCGAATGTTGCTATTTCACTTTTAACAATAAACCAGCTCAACCTATCATTTTTAAGGTCGCTAATTCTGAAACTATTGTCGACAGGTCTTGCATACATCCACCATTTGCAACTGTTAGATTCCATTACAATTTTAGGATATGATGATTTTATATGGAGCATTTGTTCCGGAGAGTCAGTTCCAATTCCAACCGCATCCGATGTCCAGGTTTTCGGGTAGGATGGATTGTTTTCCCAGTATCCGGTTTCATATCCATAGGCGAACATACCAACCAACGACAGTACTAAACCAACCAGACTTAAACTTTTCATACTGCACCTCCTTTTTGTTTGAGTATGAATTTACTGTTCAGTATACTCAAAATCATCATTATGTCAAGATAAAAAATTATTTTTTTGAAAAAAGTACAAAACAGTATTATAGAAAAACACTATATTGCAATATTGAGTAATCTGAGGAAGATAGGGTATAGTTTTGAGGTTTTGAGGTATAGTAAAAAAATAAAAATCTTTTTTCTGTGTTCTTTGCGGTACAAGTGCCCTTGAGATTGCTTCGTATAAGTCAGGCAGAAAGAAGAATTTGCAATGACAACTTTTTCGGGATTGGGGGATCCCTCCTGCAAATGGTTGGGGGCGAGCCCCAACGCTACGGTTTTTCGGGACAAGGAAGTAAATTTTAAACTTACAAATTACAACTTACAATTTACGATTAAGATTTCTGTGTTCTTTGTGTCTTTACGGTGAGTTTCTTTGATAATCAGTGGAATCTGTGGCTAAATGTTGGCATTTGGGATTAAAAAAACTACAATCTCTACATGTCCTACATGTGAATAACTTAGTCATTAGTCACTTGTCGCTGGTCACTTGTCAAAAAAACCAACAAAAAATCTCTGCGGTGTGATTAGGATTTGGGATTTCGGAATTGGGATTTGGTTTTGGCTTTGGACATTGGACTATGGACTTTGGACTGTTCTTTTTCCTCTGTATCCTCCGTGTGAGTAATTGGGTCTCAGGTCCTGGGTTTTAGGAAAAAAACAAAAAATCAGTGTAAATCTGTGTAATCTTGTGGTTTCTGTTAGGGGTGTGGGGTTGGGTTTTTAAACAACAAAGAAATCTCTGTGTTTTTTTCTCTGTGATCTCTGTGGTTCAAATTTGTGGGGAGGGGTCTTGTGTTGACAAAGTTTTATGTGTTTATATCTTCTTGATATGAAAAAATTTTTTATTTTATTTATAATTGTGCAGATTGCTGTTATTTTTTTCTTTTATCCCGATTTTTACGGTATTTATGACGAGGATTTATATCTTACCGCGACTCACGCCATGCAGAACGGTTCTTTCTTCTATGAAAAAGCGGGAGTCGACGCTCCTCTTCTTGGAACAGTAGAGGGAACAAAAGGAACTGTTTCTATATATCCTCCGGGTAATTCCGCCCTTCTTCTTCCTTTTACGGTAATTCACTGGAAACTTGGATTTTTGAAAAATATTTTGCTTTATATAGGCAGTTTTTTGCTTTTTATTTCGATACTGCGTAAATTAAAAATCGATCCCATGTACTCCCTCGTTTTTCTTCTTCATCCTACAATAGTTTTATTTTCTCGAACTTTGATGAGCGATATTCCATCGATGTTCTTTTTGTTGTTGGGTGTTTTATTGCTGCTGGATAAGAAAAACCTTGGGGCTGGATTTTCTCTCGGATTTCTTTTATTACTGAGGTATCCTAACGTGATTTTAATCATCGGCATCTTTGGCGCGCTTCTTTATAGGAAGGAATATAAAAAGTCGCTGCATCTCCTTCCGGGAATCGCGTTCTTTTCTTTTGTACTTTTTGGATATGTGATGCACGTATATGGTTCCATACTCGGTCCTTTTTCTGTCGACGGCGCCAGGTCCTTCGGGTTCAGCTATTTTATATATAATTTTCCCTATTATCTATTATCTTTAAATGTATTATTTCCGGGGATGTTATTGATATCGGTATTTTTAGGTTTTAAAAACAAAAAAAACTCTCTTTTTATTATCCCTTCTCTGTTAATTGTAATTTTTTATTCGTTTTATTATTACATCGATGGGGAAAGTAATATTATAGAGAAATTAGTAAAAGGGCAGAGATTTATGATTCCTGTTATTCCTCTTTTATTGATACCTTTTTTACAGTATTTACATAACAGGGAATTCATGAAAAAGGTTTTTGTTTTTGTTATTTCATTATTATTTATTTTCGCCTGCGGAATTCAATATAAACATTATGAATTTGTAAAGAAAGAAAAAAACTTAAGCCAGATTGTACGGGAAAATATTGGTGATGCGGATATTATAATATGTAATTACGATGCCGATGAGTTGTTTAATCCGTATTTTAGCAGAGTAAAACTTATCGAATTATCCGAAATAAATGAAGATAGGTTGGATTCTTTGAAAAGCGATTATAATATTTCTTTTATTTTTGTTGAATTAAAACGCGGCGGACTTTACGAAGAGAAATCACGGTGGATAGAGTATTTTAAAAATGAAGGGTTCGAGATTTCTTATGAATCGGAAGACCCTATTCCTGTTATTGTCATGTCTGAGTGATTTTTGAACCACAGAACACACGACAGTAATTCTGGATGTTGAATGTTTAATGTTAAATTAAAAACTCAAAATTAAAAATTATTTTAAGCCGTCAGCGGTAAGCCGAGAGCAGAGTCTAGCCAAAAAGAGCACAAAGACAAAAAGAAAAGTAAGATTTTTATGTGTTTTTAGAAACTACCCTTTTTAAAACGAAGCACCAGAAGCATCTTGATCCCTCTAAACCAATCCATCCATGTTATTTTTTTTCCTGCTTTTTTTGAGCGGGGGTTGTAATCTATCGGAACTTCTTTTATTTTTTTGCCCGACAAAAGAATTTTTGCGGTAAGTTCGGCTTCTAACTCGAAACCGTTCGCTTTTATGTTAAAACTTTGAATTAAATCGTTGGGAATCAACTTAAAGCAAGTATACACATCGGTGAGGTGACTTCTGAATAAAATGTTGGTCGCCCAGCTAATTGAAATCCTTCCCATATATAAAAAACGGTCACGACTCGAATTTTTATTCTTTTCAAGGAGTCTGGAGCCAAAAACGACATCGGCTTCTTTATTTAAAATGGGTTTAAGTAATTTCGGATATTCATTGGGATCATATTCAAGGTCGGCGTCCTGGATTATTATATAATCTCCCTTTGCCAGAGATAACCCTTTTTTTATTGCCTGTCCTTTTCCCAGATTTTTATCGAGATACAAAATTTTTATGTCATGATTGTATGTTAATTTCCCTTGAGCGTTCTGTAGTAATTCTTTTGTTCCGTCGTTTGAACCGTCATCTATGATAATTATTTCCTTTTTTACGGGAGACTTTTTTACTTTTTCCAGTACTTCTTTTATTGTATCTTTTTCGTTAAATACAGGTATTATTACCGATAGCTTCATTTGGTTTCCAATGTAAACATTTTTGATTCTATGTCAAGAAGTGAAAATACGGAAAATTGTTGCCTTACTTCTATTAATACATTAAAGTTGTTTTCTATTTTTTCTGTCCTGTAACTATCAGATTTTTTCCTATAGGCGGTTCTATTAAATTCTCTAAAAACTTCATAGGTGGAATTATAAATTTATCATACAGGGAAACATTGGTTCTTGATGTTGTTTTGCCGAGAAGGACGAAAACTATATACCAGAGAATTACGCCCACAGAGTCGAAATAGCTGATATGCTTTACTGAAAAACCGCTTTTTCGTACAACTTCTGTTAGATTTTTTTTGGAATATCTGCGAAAATGTCCGACTTTTTTATCAAAGTTACTATATAGCCACGGCAATGCTGGCACGAAAATCAGTAGAAAACCATTTTTTTTCATTGTTTTATACGCGAACAGTAGTTCTTCTTTATCCGATTCTATATGTTCTAGGACATTAATATAGAGAACCGAATCAAAAAATTCAGAGAACTCCTGATATTTTTCACTCAAAAAGGAGTTTATTGTTATAACTTCTTTTTTTTCTTTGAATTTATTCTTAAGCAGGGAAAACATATTATCCGAAGGCTCGAAGGCGAATATTCGTTTTATTTTTTCGTTGACCAGAAAACTTGTGAAATTACCGCTGCCGGCGCCGATTTCCGCTACATTATTTCCAAGATATGGCTTAAATCTTTGTATTATCCATCGATGGTAATTCTCGGCAAAGGCCATATCTTCTAAATCCTTTCCGAAATAAGACTGTTTACTTTTTTCTTTCACTATAGATTTATCCCCTTTAGCTGTTTAAGGTTAACTGTTTTCTTTATTTAGTCAATATCGGTTCTTAATACTTTTTGCTTAAATCTTTGTAGTACTACCGGTCAACTTTTTGTTTTTTTTAAACTTAGCCACAAGGACACCAAGACGCAAAGTTTTAATTATTTTTTATTAATGTTGGGTACAAACCCGAACTCTACAAAAATACTCTGTAGCGCGGGGGTTTATCCCCCGCCATTGATTGTTGGGGACGAGCCCCAACGCTACGGTTTTTCGGGAGAAGGAAGTAAATTTGAAATTTATAAATTACAACTCTCAATTTACAATTAAAATCTCTGTGTTCTCTGTGCGAGATTATTTCAGGGGTGGGGGTGGTTTTTTGAAAGCCTTGACAGGAGTTGCTTATTGATTATTATTTTATTTGAGTGTTGATGATTTCTTCTTCGATATATCATTCTATTTTAATATATTTTTCAAAAATTTATTGTGCAAATTTAAAACCTCATAGGAGGTCGTAATGAGAAGATTAAGTTTTTGGTTCGTTTTGCTGATTGGTTCTTTTGTTTTTGTTCCTGTTTTTCTGGCGGGAGGAGAACCGGGAGATACTAAAGTATCTATGTTGCTATGGAATAGATATACCAATGAAATTGTCGACGGAGATATACTCTCGAGTGAGTTTGCGTTAAAAAGAGGTTACTTTAGAATAGAACCCACTATTACCGAAAAAATAAGCGGCAGGTTTAACCTTGATTTCTTTTCCGACGAAACTTCTAATACGGGCGGCGGCGTTCGAGTAAAATACGCTTATCTTAATTTCGCGGAGACTCTGCCCATACTTGGAAGTGATATTCGTGTTGGTATAATTCAACATTATTTTGGTTTCGGTTATGATTGGGAATATATTACAATAGAACAGGTCCTGGAGGAAAGAGAAGGTGTCGCGAAATCCGCGGATTATGGAATCGCTTTCCAGGGGAATCTTCCCGGCGATAAAGGTGTTTATTCCCTCGGTGTTTATAACGGAGAAGGATATACTGTAACAGGCAATGACCTGGACCTGGATGTTGAGCTACTTGGTAACATAAGATATGCGCTGCTACCCTGTTTTACTTTAGGCGGTTCGGTATTACATATAACCGACGCGGACAAATTTGCCGCTATAGGTCTGGCGCGTTTTTCTAAAGGACCTGTTGAACTGCGCGGAGAGTATCTTTACCAGAATAAAGACGATGTTAAGAGTACTGGATTTATGATCATGCCTGTTTTGAAACTCGGAGAATTAATGAATATCGACGTAGATATAGTCGGTAGATTTGATTTATGGGATTTAAACACAGAAATTGCCGATGACGGCCATAAACGTATTATCGGAGGGCTTAACTGGAACATAATCAGGAACGAAAAAGATAAACCTCAGGTTATACTTCAAATTCAGGGACAGAGAACTATGTATGAAGGTCCTACGCCCGACGTTAACCTTTTGATGGCTCAGCTGCAGTGGGGTTTCGATAATATTCTCGCGCGATAATTTTTGATTCCGAAATCATATCGCAAAATTAATAATAAGTCCGGTTTTAGCCGGACTTATTATTTTTTTTACCGTCGATCCTATTAGGAACTTATACATTTCCACAATTTATTAACTTTTATCTTCAGAACAATTCTCTAGGCTTTTTCGTATTAGAATATTTCTAAAAAAATTTTTTAAGAAATTTTTGGGCGCCAGTTTAAACAAATCAAGAGTTTTGACATATCTAATCCCCACAAGTTAAAATCCCATATAAAAAAATTTAAAAAAAAAATTCAGTGTTATGATTTTGTTAAACTTTTGTTAAGTTTCTATTATTTAAGGGTTTAATATAAATGCTTGTGGATAAGTCGTATAGTATAAGATGCTGTTTGTCAATGTCTTGCAGCCCCTGTTGTAGTTTTTTAACAAGTTTTCCACACAAAATGTTTTTGCCTTTCCCGTGATTTATCTATGGATAAGAATATAAATTTTCCCCATTTTTGTCATTGGGTGCTGTTCTTGACATTCAATGTTTTTCTTCTATAATTAACCGGGATGTATTTTTTGTTTTTGTTATTTTCGAATATGTGTATTAACGAGGTAATGTCGAATCCCCTCGGTTCGGGAGGGGCGGGTAGCCCTGAAGACAGAAATGAATTTATCGAGATTTTTAATTTGGGTTCTGTGGCGGTCGATTTAGATGGCTGGTTGATTACGGATTTTGATGCAGTAGATGAAATTATTTCTTTTTCCGCGCTTTCAGGGAATTCTAACACTTTGTTATTGCCCGGAGAATACGCTCTTATCATGGATCCCGAATATGTCGATTCGGGGGAAAATTATATGCCTTACGGTGTTCCCTCGTGTCTTTTGTTGACAGTTGGTAATACCACGATAGGGGATGGCCTTTCGACGACTGATCCAATCGCGCTAATTTCTTCGGGTGGCGATACTGTATCCACCTATTATCATACTTTTGATCCCGGAGACGGTATCTCGGTGGAAAGAGTTTGTCCTGAGAGTTATGATTTCCCTGGAAATTGGAAATCCTGCAAAGATATTTCAGGTTCTACGCCCGGTCGAGAAAATTCGGTTTATTCGACTCCCGATTTTTCTCTCGATTCGCTCTGGGTGGATGGTAATAATGTATTTGTTGCTTTGTCCAATCCTCACGATACGGTGCTTGGAGGAACGGTAGAGATTTTTAACGATGTGAATCGGAATAAGGATCTCGACGAAGGAGAATTAATTGAAAATTTTGCCCTTTTTGAAATTTCTCAAGATTCTTCATTTGAACTCGATTTCTCTTTGGCTTCTGAGGGTTTTTATGTTCTTGGTTTCGATTTAATTAATAATATTATTTTACGGAGAGTTAGAATAGGTGAAGGAATTTCGGATCTGGTTATAAATGAAGTCATGTATGCCCCGAGCGGTCCGCCCGAGTGGATAGAGCTTTTTAATAGGTTTGAATATAATGTTATCCTGGATTCTTTTGAAATCGATGAAGTTTCTTGTAGCCATTTAGAAATAGCTTCCGGGGATTACCTTATAATTACTTCGGATTCGATTTCTTTTCTGAGTTATTACGGCGGAATTTCTTACCCTGTTTTTGAAATCGATTTATCTTTCTCGAATAGCGGCGATAGTGTTATTTTAGTGGATGAAAATGGGTTTGTTCTCGAGAAGGTTCTCTATTCAGGCGATGAAGTGCCTGGTAATTATTCTTTGGAAAGAGTTAACGCTGATATATCCGGTGATAATTCTACAAACTGGGGACAGTCCTTACCTGAGGGCGGAACTCCCGGAGAGGTAAATTCAATATTCGCCGAGTACAGAAGAGAAGACCTGTCTCTTGCCGTAACACCGCGGCATTTTACTCCCGATGGGGATGGAGAGGAGGAAACGAGTGTAATTTCGTTTAATCTCCCTTATTTGAGAAACGAAGTAATTCTTAAGATTTTCGATAGGAGGGGACATCTGTTACGTGAAGATTCTGGGGTTTACGGAGGAGAGGCCGGAGAGTGGATATGGGACGGGAAAGACAAAAGAGGCGAGTTGGTATCTTCAGGGCTTTACATAATTCTATTGGTAATCGAAGATGCCGATGAATCTGTGAGAACTGTTGAGAAGGCAGTTGTTTCGGTGGGAAGATAATGTTGGGTCTTAGGTTTTGGGTTTCAGGTTTCAGTATAATTTTGTTGGTACGTAGATGCGTAGAAGTGTTAGAGCTTAGAAAAGAGTGCAGTGTACGGAGTGCTGAGTGCCGAGTAAACAAAACAACAAAATTTCTTTCTTTGTGTTCTTTGCGTCTTTGCGGTAATTTAAAATAGTTTTTCTTCGGGAGTGAATTTTCTTCCGATAACAATGTTATCCTTTCTTTCTGTTTTTATCATTGTATTTAAAAATCTTTCCTGTATTTTAGCCCTTTGTGTATTAGATTCGGTTATTATAACGATTCCATCACCTTTTAGAATTCGCGTAGCTTCCCTGTAAGCCATGAGCGGTTCGGTTCCGAACTGTTCAAGCCAGGAAACCGAGTAAAGAAAGAGGATTCCATCTATAGATTCTTCGGGAAAAGGCAAATTTACG
Source organism: uncultured bacterium (assembly GCA_964631335.1). Classification (GTDB taxonomy): domain Bacteria; phylum Hydrothermota; class UBA3072; order UBA3072; family UBA3072; genus JAFGHJ01. The sequence goes on from CAZVXD010000052.1 coordinate 12,512, forward strand.
GCGTTTGCTTTCAGGGGAATTATTTTCCTTGAAATTTCTTCGCTTATTTTTGTGTTTTCTAATGAATAGAGTAATTTTTCTTTAAACTGTGTCATTTTCTGGTAGCGGTCTACCGCGAAGACAATGGTTCCTTTTGATGCCAGAGTAATAGAAGGTTCGATATTATCCCAACATCCTATATCCACTACTTTTTTCCCTGGTCCGAATAATGGAATAGATGCAAATTTTTCTTTCATAGAGTGAAAGTTAGGATTTTAATCTTTGTTGTCAACACCCCGCCCTTCCAATATTAACCGGGAAACATACGTATTAATTCAATATTCTTTCTGCCGCTAAAGCACAAAGACACAAAGAAAAAATCATTTGAGCATTTTCACTTTGTGCTTTAGGAATAAAAAATTAGTGTAATCTTAACCGGGGTTGACTTTTTTTAGCAATAGCAATAAATTTAAGCAATGGAGCGTTATGGCAATGAGTAAAGAATTCGATATAAAAGTAGATAAAGAACGAATGGAAGGACTGGATATAGGAATTTTGTATTTGTTTGGTTCCTATGCTGAAGATACTTACAATTCAAATAGTGATTTAGACATAGGAGTTGTTTTCAAAAATCCCGGTAACGTTAAAGAAAACACTTTTAAATTGTATGATAGGATATATAGGGTGATAAGTTCTTTGTTTCCTGATTACTCTGATAATTTGGATATCGTTTTTTTGAAAAATGCTTCTCTTGAGCTTCAATTTGACGTTATCAGACACGGTAAAGTGATTTATGAGATTTCTCAACATTTCAGATTGTCTTACGAAGAACGCGTTTCTATATTATACGCGGATTTTTATCCGCTTCTTGAAGAATCAAATGAGTCAA